>PMON01000039.1 GCA_003162395.1 Acidimicrobiaceae bacterium
CCCCTCCTCCGCCGACATGGCCTCGCCGCCCTCAGCGGGCTTCCAGACCATTTCGCCTGACTCGTCCTCGACCCACTCGCCCTCGGCCCACTCCTCGTTCGCGTACCCCGCCTCCTCCTCGGCCAGCTGGGTCTCGCTCTTGATGTCGATGCGCCAACCGGTCAGGCGGGCGGCCAACCGGGCGTTCTGGCCCTCCTTGCCGATGGCCAGAGACAGCTGGAAGTCGTGCACCACGACGGTGGCGGTCCCAGTGTCGTCGTCGAGGCGGACCTCCTTCACCCGGGCGGGCTGGAGGGCCCGGGCGACGAACTCGGCCGGGTCCTCGGAGAAGGGCACGATGTCGACCTTCTCGCCCCTGAGCTCGTTGGTGACCATGCGCACCCGGGCGCCCCGCGCCCCGACACAGGCCCCCACCGGGTCGACGTTGGCGTCGTTCGACCAGACGGCGATCTTGGTGCGGTGGCCGGGCTCGCGGGCGCAGGCCCGGATCTCCACCACCCCGCTGCTGATCTCGGGAACCTCCATCTCGAAGAGGCGCTTGATCAGGCCCGGGTGGGTCCGGCTGACCACGATCTGGGGCCCCTTGGTGGTCTTGCGCACCTCGACGATGTAGGCCTTCACCCTCGCGCCGTGGTCGTAGCGCTCGTAGGCGATCTGCTCGGCCTGGGGCAAGAGGGCCTCGACCTTTCCGAGGTCGAGCAGCGTGTAGCGGCTGTCGGTCTGCTGGACGATGCCCGTCACGATGTCGCCCTCGCGACCGGCGTACTCGTCGTACATCTGCTTGCGCTGGATGTCCCGGATGATCTGGAGGAGGACCTGCTTGGCGGTCTGGGCCGCGATCCGGCCGAAGTCGTTGGGGGTCGCGTCCCACTCGCGCGTGACGTTGCCCTCCAAGTCGAGCTCGAGGCCGAAGACCTTGATCTCGCCGGACTCGCGGTCGATCGTGACCTCGGCGTCCTCGGCGGAGTCGGGCAGGCGCTTGTACGCCGCGAGCAGCGCGTTCGCGAGCGCCTCTAAGAGCTCGTCCTCGGCGATGTTGGAGTCGCGTGCGATCTGGGCCAGTGCGTCGAGAAACTCGAAGTTCTGCATCAGTGTCCCCTCGCCGCGACGTCGCGCTTCGGTGCGCGTCCCTTGGAGGGCGACGGCTTGGGCGCGGCCCCCCACGCGAACACGGTCCGCGCGCGCTCGATCTCGCCGTAGCGCGCGGTGCGCGAGCCGGTCTCCGTCACGATCTCGATGCCCTCGTCGGTGGCGGCGAGGAGCGTGCCGCTCACTCGCTCCGCAGGCGTGCCAGGAAGGCTGATGCGCAGCGTCACCGACTCCCCGACGGCCCCCGTGAAGTGCGCCGGGGTGCGCAGGCGCCGCTCGAGGCCCGGGCTCGAGACCTCGAGCGTGTAGCGGCCCGGCATCGGGTCGTGCTCGTCCAGGTACGACGACAGCAGCGAGTTGGCAGCGGCGAGCGCGTCGAGGTCGACCCCGCCGGGGCGCGTCACGGTGACCCGAAGGGTCCCCCTCGTCACCTCGACGTCGTACAGCTCGAGGCCTGCAGAGACGAGCAGGGGCGTGATCTGGCCCGCGAGCTCGTTCTCGTCCACCGCACCCTCCTCAACCGTCGTCGTCCATATAAAAAGCGCGGGCCGCGGCCCGCGCCTGACTGATCCAAGCGTCCTTGCGGACTGTGTCAACGAGTGTAGCAGCAGGCACCAGAAAGCCGCCCTGGCCAGGTCAGTCGAGCGGGGACGTGAGGCGTGCTGCGACCGACGCCGCGGCGGTCGCGAGGTCGACCTCGTGGACGTCGCCCGAGCGACGCTCGCGCGCCTCCACGATGCCGCGTTCCAAGCCGCGCTTGCCCACCGTCACGCGCAGCGGGGCGCCCAGGAGGTCCGCGTCGGCGAACGCGATGCCCGCCGAGACGTCGCGGTCGTCGAAGCAGACCGCGACGCCCAGGGCCACGAGCTCGGCGTACAGGGCCTCGGCCGCCACCGACACCTCGGGCGTGCGACCCGCGCCGAGCGCGCAGAGGTGCACGTCGTACGGGGCGGAGGACTGCGGCCAGCAGAGCCCGTCGTCGTCACGGAAGGTCTCGGCCAGCACCGCGAGCACGCGGCTCACCCCGAAGCCGTAGCAGCCCATCCAGAACGGCTGCTCCGAGCCGTCCTCGGCGGTGAAGGTCGCACCTGGCATGACGAGCGAGTAGACGAGTCCGAGCTGGAAGATGTGCGCGGCCTCGACGGAGCGCACGACCTCGAGGGGTGCACCGCACCGCGAGCACGGGTCACCCTCGCGCGCGGTCACGTAGTCGCCGACCTCGGCGGCGGTGAAGTCACGGCCGTAGATGACGTCGACCAGGTGCGCGTCCACGTCGTTCGCGCCGACGACCCAGGCGTGCGCGGCCGCGGGGACCGCCGCGTCCGCGACGACGCGGGCGTCGAGTCCGACCGGGCCGAGGAACCCGCGGAGGATCTCGGGGTGCGCGGCGAAGTCCTTGTCGCCGAACAGCCGCCAGCTCGACGGGAGCTTCGCCTCGCGGTCGCCGGGCACGAGGATGACGACGGGCTCGTCGGACTCGTCAACCGCCGCGACGGACTTGAGCGTCCTCGCCGCGTCGATCGCGGCGTCGTCGAGCAGGGCGACGACCTCGTCGATCGTCGTCGCACCAGGGGTGGCGACGCGGCGGTACGCGCCAGTCTCGACCGCACGAGCGGCGCCGGGGCGTGCGCCCACCTCGGCGCGCTCGACGTTCGCGGCGTAGCCGCACGTCCCGCAGCGCACGAAGTGGTCCTCGCCGATCGCCGACTCGACCATGAACTCGTGGTTGACGTCGCCGCCGATGGCCCCCGACAGCGCCTCGACCGGCGTCGCGGGCAGCCCCAGGCGCTCGAAGATCCGCACGTACGCGGCCTTGGCCGTGTCGTAGGAGACCTGCATCGAGTCCTTGTCGGCGTCGAAGGAGTACGCGTCGCACATGAGGAACTCGCGGCCGCGCAAGAGCCCGTACCGGGGGCGGGCCTCGTCGCGGAACTTGGTCTGGATCTGGTAGATCGTGACCGGCAGCTGGCGATAGGAGTCGACCTCGGCGCCCACGGTCACCGTGGCCACCTCTTCGTGGGTGACCCCCAGCACGAACTTGCCGCCGCGGGCCTCGAGGGTCATCGCCGGCAGTGCGTCGCTGCCGAACTTGGCCGCGCGCCCGGACTGCTCCCATAGCTCGATCGGGCTGAGCGCCGGCATGAGCAGCTCCTGCATGCCCGCCGCGTCGAGCTCTTCTCTGATGATGTCCGAGACCCTGCGCACGACGCGCAGCCCGAGCGGCAGCAGCGTGTAGACGCCGGAGCTCACCCGGCGCACGAAGCCCGCGCGCACCAAGAGCGCGTGCCCCGCGGTGTCGGCGTCGGCGGGGTCATCGCGCAGCGTGCGCAGCAGCATCTTCGACATGCGCATGGCCCGCGAATCTACAGGCTCACCCCTCCAGGCGACTCCGGATCTTTGCGATGCGGGTCGAGGAGTGGTTGGCGTCGAGACCCTTCTCGTCGAGCAGCTCGGCGCGGTCTGCGGCCGCCTCTGCCTCCGCGGACTCGTCGGCGGCAGCCAGTCTCGCCTCGATGCCGTCGGCGACGAGACGCTCGGCTTCTTCGACGAGCGCGGCGACCATCTGGTCCTCGGGCACCACGCGGACGATCTTCCCCTTGATGAACAGGTGGCCCTTCTTCTTGCCCGCGGCGATGCCGAGGTCGGCGTGGCGTGCCTCGCCGGGCCCGTTCACGACGCAGCCCATGACCGCGACCTGGATGGGCAGTCCCCTGCCCTCGAGCGCCGCCTGCGCGGCGGTCGCCACGGCGATCACGTCGACCTCGGCGCGCCCGCAGCTCGGGCACGCGATCAAGTCCAGGTCCTTTCGCTCGCGGAGCCCGAGGGCCTCCAAGAGCTGGCGTCCCGCGCGGGCCTCTTCCACGGGGTCTGCGGTGAGCGAGTAGCGGATCGTGTCGCCGATCCCCTCGGCGAGCAGCGTCGCGATGCCCGCCGTGCCCTTGAGCAGGCCCGCGGGCGGTGGGCCCGCCTCGGTCACCCCCAGGTGCAGCGGATGCTCGAAGGTCGCCGAGGCGAGTCGATAGGCCGCGATCATGAGTGGCACCGAGGACGCCTTGACCGAGATCTTGACGTCGTCGAAGCCGACGTCGGCGAAGTAGGCGAGCTCCAGGCGCGCGGACTCGACGAGCGCCTCGGGAGTCGCGCCGCCGAAGCGCTCGTAGATGTCGGGGTGCAGCGACCCTGCGTTCACCCCGATGCGGATGGGCACGCTGCGGTCCTTCGCCTCCTGGGCGACCAGCTTGATCTCGTGCTCCTTGCGAAGGTTGCCGGGGTTGAGGCGCAAGCCCTGGACACCGGCATCAAGGGCGGCGAGCGCCATCTCCACGTGGAAGTGGATGTCGGCGATGATCGGCACCGGCGAGCGCGGCACGATCTGGGCCAGCCCCTCTGCGGCGGGGCCCTCGTTGCAGGTGCAGCGCACGAGGTCCGCGCCGGCGGCCGCGAGGTCGTAGATCTGGGTGAGCGTGCCCTCGACGTCAGCGGTCTTGGTCGTCGTCATTGACTGGACCGTGATCGGCGCGCCACCGCCAACCGCGACTGGCCCGACATGAATCTGTCGGGTCGATCGCCTCGTCGTCAGCACGGTGTCGGCCACGTCCACCGGACCAGTCTGCCGCCTCGGGGTGGCCGATCAGTCCACGTGGCCGTCAGCGTGGTACGACGCCGCTCCGGCCCGGACGACGAGGGGCCGGTGCAGGTGACACGAGGGGGAGGTGGGCCAGGTTGTCGACGCCCTGTCCGACGACTACGCAGCTGGATCTGCCGATCAGGCAGGCCCCGCCGGGCAGCCAGTCGAAGGGGTCGCCGCCACCGTCGGACGGCGGCGGCGCCGAGACGGAGGTGGGCGGCGAGCGTGAGGCAGCTGGTTCGAAGGCGCCGAGGCCGGATCGCAGGGCGGCTCGCGACGCCATGACGGGTCGTCGGACCGACGCGTCCGGCATGTGCCGCGGGTTCGCTGCACGCGTCCGTGACCCGTCGGTCACCCGAACGGGTTCGGCGTCCCGTGTGCGATGTCGAGGTACATCTTGGACGCCACGAACAGCATCAGGAACCCGAGGAACACATAGACGACCGGCATCAGCTTGCGAACGTCCGCGCGATAGCGCGACTTGCCTCGGCGCGTGCGGAGCCGCTCGTAGAGCGCGATTGCCACGTGCCCGCCGTCGAGCGGCAGCATCGGCAGCATGTTGAGGAGGCCGAGCGAGATGTTGAGCGAGATGAGGATGCCGAAGAGCGGCTCGACGCCAGCGCGTGCGGCGTCGGCGATGTACTGGCCCGCGCCCACGATCGAGACCGATTGCGTGCCGGTCGCGCGTGCCTGGGCAGCAGCCTTGGGGTTCGTGACCTGGTCGAAGAGCGAGGCGAGCCCCGAAGGAGAGAAGGCGTTCGCGAAGATGTGCCCCGTCTCGGTCGTCACGCCCCAGACGAGCGACGTCGTGCCGGTGACCGAGGCCACGAGACCCGGATGCGTGAGGACGGTGAGAGAGCCGAGATCGATGCCGAGCTTCGGGGTGGTCCACAGCCCCTTGATCACCCTTGGCGTCGCCGAGAGCGTGAGGAGTTGCCCGGCGCGCCTCACCACGATGTGAATCGAGTGGCCGGCACTCGCCTTGACCTGCTTCGCGATGTTGGCGTCAGTCGTCGCCCGTCCGTTGATCGACACGAGGACGTCACCGGGGTGCAGCCCTGCGTGCTGCGCGGGCGTGACGATCCCCGGCGCGGTGGCGAGCCCGAGGATTTCCACCCGGTTGGTTGGCTGCGGCTTGCCGAACCAGAAAAGGGCCGCGAAGGCGAGCAGGAGGGCGAGCAGGAGGTGCACGATCGAGCCCGCGGACGCGACGAGCACGCGCTTGCGGGTGGGCTGGTTGACGAAGCTGCGCGGCTCGTCCGAAGGATCGAGCTCCTCGAGGGAGGTCATGCCGAGGATCTTCACGTAGCCGCCGGCGGGGATTGCCTTGATGCCGTACTCGGTCTCGCCGCGCCGGATCGACCACAATCGCGGTCCGAAGCCGACGAAGAACTCCGTTGCCTTCATGCCCGACCACTTGGCCGTCACAAAGTGCCCCGCCTCGTGCAGCATGATGATCGCGAGCACGGAGCCGACGACGACCAGCCACGGCCAACCTCCGGTCGCGAGGATGAGCAACGTCACCGCGGTGGTGCCGGCGAGCAGCCCTAGGAGACGCGACACCGTCTCCGAACGCGTTGGCGGCAGCTCGTCGGACGCCCGCTCAACCTCGTGGGGCGCGACAATCATCTCGGTCACGGACGCGCCGACGACAGGGCCATGGACTCAATGATGCCCGACGCAACACCCCTCGCAGTCATGTCCGCCTTAAGAAGTGCCTCAATGTCGTCGCACGGTGTGTCGTCGTAGCGCTGGAGCGTCGCGTCGATCACCTGTGCGATCCCGCGCCACGGGAGCGTGCCCGACAAGAACGCCTCGACGGCGCACTCGTCGGCGGCGTTGAGCCACGCAGGCGCGGTGCCACCGAGGCGCGCCGCCTCGTAGGCGAGTCCGAGGCACGGGAACGCGGCCAGGTCCGGCGGCTCGAACGTGAGCTCGAGCGGTTCGTCAAGTGTGAGCCGGCCGAAGCCGTCGTCGAAGCGCGCGGGATAGCCGAGCGCGTAGGCGATGGGGAGGCGCATGTCGGGGCGGTTCAGCTGTGCGAGCGTCGAGCCGTCGACCAGCTCGACCATTGAGTGCACGATCGACTGGGGGTGCACCACCACGTCGACGAGGCCGACGCCCACGCCGAACAGCGCCGCGGCCTCGAGGACTTCGAGGCCCTTGTTCATGAGCGTCGAGCAGTCCACCGTGATCTTCGGGCCCATCTGCCACGTCGGGTGCGCGAGCGCGTCGGCGACGGTGACGTCCGCGAGCTCCTCGGTGAGCTTGCCCCGGAACGGGCCGCCCGAGGCGGTGAGGATGATGCGTCGCACCGAGCGCATCGGGTCGGGGCCGGACAGGCCCGCCAGGCACTGGTGCACCGCGCAGTGCTCGGAGTCCACGGGCAGCAGCTGGGCGCCTGGCGTGGCGCGCACGTGCTCGACGAGGTCCGCCGCGACGATCAGCGACTCCTTGTTGGCGAGCGCAAGGTGCCGGCCGGCGCGCAGCGCGGCGAGCGTAGCGGGCACGCCGGCGAACCCGACGATGGCGTTCAGCACGACGTCGGCGGCACTCGCGGCCTCGACCAGCCCCGGCTCGCCGACGAGGACCTCGGTGCGAGCCGGCAACAAGCCTGCGATCGAGCTCGCCGAGGCCGCGTCGGGCACCACGACACAGCGGGGACGGTGCGTCTGGGCAAGCGCGGCGAGCTCGTGGAGGCTGCGCCAGGCGCTCAGCGCGTCGAGCTCGAACTCGCCAGGGTGCCGCGCGACGACGTCGAGCGCCTGGGTCCCGACCGAGCCGGTCGCACCGAGGATGGCCAGCGACCTCGTCATCGCGCGCCCTCCTCGCTCCGCGGCGCGCCGGTGCGCGCTCGGTCTCTCAGTGCAGGTGGAACGACAGCACGACGTAGTACGCCGCGGGCAGGACGAACAGCAGGCCGTCCAGTCGGTCGAGCAGGCCGCCGTGCCCGGGGAGCGTCCGCCCCATGTCCTTCAGCCCGAGGCTCCGCTTGAACATCGACTCGCACAGGTCGCCGAGGGGGGCGAGCACGGCCGCGCACAGCCCGAGGGTGAGGGCAGCCGACATCGTCCACGGCGCCATGGCCGACACGCACGCCCCGACGATGATCGCGAACACCGCCCCGCCGACCGCGCCCTCCCAGGTCTTGTTCGGGCTGATGGTGGGCGCCATCGCGTGGCGCCCGAGCAGCTTGCCCGAGACGAGCGCGCCCACGTCGTAGGCGACCGTCACGAAGATCGCGCCGAGCAAGAAGTGCACGCCGTCGTGGTGCGGGAACGACGACGGTGCGAGCAGGAGTCCCGCGAAGGACCCGAGCACCGCGACCCAGACGAAGACCAGCATCGTGGTGGCCGCCCCGTCGATCACGTCGGCGCGCTCGACGCCGGCCATGAACCACATGAACGTGAAGAAAAAGCAGAGCGCGGCGACGAGCGGGAGGGCCGCGATGCCCTTGTTGTACGAGGCGACCATGAGCGACAGCGAGGCCACCAGCCCGAGCGCAGCCGCCGGACGGTGTCCCGCGAGGCGCATCGCGCTGTAGGCCTCCCCCGCTGCCAGGGTGACCGCGATCGCGCAGATCACGCCCGCGAGCAGGGTGCTCACGTCGAAGGCCACGATCACGACGATGAGGAGCGACATCCCCGTCACGATCGCGGCGGTCATGTCGCGCGAGCCCGATGGGCGCGCGGCGCGTCCGGTCAGTGGTCCGTCGCTCGGCGCGCGCCGCGGGCGCGCCGTGCGTGCCCGCACCCGCGTCGTGCGTGCGCCGGTCGGCGCGCCGGCCTCCGCTGCTGGGACCACGGGGACCGCGGTCGTCGGTGGGTCCTCGTGCTCGTCGAACTCCCACGGCCGACGGCCGTCGTCGCCATGGACCGGGGCGGCCCCGCCCTCGTCGCCGAGCATCGCGGGTTCGAAGCCGTGCTCCTGGGCGGTCCAGTCGGTCTCGTCCTGGCGCCACGTGGGCGCGGGCAGCGACGACCACGGGTCGTCGCTCGCGCTGGGCGGCTCCTCGCGGGACAGCACGGCCGGGACCTGGCCGGTCGGCGCCTCGGTCCAGTGCGGGAGCTCGGGGTCCGGCGACGTGCCGCGCACGAACGACCAGTCGTCGAGCGAGGCCTCGGGCGGGAGTCCGTGGTCGGGCGGCCGTGGCACTGCCTGGTGCGCACCGGTGATCGTGACCCCGGACGCCTCTTGCACCACGTCGTCGTCTGGGTCCCAGTCGATCGGCCCGCCCCCGTCGTCGTCGCTATACCTCAAGTAGCTCCTGCTCCTTGTGCGTGAGCAGCGCGTCGACCGCCGCCACTTCGTCGTGTGTCATCTTGTCAAGCGCCTTCTCGAAGCGCTCGACCTCGTCGGCGCCCACCCCCTGGTCCTTCTCGGCGTGCTCGAGCTCCTGGCGCGCGTGGCGCCGCATGTTGCGGATCTGGACGCGCCCCTCCTCGGCCTTGTGCCGCACGACCTTGACCAGGTCCTTGCGACGCTCCTCGGTGAGCGGGGGGAAGCCCAGTCGGATCACCGTCCCGTCGTTGGAGGGCGAGATCCCAAGGTCAGAGGCCGTGATGGCCTTCTCGATCGCCCCGATCACCGTCTTTTCGTAGGGCGAGATCACGAGCATGCGCGCGTCGGGCACCGAGAACTGGGCGAGCTGCTGGAGCGGCACCGTGCTGCCGTAGTACTCGACACCCAGGTGCTCGACGAGCGCGGGGTTGGCGCGTCCCGTTCGCACCGTCGAGAACTCTGCGCGGACGTGCTCGATGGCCTTCGCCATCTTGTCCTTCGTGTCCTCAAGCAGCAACGCCGTGAAGGAGTCGTCCATCACCGCACCAGCGTACCCACGCGCTCCCCGGCGAGGGCGCGGCTGATGTTGCCGGGGCCCATCAGGTCGAACACGTGAATTGGCAGCTTGTTGTCCATGCAGAACGTGATCGCGGTGAGGTCCATCACGCGCAGCTCCTTGCTGAGCACCTCCATGAAGGAGATCTCGTCGTAGCGCACCGCGGTCTTGTCGAGCCTCGGGTCCGCCGAGTACACGCCGTCGACGCCCTCGTGGGTGCCCTTGAGCAGCATCTCGGCCTCGATCTCTGCGGCACGGAGGGCGGCGGGGGTGTCGGTCGTGAAGTACGGGTTGCCCATGCCGGCCGCGAAGATCACGACCCGGCCCTTCTCGAGGTGCCGGATCGCGCGGCGACGGATGTACGGCTCGGCCACCGCGGGCATCTGCAGCGCGCTCAGCACCCTCGTCGGCCTGCCGTGCTTCTCCAGGGCGTCCTGGAAGGCGAGCGCGTTGATGACCGTCCCGAGCATCCCCATCGTGTCCGAGGTGGCGCGGTCGATGCCCGCCTCCTCCCCGGTCGCGCCGCGCCAGATGTTCCCGCCGCCGATCACGATCGCGAGCTCCAAGTCGTCGTCGGCGCACGCCAGGGCGATGTCGGTCGCGAGGCGGTCGACCATCGCCACGTCCACGGTCTCGTCGCTCGCCGACGAGGCGAGTGCCTCGCCGGACATCTTGAGGACGAGCCGTCGTGGGGCCACTCAGCTGCCGATCAGGACCTGAGCGAACGACACGATCGAGGCATCGCCGAGCAGCTGGGCGATCGTCTGCTTCTCGTCCTTCACGTAGGACTGCTCGAGCAGCACGCGATCCTTGAACCAGCCGCCGAGGCGTCCCTCGATGACCTTTGCGAGTGCGGCCTCGGGCTTGCCCTCGTTGCGGGACAGCTCTTCGATCGTCGCGCGCTCGGCGGCCACGTCGGCCTCCGGCACGTCCTCGCGGCGAAGATAGGCCGGCTTTGCGAACGCGATGTGCACGGCGATCTCATGGGCGAGCGGCTCGGTCCCGCCTGCGAGCACGATCGCCACCGCGTTGACTCCGCGCCCGGACTGCTGGTGCAGGTAGGTGTCGACGACCTGATTCGCGTCCGCGGTGAGCCGGACCACCCGGCCGAGCGACACGTTCTCCTTCAGCGTCGTGGCGAGCTTCGTGATCTGATCGGCGAACTTGTCGGCGCCCGACTCGCCCTCCTCTGCCACCCGCGCGGCGATCTCGTCGACGAGGTCGACGAACTCGGGCGTCTTGGCGACGAAGTCGGTCTCGCACCGCAGCTCGACGAGCGCGGCCACCGCACCGTCGCGCACCGCGGCGACAGCCCCCTCGCTCGCGTCGCGGTCGGCACGCTTGGCCGCAGAGGAGAGCCCTTGCACTCGGAGCCACTGCACGGCGGCCTCCATGTGCGCGTCAGCCGCGAGGTCCGCGGCCTCCGTCGCCTCCAGGGCGCGCTTCGCGTCGAGCATGCCCACGCCGGTCAGCTGGCGGAGCCGCTGGACGTCCTTCGCGGTGAACGAGCTCATACCGATGCCTCGCTCGCCGCGACCACGGCCTCGGGCTCGGGCGTCTCGGTTGCAGGCCCCGCGGGCATGCTGGCGGGCGCCTCTGGCTCCGGCGTCGACGTCGGGTCAGCCGGCGCGGGCGTGACGGGCTCGGCGGCGGCCGCCTCGGCACCCGCAGGCTCGGTCGGCGGTGGTGGTGCGGCTGCCTCGGCCGGCTCGGTTTCCGGCGCCTTGCCGTCCTTGGCGCTCGCGCCGTTGCGCTGCGCGGGCGCGGGCGGCGGCGGGCGGTTCGCTCGGATCCACCTGCCCTCGACGACCGCGTCGGCGATCACGCGGCAGAGCAGGGCCCCGGCCCGGATCGCGTCGTCATTGCCGGGGATGACGAAGTCGATGCAGTCGGGGTCGCAGTTGGTGTCGACGACGGCCACGACCGGGAGGCCGAGCTTGTTCGCCTCGGTGACCGCGATGTGCTCCTTTTTGGTGTCGATCACGAAGATCGCGTCGGGGAGCCGATCGAGGTGGGCGATGCCGCCCAGGTTGCGCTGGAGCTTCTCGAGCTCGCGCGAGTGCCGAAGCGCCTCGCGCTTGGGCATGCCCTCGAAGTCGCCGGCCTTCTGCATGGCGACGAGCTCCTGCATGCGCTTCACGCGCCCGGACACGGTCTGGAAGTTGGTCAGCATGCCGCCGAGCCAGCGCTGGTTGACGAAGGGCATGTTGCAGGCCTCGGCGTAGTCCGCGATGGGTCCCTGGGTCTGCTTTTTGGTGCCGACGAACAGGATGATCCCGCCGTTGGCGACGAGGTCGCGGACGTAGGCGTAGCCGGCCTCGATCCCGACCAGGGTCTTGTGCAGGTCGATCAGGTAGATGCCGTTGCGCTCGCCGAGGATGAAGCGACGCATCTTGGGGTTCCACCGACGGGTCTGGTGGCCGAAGTGGACGCCCGCGTCGAGGAGCTGACGGACGGTGACGAGTGGCATGGAACTGCTCCGTTCGGTTGTTCGCCCTGCACGGCACCACACTGTGGCGACCGCACGTCTCGTGCAGGGGGGTTCGTGTCGTGCCGTGCCGGGTGGCGCGGCGGGTGCACTCTACCGGAGGTGCGTCGTCGGCGGCTCAGCCCCTCGGATGGGTCGCGCGGTGGACCCGCTGGAGGCGCTCTTTGGAGACGTGCGTGTAGACCTGGGTCGTCGTCAGGCTGGCGTGGCCCAGGAGCTCTTGGACGACGCGCAGGTCCGCGCCGCCCTCGAGCAGGTGCGTGGCAAAGGTGTGGCGCAGCGCGTGGGGGTGCAGCGGCGTCCCGCTCCTCGCGGCCAGGACCCGCCGGACGTCGCGCGGGCCGAGCCGGTTGCCCCGGCGGTTGACGAACATCGCCGCGGCGGGGCTCGCCTCGGTCAGCATCGAGGCGCGGGGCTCGCCGAGCCAGGCCGCGACCGAGGCAGCGCACGCGTCGTGGATCGGGAGGCGGCGCTGCTTGTCACCCTTCCCCGTGACCGTCACGAGCCGGCCCGCCAGGTCCACGTCGTCGACGTCGAGCCCGCACAGCTCGGCCACTCGCAGGCCGGCCGCGTAGAGGAGCTCGGCGATCGCCCGGTCCCGGACCGCCACGGGGTCAGCCGGGTCGAGCGTCGCGTCCAAGAGCCGGTCCAGCTCCTCGCGGGTCGCGAGGGTGGGGAGCCTCGAGCCGGGCACCGAGGCGACGAGGCGGGCGGTCGGGTTCTCCGTGAGGGCCCCGGTGCGCTCGAGCCACGAGAAGTACGCGCGAAGCGACGCGGCGTGCCGAGCGATGGTCGCCCTCGAGCGCCCCCGCGTCTGCAGCGAGGCGAGGTAGCGGCGCAGCTGCAGCCTCGTCACCCCAGTCGGCGAGTCGACCCCCAAGCGCCCGAGCCACCCGATGGCCGTCGTGAGGTCGGTGCGGTAGGCACGCCGGGTGGCCGCTGATCGCGGAGCGAGGTGCCGCTCGAAGCCGTCGAGGTCCCAGCTTCGCGTCGGGCGAGCGTCACTGCCCATGGCTCGAGGCTACCGAGCCGGCGGCCCGATCCCGGGGCGCGCGGGTGCAAGGACCCGTGCGTGGCTCAGCGACGGTCCGAGGCGTCGGCGTGGGGCCGCTCCGCGCGCCGGCGCGGTGCCGCGGACCAGAGGTGCTCGAGGTCGTAGTAGGCGCGCGTCTCCTCGTCGAAGACGTGCACGACGACGTCGCCGAAGTCCATGAGCACCCACCGGGCATCCGAGAGCCCCTCGATGCGGATCGGGCCGCGCCCGCAGCGCAGCTTGGCGATGCGCTCGACCTCCTCGGTGATCGTGCGCACCTGACGGTCACTGCGCCCCGCGGTGATCACGAACAGGTCGACCACGCCGAGCAGCGCGGTCATCTCGAGCACCACCGGGGCGTTGCCGAGCTTGTCGTCGATCGCCTCGAGCGTCGCGGCGAGCAACTGCTCGGTCTCCTCATCGTGACCCACGGGCTGTGCCGCCCGCGCCGACGGGATGGGGGTCAGCGGACCACCTCGAGCACGCCAACGCAGGCGGCGAGCGGCGTGAGGAACACGATGGCGGCGACGGCGAGCCAGTGTCGCCGCTCGCGCCGCGCGGCCGCCGCGGTGATCATCCGAGGCGTCGGCGCGAACTCGTGGATCGTGGCGGTGCTCGCAGCGATCGTCGATTGCTCAAGAGAACTGAGGTCGATCGCCCGCAATGCCATGCGTCACTGAGCGTACAACCGGTGTGCCAACACCAAGCGGACCACGGCCTCGGGGAGGAGCCCGCGGGGGTCCTCCCCGCGCTCGAGGGCGGCGCGGACCGACGTGCTCGAGAGGTCCACCTCCTCCATCAGGACCATGTGGGCTGAAAACTCTTCAGGCGGCGTCGCTTCGACCCCTGGGCGTGGCACGACGGCGATCTCGACGAGGGCCGCGAGGTCGCCGGCTCGGTGCCAGGAGCCAAGGGACGCCGCGGCGTCGGCCCCGAGGACGACCACGATCCGGTCGCCCGGGGCCTCGGCCAGGAGCGCTTCGACCGTGTCGATCGTGTAGGTGGGGCCGCCCCGGCGCAGCTCGAGGTCGCTCACCACCACCCGGTCGATCGACGAGAACGCGGCCTCGGCCATCGCGAGGCGTGCCCACCCCGGCGCGCTCGGCGGGTCGCCCTTCAGCCACGGGTCCGCCGCGACGGTGACGACGAGCTCGTCGAGCGCTGCGTCCGCCAGCGTCGCGCGGACCGCGGCGACGTGGCCCGCGTGCGGGGGGTCGAACGTGCCGCCGAAGAGCCCGCGTGTCCGCCCTGCCATCTCGCGAGCCTACGAACCTCTCACGTCAGGCTCCGCGGCAAATCGCACGCGTAGGTAGTGGATCGGTTCCACCATGTCGCACCCCACCCCAACACTGCACGGGTGAGCCAGTGTCGGACCCATCGCTTCCGGGTCTATCCCACCGTCAAGCAAGCCAACTCGCTCGATCGCGCCCTGCGACTGCAGTGCGAGCTGTACAACGCAGCGCTCGAGGAGCGCCAGGGCGCGTGGCGCTGGGAGCGCCGATCGGTCAGCTACGTCCGGCAGTGCCGGACCCTGACAGAGCTCCGTGAGGTACGCCCAGAGGTCCTCGAGTTCGGCGTGAGAATGTCCAGAGGCACGCTCACGCGACTGGACCGTGCCTTCAACGACTTCTTCAAGCGCTGCAAGCGCGGCGAGAAGCCGGGGTACCCCAGGTTCAAGGCGAGAGCCCGGTTCGACTCGCTGCAGTGGGAGGACACCAAGGGCTGGAAGCTCAAGCTCGAAGCGCGAAGGCTCTATCTCTACGGGATCGGCGACGTCAAGGTCAACCTGCACCGCGAGATCCGTGGCACGCCCAAGGCCATCACCGTCAAGCGCGAGGACGACACTGGTTCGTGTCCACTCGCTGCGTCGGCGTCGAGCCAACCCCGTTGGCCCCGACCGGCCGCGAGATCGGCATCGACCTCGGGGTCGTGAACCTCGTGGCCACCTCCGACGGGGAGCTCGTTGAAGGTCCACGATTCGCTCGCAATGCCCCGGCTGCGCTCGCCAAGGCACAGCGCGACCTCAAGCTGAAGCGCAAGGGCTCGAACCGTCGGCGCCGTGCGGTCGAGCGGGTTGCTGAGCACCACCGGAAGGTCCGCGACCAGAGACGGGACCTCGCCCAAAAGGTCTCTCGCAGATTGGTCAACGACCACGACTTGATCGTCATCGAGGACTTGCAGGTCGCCTCCATGGTGCGTCGCCCGAAGCCTTGTCCCCGCTCGGATGGGACCTTCGAGCCCAATGGCGCCAAAGCAAAATCCGGACTCAATCGATCGATACAGGATGCTGGGTGGGGTGAGTTGGCACGGATGCTCGCGTACAAAGCGGCGGACGCTGGTCGCGAGCTACGTGTCGTCGCACCCCAGTTCACCTCGCAGCGGTGCTCCAAGTGCGAGCACACCGACGAGGCGAGCCGGCGATCACAAGCGGTGTTTCGGTGCACGGCGTGCGGCTAGGCGGCCCACGCCGACGTGAACGCCGCCTGCAACGTGCTGTGGGCTGGTAGGGCCCAGCGGGCTCTGGCCCGCGCAGGGTGAATCTGATCCACTTCACCTACGATTTGGTCGTGGACGCGCCGGGCCAGTCGACCTGGGAGCCCGGGACGTGGCGCTCGGCTCCCGCGGCTCAGCAGCCGACCTGGCCGGACCCCGTCGAGCTGAAGAAGGCCGAGGCCCGCTTGGCGGCCCTCCCGCCGCTCGTCTTCGCCGGCGAGGCGCGCACCCTCACCGCGCAGCTCGGCAAGGTGGCCGAGGGACGCGCGTTCTTGCTGCAGGCGGGCGACTGCGCCGAGTCGTTCCACGACGTGGCGGCCGACTCGATCCGCGACAAGCTGAAGCTGATCCTGCAGATGTCGGTCGTGCTCACCTACGCGACGGGCGTGCCGGTCGTCAAGGTCGGGCGGATCGCCGGCCAGTTCGCCAAGCCCCGCTCCCAGGACTTCGAGGCGATCGACGGCGTCGAGCTCGAGAGCTTCCGCGGGCACATGGTCAATGACGAGGCCTTCGACGTCGAGGCGCGCCGTCCTGACCCCTGGCGCCTGGTCGGCGCCTACCAGCAGTCCGTCGCCACGCTCAACTTGCTGCGCGCCTTCACGAAGGGCGGCTTCGCGGACCTCGCGCGCGTCCACGCGTGGAACCAGGAGTTCATCGCCACTTCCGCCGAGGGGCTGCGCTACACGCAGATCGCCGACGAGATCGCCCGGGCGCTCGCGTTCATGGAGGCCTGCGGCATCGACCTCGCGCGCGAAGAGACGCTGCACCAGACGGACTTCTTCACGAGCCACGAGGCGCTGGTCCTCAACTACGAAGAGGCCCTGACGCGGCGCGACTCGCTCACGGGCGACTGGTACGACTGCTCGGCGCACCTCGTCTGGATCGGCGAGCGCACCCGCCAGCTCGACGGCGCGCACGTCGCGTTCGCCGCGGGCATCGCCAACCCGATCGCGTGCAAGCTCGGCCCGTCAGCCACGGCCCAAGAGGCCGTCGCGCTCGCCGAGCGCCTCGACCCACGTCGCACGCCCGGGCGGCTCACCTTCGTGACGCGCCTCGGCGCGGACCGCGTCGAGGCGGTCCTCGGCCCGATCGTCGACGCCGTGCGCGACGCGGGGCACCCCGTCGTGTGGACCTGCGACCCGATGCACGGCAACACCATCACGGCGGACAACGGGAAGAAGACCCGTCGCTTCGACGACATCCTCCGCGAGATCCGGGGCTTCTTCGCCGTGCACCGCTCGCTCGGGACCTGGGCGGGCGGGGTGCACGTGGAACTCACCGGCAGCGACGTCACCGAGTGCCTGGGCGGTGCCGAGGCGATCGGCGAGGCCGACCTCGACGACAACTACACCTCGATGTGCGACCCGCGCCTCAACGCGCGCCAGAGCCTCGACCTCGCCTTCCAGGTCTCCGAGCTCCTGCGCGCCGAGCGCAGCGCCTGATCAGGCGTCGGTGACCGGGTAGCGGTCGTTGTACCGCCCGAGGCGCCAGCCCCTCGAGGTCCGCTCGAGCTCGGTCATCGACGCGTAGCGCGTCGGGAGGACGACCCGGGCGCTCACGGCGAGCCCGAAGACGAGCCCGACGGCCGCGGCCACGATCCCGCCGTGACACGCCACCACGACGGTCTCGCCGACGTGGTCGTCGCCCACCGACTCGATGGCGCGGCGCGCGCGCTCGTGGAAGCCCGTCAGGGACTCCCCGCCGGGCCCGACCGGCCGGTCCGGCTCGGTGTCGAAGTCGACCATCTCGAATCGCTCGGCGGCCTCGGTCCAGGTGAGCCCGTCGAGCTCGCCGGGGTCGTGCTCGCGCAGGTCGTGGCGCTCGCGGACCTCGAGGCCCCCGAACGCGGGCGCCAGCAGCTGGGCGGTCTCGACCGCCCGGGGCAGCGTCGAGGCGTAGAGGGCGGCGACCTCGCCGAGCTCGTGCGAGGCCCCGAGGCGATCTGCGAGGCAGCGCACCTGGGTGCGCCCGGCGTCGGTGAGCCCCGTGTCGCCGAGCGGACCGCCCACCCTGCCGAGCGTCGCGACCACCGGCTCGCCGTGGCGCACGAGGATCAGGCGGGTATGGGCGTCGTGGACGTTGCCGATCGTGCGCATCGAGGGTGGCGGCCGCGACGTCACGCGAGCGTCCCGACGAACCGCTCGAGCTGGCGCAGCGTCCGGCACTCGACGACGGCGTCGCAGTGCGGCGCGTAGGCCGCGACGATCGAGTCGCCCGAGTTCCAGTAGCTCTGGGGCTCGGGATTGAGCCAGTACACCGCACGGGCCCGCCGGCGCAGGTCGTCGAGCACCCAGGCCTGCGAGGCGTGGTAGTTGTTCCGCGCGTCGCCGAGCAGCAGGATGCTCGTGCGGCGTGTCACGTCGTTCGCGTAGCGCTCGTGGAACTGGGTGAGCGCGCGGCCGTAGTCGCTGTGCCCGTCGATCCAGACGACGTCGGCCTCGGTGTTGATGCGCGCCACGGCGTCGGCGGGGTCCGCCGCGCCCTCGAAGAACCTCGTCGCCTCGTCGAGAGCGTCCACGAACACGAAGCTGCGGACCTTGCGGAACTGCGCGGAGATCGCGTGGACCAGCAGCAACGTGAAGCGCGCGAAGCTCGCCACCGAGCCCGAGACGTCCGCGATGACGAAGATCTCGGGCTTGGCCGGGCGAGGCGGCTTGAACACCGGGTTGATCGGCACCCCGCCGGTCGACATCGACTGTCGCACCGTTCGGCGCAGGTCGAGCGCGCCGCGGTGCCCCCGGCGGCGCTTGCGCGCGAGGCGCATCGCGAGCTTGCGGCTGAGCGGGACGAGCGCGCGGTGCAGCGCCGTCAGCTCGTCGCGCGTCGCGTGCATGACGTCGAGGTCCTCGGGCAGGGGTCGGCGCACCGAGCGTGCGAGGGCCGAGGCGCCACGATCCTCGACCAGGCGCCGGCGGATCTCGTCTTCGATCGCGCGGCGCAGCTGGTCGATGCGTCCCGAGGCGTCGTCGAGGGCGAGTCGCTGGCTCAGCGAGCCGGGGAGCGCGCCCTCGCCCGCCGCGGCTGACTGCAAGAGGGCGCGCAGCGCGTCGAGGTCCAGGTTCCGAAGCGTGCGGTACAGGTAGTACGTGCCCCCGACGGGCCGGCCCGGCTCGATGCCCGCGAACCTCGACACCGCGATCCGGGCGCCCTCGGCGAGCATCGAGGCGTCGCCCTCGCGCAGCGCGCGGAAGAGCATCGCGGCGAGCTCTTCTTGGGTGACCTCGCCCGACGCCCCTCCCCCGCCGCCCTTGCCGCGCCCCTCCGAGCCGCGCTGCGAGCTCGGCTCGCCGGGCTCGTGCTCGGGCCCGTCGAGCTGGTCGGCGGCCGCCTGGGCGGTGACCGAGGCGAAGAAGATCTCGAAGGCGAGCTCGAAGGCCGCGAAGTGCGTCTCGTCCTTCACGAGCGTCGTCGACAGCGCCGCCTTCACGACGGCGCGCTCCATGAGGTCGATCGCGACCAGGGCGCGGGCGGCGTCAAGGTGCTCGGTCGTCGACACCGGGATGCCCGCGTCGCGCAGCTCGCCGACGAATGAGCCGAGGAGGTCGAGCATCAGGCCCGGTTCCCGAGCAGCTCCTTGGACGCCTTGTCGATGTCGGACTGGAACTTCAGCAGGACGTGCAGGGTGTCCTTCACGTCCTGGTCGCCGAGCTCGCTGCGCCCGAGCACGACGAGGGTGCGCGCCCAGTCGAGGGTCTCGGACACCGACGGCGCCTTGCGCAGGTCGAGCTGGCGCAGCGAGCGGACGACCTCGGCGATCCTGGTCGCGAGCGCGCTCGAGACGCCCGGGACCCTCGAGAGCACGATGGCGCGCTCTCGCTCGACGTCGGGGTAGTTGAGGTGCAGGTACAGGCAGCGGCGCTTGAGCGCCTCTGAGAGCTCGCGCGTGTTGTTGGACGTCAAGAACACGAGCGGCAGCTGCGTCGCGGTCAGCGTCCCGAGCTCGGGGATGGACACCTGGTACTCGGAGAGCACCTCTAAGAGCAGCGCCTCGGTCTCCACCTCGACGCGGTCGACCTCGTCGATCAACAGCACGACGGGGTCGGTCGCGCGGATGGCCTCCAAGAGCGGCCGCGTGAGCAGGAACTCGTCCGAGAAGATGTCGCCCTCGAGCTCGTGCCAGTCGAGGCCCGACTCGCCGTGCTGGCCCGCCTGGATGCGCAGCAGCTGCTTTCGGTAGTTCCACTCGTAGAGGGCCTTGGACTCATCGATGCCCTCGTAGCACTGGAGGCGGATGAGCCTCGCGCCGAGCGCCTCGGCGACGGTCTTGCCGAGCTGGGTCTTGCCCGTGCCGGCAGGCCCCTCGATGAGGACCGGCTTGATGAGCCGGTCAGCCAGGTACACGACGCTCGCGATCGCCGCGTCGGCGAGGTAGCGATTGGCCGCGAGCGCAGCCCCCACCTCGTCGGGCGAGGAGAACCTCGGCGCCCGCGCGTAGTCGAGCCCGAGCGGGTCTTCCACCTCGTCTCGCAGTGACGTCACCTGACCTGCCCTTCGCCGCGGACGACCCAGCGCGTGCACGTGAGCTCGCGCAGGCCCATCGGCCCTCGCGCGTGCAGCTTCTGGGTGGAGATGCCGACCTCGGCGCCCAGGCCGAGCTCTGCGCCGTCGACGAAGCGCGTCGAGGCGTTGACGAGCACCGCGGCGGCGTCGACCTCGCGGACCCAGCGGTCCGCGGCGGCGAGGTCGCGCGTGACGATGGCCTCGGAGTGCCCCGAGCCGAAGCGAGCGACGTGGGCGATCGCCGCCTCGATCGAGTCCACGACCCGCACGGCGAGCACGAGGTCCAAGAACTCGGTCGCGTAGTCCTCGTTGGAGGCGGGCACCGCCCGCGCGACGAGCGCACAGGTCGCCTCGTCGCCGCGCAGCAGCACCTGGGGCATGGCGAGGGCGACCTCGGGGAGGAATCCCGCCGCCACGTCGCGGTGCACGAGCAGGGTCTCTGCGGCGTTGCACACGCCGGGACGCGAGGTCTTGGCGTTCACCACGATGTCGCACGCCATGTCGAGGTCCGCCGCCGCGTCGACGTAGACGTGGCAGTTGCCGTCGCCGTCGACGACGTAGGGGACGGTCGCGTGCTCGGCCATCGCCGCGACGAGCGCGCGCCCGCCGCGCGGGATGAGACAGTCGATGACGCCGCGCAGCTGCATGAACGAGACGGCCGCCTCGCGGCTCGTGTCCTCGACGAGGCTGACCGCGGGCTTGGGGAGCCCCGCGGCCGCCAGGCCCTCGCGCAGCGCGGCGACGATCTCGAGATTGGTCGTCTGCGCGCTCGCCGAGCCCCGCAGGAACGCCGCGTTGCCGGACTTCACGCACAGCCCCGCCGCGTCGCTCGTGACGTTGGGACGGTTCTCGTAGATCACGCCCACCACGCCGAGCGGCACGCGGACCCGCTCGACGCGCAGGCCGTTCGGTCGCACCGAGCCGTCCACCACCTCGCCGACGGGGTCCGCCAGGGCGGCCACGCCGCGCAGCCCCGCGGCCATCTGGGCGAGCCGCGCGTCGTCCAGCGTCAGCCGGTCGATCGCCGGCGGCGACATGCCGGCGGCGCGTGCAGCCTCGACGTCGTGCGCGTTCGCCGCCAGGATCGCCGCGGCGCGCTCGCCGAGTGCGTCGGCGGCCGAGTGCAGGGCTGCGTCCTTCGTGGCGCTCGAGGCCCCGCGAAGGACCAGCGAGGCGTCCCTGACCGCAGCGCCCTGCGCGCTCAGCACGGGGTCCGCCATCGGTGAATCGTACCGTTGTGCGTGACGGGGTCAGGCAAGGGCCACGAGGTCGTCGTGGTGGNNCCACCACGTCGCGCGGCACCGGTGTGCCATCGGCGTGGCGGTCGAGCTCGCGCGACGAGCAGCGCACGAGGCCCTTGGCGAACAGCGCGCCGCCAGCGGTGACCTCGACGGCGTCCCCGACGGCGAAGTCGCCCTCGGTTGCCCGCACGCCCGCGAGGAGCAAGCTCGCTCCGTCGCCAAGCGCGCGGCGCGCCCCGTCGTCGACCTCGAGGCGTCCTTTCGACGCCGTCGCGAACGCGATCCACGCCTTGCGCGCGGGCAGCGGCCGCTCGCGCGCACGGAACGTCGTCGACGTCGCCCCGCTGGCATCCTCAAGGCGGACGACGACGCAGTCCTCCCTCGCGTCGGCGATCACCGTCTCGATGCCCGACCATGTCGCGAGCCTCGCCGCGGCGAGCTTGGAGGCC
>PMON01000008.1 GCA_003162395.1 Acidimicrobiaceae bacterium
TGATCACAAAGTCAGGATGCTCATTATGGAATCCGCCGCCCCGCCCATGTCCACCCCGCAGACGGCCACGTCCATCCCGCACACGGCCGCCGGCACGGCGCTCGAGCCTCGGGTCTACACCGACCCGAGCCTGCTCGAGTCAGAGCAGGAGCTGATCTTCGAGCGCACCTGGCAGCTCGCCGGTCACGTCTCGTCGCTGCCCCGGCCCGGGAGCTACCTGACGGCCCGCGCGGGGACGCAGCCCGTGCTGGTGGTCCGCGGCGAGCAACATCAGCTGCACGCGTTCAAGAACATCTGCCGCCACCGCGGGTCCCGGCTGCTGAGCGGATCGGGCCAGTGCAAGGCGGCGATTCGCTGTCGCTACCACGGCTGGACGTACCGGCTCGACGGCTCGCTCATCGGTATCCCCGAGGGATTGGCCTTCGACGAGCCGGTCGACAAGGCGGCGCTCGGACTCATGCCGGCTCGGGTCGAGGAACTGTGCGGGCTGGTGTTCGTCAACCTGGACCCGAACGCCACACCGCTGTCAGAGCTGGTGGGTGACCTGCCCGAGCGCCTGGCTCCGTACCGGATTGAGACGCTCGAGCCATTCTCGCCCAGCACCGGGAGTCAACCAGCCAACTGGAAGGCCGTGGCCGACAACTACCTCGAGGGCTACCACATCCCGCTGGTGCACCGAGAGCTCGCGCGCTCGATCGACGTCTCGCGCTACGAGGTCGAGGTCCATGAGGACTGGGTCCTGCACCGCGCGCCGCCGAGGGACGGGACCGTGCTCGACGGGCGATGGCTGTGGCGGTGGCCGAACCTCGCGCTCAACGTCTACGACGACGCGATGAACCTCGAGCAGTTCCTCCCGCTCGGCCCGGACCGCACGTGCGTCGCCTACCAGTACCTCTCGCGCGACGGCACGCTCGACGAGGACGTCTCGCGCCTGTCCAAGCTCTTGTTGGACGAGGATGCCGCGATCTGCGAGGCCGTCCAGCGCAACCTGGACGCTGGCGTCTATCGAGGCGGCGTGCTCAGCGCGCGCCACGAGGGCGGCGTCGCGCGGTTCCAGGACCTCGTGCGTGCCGCGGGTGCGATCAGCTGACCAGCATCTGAGGAGCCGCTCAACTCCAGGTGGCGTCGACCTCGAGGCGCTTGAACCCGGAGATGAAGTTGGAGCGGAGCCGCTCGGTGTGCGTGACGCTCACGGCGTCGAGCATCGGGAGGAGCTCTTCGAACAGGACGCGCATCTCGAGTCGTGCGAGGTGCGCGCCGAGGCAGAGGTGCGGGCTGTGCAGTCCGAAGGCGACGTGGTCATTGGGCGACCGCGCGGCGTCGAAGTGGAATGGCTCGTCAAACTGTTCGGTGTCGAAGTTGGCGGACACGTACCAGACCACCACCTTGTCGCCCGCCCGGATGGTCGTGCCCCGCAGCTCGACGTCCTCGGTCGCGGTGCGGCGGAAGTGCATCGTCGTGCTCGACCACCGCAGCATCTCGTCGATTGCGACCTTGATCGCGCCGGGATCCTCGCGCAGCGACTCGAGCAGCTGTGGCCTTTCGGCGAGCGCGTTCAGGGCCGCGGCCATTGAGTAGCGCGTCGTGTCGTTGCCCGCGGCCACCATGAGCGTGAAGAAGTTCTTGAGCTGCTCGTCGCCGAGCAGGTCGCCGTCGACGGTGGGCTGGAGGAGGGACGTCAGCACGTCGTTCGTGGGATGGGCGCGCCGAGCGGCCATGGCGCCCTCGGCGTACTCGAACAGCTCGACGGCCACGGGGCTGCGGAAGGGGAGGAGTCGGTACGCGGACGTGTCGACCTGGTCGACGACGAAGTCGGTGAAGTCCGCGTCGGTGTTGCCGATCAAGGCGTCGCCACGGTCGACCAGCCAGTCGAGGTCGTGCTCGGGGAGCCCGAGCAGCGTGCCCAGCATCCGCATCGGGAGCTGTCGGGCGACACGCGAGACGAAATCGAACGCCTGCTCGCCGCGGACCTCCTCGAGGACCTGGCGGGCGAGCTCACGGACCGAGGTCTCGTAGTCGGCGACCGCGCGGGGGGAGAAGGGACGAGAGACGAGCCGTCGGTACCGCGAGTGCGCGGGGGGGTCCATCTCCATGATGGTTCGGCGCGCCTCGGTCTCTTCGAGGTCCATGTCCTCGAGGCGGATGCCCTTGGCGGAGCTGAACAGCTCGGTGTGCCGGCTCACGAAGAGCACGTCGTCGTGGCGCGTGATCGACCAGAACCCCCGGCCGTCGTGTTCCTCGGTGAAGCTGACGGGGTCCTCGGTGCGCAGGCGCAGGAACGTCGCGTGCGGGACGCCCTTGGTGTACACGTCGTGGTCGGTGATGTCGGCGTGGCTGTCGCCGAGATCGAGTTCAATGACCGCTGGCACCGCACCTCCTGGTCGCCGCGAGCCTACCGTCGAGCACAATCGGGGCCTGACGATCCGTGGGCTGGCGCGTAGCATGACGGCGTGCACGCGCCCTTGATCGGTTTGTCCGGACGCCGCTCGCCCGCGCGGCTCCTCGGGAACGTGGTGCCGAAGGCGATGCACGAGATGGAGTTCGACCTGCATTGCGCCGACTACCCCCAGGCCGTCGCGGCGTGCGGCGGCCTGCCCGTCGAGCTCACGCGGGACGCCGACGTCGACGGGATCGTCGCGCGCATCGACGGGCTCGTCCTCACCGGCGGCGCGGACGTCGATCCCGCCGTGTACGGCCGAGCGCCCGAGGCCGGGCTCGCCGCCACCGAGCCGACGCGCGACGCCTGGGAGCTCGCACTCTTGGACGCCGCCGAGCTCCGCGGGCTGCCGGTCCTGTGCATCTGCCGGGGTGCCCAGCTCTTGAACGTGGCGAAGGGCGGCACGCTCCGCCAGCACGTGGGCATCGACGAGGGCGACGGGCACCCGAGGTTCGACGACGACGGGCGAGAGGTCGCCCACGGCGTCGACGTCGTCGACGGCTCGCTGGCCGCGGCCCTCTACGGCACCCATCTCGAGGTGAACTCCCTGCACCACCAGGTGATCGAAAGGATCGGCAAGGGGCTCGTCGTGACCGGCCGCTCGCCCGACGGCACCCCCGAGGTCGTCGAGCTCGAGGGCCGCGACGTCCTCGGCCTCCAGTGGCACCCCGAGCTGCTCGCACGGCCCGACCCGGCGTTCACCTGGCTCGTGCAGGCGGCGACCAAGCGGCTCGCGTCCGTCTGAGCGAGCCGCCGGCCAGGTGGAAGCCGCCGATGGCGGCGCTCACGGCGAGACCATCGGCACCACCAAGAGCGCGGCGCCGACTCCGGGACGCCCGCGTTCCATCGTTCGGGCGACATGGACGCTGGCGGCTGAGAACGTCGTGCGCGCACCAGGAGGTCGCGGGCCAGGGCACCGAGCATCCCGCCACCACCACGAGGAACGCGTGGGGGAGGGTCGGCCGTGCGTGACCGAGCTGATCGCGCGAGCATCGACGTGCTCGGGGTCGTGCACCACGGCGCACATCGCGGATCAGCGCGTTCGGTGACGACCCTGACTATCGGAGTCCGATAGATCGGAGGACGATATACTGTCCGAGTGCAAGGGGCGCTCCCGCCGGTGAAACGCGGGGAGGGTCCCGGTCAGTCGGCGAGGCGCTCGAGCGCCGACGGCTCGCGGCGGGTCCCGCGACGCTTCACGCACGCCCAGGCCGTCACGAGGCGACGCTTCCTCGCCGGCGCAGCGGTGGTGCTCGCTGCGGGGGCGGGCATGGCGGCGCTCGAGTACGGGCTCTCGTCCGGTGGCGTGAACGTCGACGGTTCGTTCTACTCGAGGTACCGGCGCACCCAGGTCGGCTACACCATCGGCTACCCCACTGGTCACGGTCCCGGCAGTGTGCTCCCACTCATCGTGATGCTCCACGGATTCGGGGGCGATCACACCAGCGCCCTGGCAGGGATCACGCCCGCGCACGCGGTCTCGCTCCTGGTCAACGGCGAGGCACTCGCGCCGATGGCCCTGGTCACCGTCGACGGCGGTGGCGGCTACTGGCATCCGCACCCCGGCGACGACCCGATGGGCATGGTGGTCCACGAGCTCATCCCGATGCTGCAGGACCGCGGGCTCGGCGTCCCGCCACGCGCCATCGCCTCGATGGGCATCTCGATGGGCGGCTACGGCGCGATCGCGTTCGCGGAGCACCACCCGCGCATCTTCCGCGCGGTGGCGGCGATCAGCCCGGCGATCTTCACGACGTACGCCTGGGTGCGCTACGTCAACCCTGGGGCGTACTGGAGCGCGACGGACTTCGCGCGGTACGACGCGATCACGCATGCTGGCGCGCTGCGAGGGACGCCGATCCGAGTCGCCTCTGGCACCCAGGATCCCTTTCACCCGTGGGTTGAGGAGCTCGCGAGCGTCCTGCCTCGTGACGCGGTGGTTCGCTTTCCACCGGGCGGCCACACCGATGGGTTCTTCTTGTCGCAAGAACCCCCGTCCCTCCTCTTCCTCTCGAGACACGTGGGGACGAGGTGACGGGCTGCAGTCAGGGAGGCACACCCCTCGTAGCCACTGGTTGCAGGGCGTCTCAGGATCGGATTAGCCGGGTGCCGGAAGCGGACAACCGTGGCTGAAGCGCATCTCGCGCTCGCTTGAAGAGAGCAATCACGCTCGCTTGAAGAGAGCAACCATGAGATCCAAGGGTGTGAGAGTGATGGCGTGCGACCGATCGTGAGCCACGTCGCCGACGCCTCCGGGCGTCTCGACGAGCTTCAGGCACGGATTACGGAGGCGTTCGCGACTGCCACGGACGCCGCTCGCACGCTCCTCGCTGCCCAGGGCATCGACGTCGTGTTCGTGGACGCGCCGGACGAGACGATCCCAGAGTGGGGTGTTGGCGGCACGACGCTGGGTCCTCACGCGATCGTCGTGGCGCTTGATCCGGGATTCGACGTCGAAGCCACGACGATCGAGGCGACACTCCTGCATGAGTTTCACCATGCAATGCGCTGGCGCGGACCTGGCTGCGCTGAGGACCTGGCTCGGATGCTCGTGAGCGAAGGATTGGCCCAGCTCTTCGAAGAAGACGTCCAACCGTTCTATTCCAAGTGCTCGATCACTGATGAAGAGATCGCACTCGCCCACGAGCACCTCTTCGATGCCCACTGCGACCGGGGGACTTGGTTCTTCGGGGCCAACTCGGTCACGCGCTGCTTCGGCTACACCTATGGCTACCGGCTGTGCCGGGCGTTCGCCGAGCGAACCGGCCAGTTGGCGTCTGATCTCGTCGACGTGTCGGCAAGTGAGGTGCTCGCCAGCTGTGGGGTGCTGCTCGACGCAAGGGACCGGCTCATGTGACCTTGGACAGCCCGGCACCACCAGGCCATGACGGCATCGGCGTGGCGCGGCATCCTCGCACGCGATAGACAGAGGTTGCGCCGTTGCTGGAACGGCGGACGTCTCGAAGGAGCCTCATGGCCAAGATCGTGATCACCCACCGCGTCAAGGACGTCGAGAAGTGGCTGAAGGGCAAGGCCGAGCGCGCCGCCTCCATCGGGCACATGGGCGGCAAGAACGTCGTCGACCACGTGGCCGCCGACGGGAGCAACACCGTCGCGATCACCGCCGATGCCGACGACCCGACTGCCGTCGCGGCAGCGGTCGCCTCGCCGCCCCCGGAGGTTGCTGCGGCTATGGAGCAGCACGGCGTCGTCCCGCCGGTCACGGTCCACGTCGAGAAGTAGGCGAGCCGCGGCGTGGTGGCACGGCCGCCGATCACCACGCTGGCTCTAACTTGACATAAGGAACATTATCGGCGGTACGCCCGGAACCCGGTGCTGTGGGCCGTCAGCCCTCCGGGACCCCACCTGGCGCCTTGACCAAGACCCCTCCCCGCCAGACGTGGGTCACGTTCGACGGTGTCGAGAGGATGCCCACGTCGCCGCTCGGATCCGCGCTGAGCGCGAGCACGTCGGCGTCGAATCCTTCGGCGAGGACGCCGGACCTGGGCGCCTGCGGACCGAGCGTCGACGGTGCGGTCGAGGTGGCCGCCTCGATCGCCTCGAGCGGGCTGAGGCCCGCGGCCACGAGATAGCCGAGCTCGTCGGCGTTCTGGCCCCAGCGAGCCGGTGTGCGCGGGCTCGAGCCGGCCACGTCGGTCCCGAGCGCGATGCGCACGCCCCGCTCGTGGGCGAGCGAGATGGCGGTCAGGTGCCGGTCGGCGATCTCATGCATCTTGGCTTGCGCGTAGTCGGGCATCCCCGCCGCCGCGCCGTGCGCGAGGAACTCCTCGACGATGAGCCGTGTCGGTACGAGGATCGCGTCGCACTCGCGCATCGCGTCTGCCGCCTCGTCGTCGAGGTACGTCCCGTGCTCGATCGTGCGCACCCCCGCCTTGAGCGCGGCCATGATGCCGGGCTTGCCGTGACAGTGCGCCGCCACGACTCGCTCGGCGCGACCGGCCTCCTCGACGATCGCCCGCAGCTCGTCGTGGCTGAACTGCTGGTGCACGGGGTGGTCGATCTGGCTCATGACCCCGCCGGAGGCGCAGATCTTGATGAGGCGTGCACCGACTCGGAGCTGCAGGCGGACGGCACGAAGGCACTCAGCGACGCCGTCGCACTGGCGAAGCATGCCCACCCTGTCGGCGAGGTCGCACACCCACTCGGACGGGAACATGTGCAGGTCCGCGTGGCCGCCGGTCGGGCTGAGGATCGCGCCCGCCGCGTAGACCGACGGCCCCCGCACCGTGCCCTCCTCGATGGCGGTGCGCAGCCACACGCCCAGTCCCCCGACCTCGCGCACGCTCGTGAACCCCGCGTCGAGCGCCGTCGACGCGTCCTTCGCCACTCGCATGGCCATGAGCGCGGGCGGCGTTGTCGCGATCGTCGCGAGGTCCGGCACCATGAGGCCCAAGAAGTGGCCGTGGCAGTCCCACATCCCTGGCATCGCCGCGGGGGCCTTCACCACGGTGGCGCCCGGCGTGGCCGGCGCGGCACCGAGTGACCCGGCGTAGCGGATCACTGGTCCATCGACCACCACGCAGCCGTCGGGGATGGGACTCCCGCGCCCCGCGATGAGCACGTCGACCTCGAGGCGATGCATGGCGAGCCTTCCCGGCGTCAGAGGTCTCCGGCGCCGAGGGCACGATATCTTCCGCGCGCAGGTGGGCTCGTGCTCGCGGCCATCGGCTCGGCGCGGTGCGGTTACATTTTCCCGGTGGCCCCCAACGACCTCCTCCCCACCGCGCAGAGCCAGTTCTTGTGCACCCTTGAACTCGTGGGCGATGGCGATTGGGACCGCCCGACGCCGTGCGACGCGTGGCGCGTCCGCGACCTGGTGGCACACCTCGTCAGCGGGGAGCACATGGTCGTCGCGCTGCTCGACGGTGCCTCGACGGACGAGGCGCGCGCACTCATTGGCTCCGTGCGCACCGACGGCGACCTGCGTGCGGCGCTGTCGTCGGCCTTCGCCGCGTCGCGGGCGGCGTTCGATGGCCCCGGCGCCCTCGAGCGAATGGTGCACCATCCGGTGGGCGACGTCACTGGCAGCCAGCTCCGCGACTTCCGAGTGGGCGACGCGACGCTGCACGCGTGGGACCTAGCTCGTGCGATCGGCGCGGACGAGTCGCTCGATCCTGCACTGGTGGATGCAGTCTGGACGCAGCTCGAACCGCTCTCCGCGGTCATCGGCTCGATCGGACTCTTCGGCGACGGACCGAGTGGCGCGCTCGGCGCCGACGACGACCCTCAGCGGCGCCTCCTCGACCTGACGGGTCGTCGGCCCTAGCCACTCCCCCACGGCGCGCGTCGGCTGGCAGCATGGCGGCGTGGCGACCGAGCCGGACGAGACGACCGCGGGGGCTTCGATGCCACGCGCGAAGGGCGACGGTCCCTGGTCGTGGACGGTCACCTGGGGGGTACTCGCGAGGCCGGGCTTCGTGGTCGAGCACGTGATGGCGTGGGACGCAGATGACGCCCTCAGCCTCGCGGCAGCGCGACGACCTGAGCTCGCGCGTCCCCGGGTCGCGTTCCTCACCGAGCCAGCGTGACCTCGGGCCACGAGGTCGTGTCGCTCCTTCGTCAAAGGCAAGGAGCGATCGGTGGCTAGGTTCTCGGCGTTGACCTAGGAGGCCACATGAGCGACCTGTTCTCGATTGCCGGCAAGACCGCGCTCGTCACCGGGGGGAGCAGGGGCATCGGCGAGATGATCGTGCGCGGGTACGTGGACGCCGGTGCAAAGGTGTACCTCTCCTCGCGCAAGGCCGACGTCTGCGAGGCGCTCGCCGAGGAGCTCCGCTCCGAGGGCGGGGACGTGACCGCGCTGCCCGCGGACCTCTCGAGCGAAGCCGCGTGCGCCGCGCTCGCCGGCGAGCTCGAGAGCCGCGAGGCCACGCTCGACATCCTCGTCAACAACGCGGGCGCGACGTGGGGTGCCCCGATCGAGGAGTTCGACGAGGCAGCCTGGGAGCGGGTCCTGTCGCTCAACGTGAAGGGCGTGTTCTTCACCACCAGGTACCTGCTCCCCCTCCTCAACGCCGCGGGCTCGGCGGAGCACCCCGCGCGGGTGATCAACGTCGGCTCCATCGACGGCCTGCGCGTGCCGACGCTCGAGACCTACTCGTACTCGGCGTCCAAGGCCGCGGTGCACCAGCTCACCCGGCACCTCGCCAAGCGCCTCGCACCGACGGTCACCGTGAACGCGATCGCCCCCGGACCGTTCCCCTCGCGGATGATGCGCTCGACGCTGGAAGCCTTCGGCGACCAGATCGCCGCCTCCGCGCCGATGAAGCGGATCGGGCGCTCGAGTGACATGGCAGGCGCGGCGATCTACCTGGCATCCCCCGCCGCGTCCTACGTGACCGGCGTCGTCCTGCCGGTCGATGGCGGGATCGCCACGCTCAACTAGCCACGCCCTATCCCCCAGGCGGGGCGATGACCGTGACCTCGAGGGTCAGCTGTTTGCCGCCGCGTTCGACGACGACCGCGACGGTGGTCCCGGGCTTGATCGTCTCCATGACCCTTGTCACGTCCGCGTCGGCGAGTATCGCGGTGCCGTTGATCGAGACGATCACGTCACCTGCCTTCATGCCCGCCTTCTGGGCCGGGTCGCCAGGCACGACGGACTCCACGAGTGCGCCGGCGTGCTGTCCTGGCACGATGCCACCTGAGTTCGTGTGGATCCACACGCCGAGATAGCTGCCCGCGCGCCTCGGCGTCGAGGGCAGGTGCGAGCGCATGAGCGCCGGCAGCAGATGCTCGATGCGAGCCGAGGGAATCGCGAAGCCGATGTTCTGCGCGGCGCTGCCGTCACTCGTCGCGCCCGCCACCGCCGTGTTCATCCCGACGACCTGGCCGCTCGAGTCGATGAGCGGGCCGCCTGAGTTCCCGGGATTGATCGCCGCGTCGGTCTGGATCATCGCGTAGAGGGTCTCGCTCGCGCCGCTCTGCGCGTCGTTCGCCGACACCGTGCGGCCGAGTGCCGAGACGATCCCCGAGGTCACCGTCGGCGTGCCCGCGGCGAGCCCGAGTGCGTTGCCGATCGCCACGACGCTGTCACCGACGACGAGCTTCGTGGAGGGGCCGAACGTGATCGCCGGCAGCCCCGAGGCGTTCTGAATCTGCAGCAGCGCGACGTCGTAGCGCTGGCTCGTCCCGAGCAGCGTCGCGGACAGCGCAGCCCTCGTCCCGGTCCTCGTGACGGTGACCTGCCCGCCCCCGGCGCTCATGAGCGCCGCGACGACGTGGTTGTTCGTCACGACGAGGCCGTTCGAGCTGATGATCATGCCCGTGCCCTCGTCGCTGCCGAAGCCGGTCGCAACGTCGATCGAGACGACCGACGGCGACACGGCGTCAACCAGCTTCGGGATCGAGGTGCCGGACGCGAGTATCGCCGCGCCGGGCAGCGCGGCGCCCTCACGGATGGTGATGCGGGCGGACGACGGCCCGGGTCTCGCGAGCCACGCGGTCGAGCCGCCGATGACCGCGCCGATGAGAGCGGCGACGACCGCGACGCCCACCCAGGATCGCCCACGCGAGCCGCCCGATCCCAAGGCGGACTGAGGCGGCACAGGGGGCGGCGCGGGCGGCACGAGCGGGGCCCGCCAGTTGTTGATCGTCGGCCAGACCGCTCGGTGCGGGCTCTCGGGCGTGCGTGCCGAGTCCCACGGGTCGTGCGGGGTCGCAACGGGCTCATGCCCCGCGGCGTCGCCACCAAGATCGGATGGCCCGCTCGCGTCGGGGAGCGGTCGCGTGTCGGTGGTGCCGGGCAGCGGATCGTGTGCGACGTGCGGCGTCCAGTCGAAGGGTTCGTCGGCCGGGCGCGCCTCGCTGATCTCGCTCATCGATCCTCCTGGTGCGCCGACACACCCGACAGGCCCGCACCTGCTGTTGGTGCATCGTAGGGCCGCGGTGTGCGAACCGGCACGCGCTCACCGACTTCTTAGGGAAGCGGCTAGTTTTTGGGCGTGGCGCGCCGCATCGAGATCGAGCTCACGAGCAAGCTCGAGGACGGTCGCTTCACGTGGCGAGCCGCGGGCGCGCGCGAGCCGCGTGGCACGCTGGTCGAGGCGCTCGTCCCGTCCGGCGCGAAGATCGGCGAGATCCTCCGCGCCGAGGTCGACAGCGGGCTGGACGGCGTCGACGTGCTGTCGATCGTCCCGCGCAAGGAGCCCTCCCCCGTCGACCTTCGCGGCAAGCAGATCGAGATCATCGGGCCGCCTCGCGTGGAGGCGGGCGTGCAGGTGACGCTTGCACAAAAGGGCCGCGGCCGTCGCCACGACGGCCCGCGGGACGACTCGAGACAGGACCGCCCCCCTCGTGACGCGAAGGGCGCGAAGCCTCGCCGCGGTGCCCCAGGTCCCTCCGCGGGCGGTGGCCCGAGCGCCCCGCGCGCTGAGCGGCCCAGGCCGGACCGCACCCGCCCCCCTCGCGAGGACGCGCGACCCCCGAAGGGTCGTGGCTCGGGGCCCGAGCGCCGTGGCGCGCCGGATCGCAGGGACTCGAGGCGACCCCAGGAGCTCGCGGTGTCGACGACGCATCGCAACGCGCTCCTCGCCACGTTGCGTCCCGAGCAGCTGCCGATCGCCGAGCAGCTCCTCCGAGGCGGGCTCCCTGCCGTCCGCCAGGCGATCGACGAGCAGAACCGGGCCGCGCTCGCGCTGGGTCGACCGACGATCGCACCCGAGACCATCCTGACGATCGCCGACGACTTGCTCCCGCTCACGACGCTCGCGGCCTGGAAGGACCGCGCGGCCGCGGTCCAGCACGCGGGGCCCACGGTGCGGCTGCGCGACCTCCGCGCCGCGGTGACCGCCGCGAGGACCGTCACGCTCGACGAAGAGGCGCGGGGTGTCCTGAAGGAGCTGCAAGGACAGCTGCACACGAAGACAGAGGAGCTTCGAACCCAGTGGGTCACCAAGGTCGAGTCCCTGCTCGAAAAGGGCGAGGTCGTGGCGGCGCTGTCGGTCGTGTCGCGTGCACCGGACCCCGGCACGAGGTGCCCCGCTGCACTCGCGACGAGCCTCGCCGAGGCTGCGGGCAAGGCCCTCGACGGCGACCTCACGCCCACGGCGTGGATCGCGGTTCTCGACGCGGTCGTCGCGTCACCGATGCGCCGGTCGGTGCATCCTGCGGGCATCCCCGCGGCTCAAGAGGCACAGGCGGCCGCGGTCCGCGCCGCGGGGCACGTCCCTGCGCTTGCGAAGCTGCTCGGGATGCGCATCCCGCCGCCTCCACCGCCGAGCTCGGCCAAGCGACCCGCGCTCAGCGGTCGGCGGCCATCCTGAGCAGGCGTGCCTTGAAGCCGCCTGCCTCAAGGAGCGACTTCACCGTCTGATCGCCGGGCAGCGCGAGCGCCTCGAATCGCACGCCGAGCTCACTCGCGATCGCGCGAGCCGCGTCGAGCAGCGTGGTGCCGATCCTGCGCCGGCGCATCGAGCGCGCGGTGTGGACGCCGATGAGGTCGAGACCCGCCTCGGTGCGGACGACGACGGCGACGCCGACGACGGACCCCGAGAGTGTCGCGACGATCGTGGTCGCGGCGAGGAGGGCCTGCCCGCACAGCGCGCTCGAGACCTCCTCGGGCCCCGCGCCTTGGGGCAGCCCGATCATCTCGAGGAGCGCGACCCCGCCCCGCAGGGTCGCGAGCCTGCTCAGGGCGTCGGCGACGAGGGGCTCGACTCCCGGGACGTCGTCCACGCACGCGGTGCGAACCTCGAGGTCAGTCACCGTTTCCGTCGAGCTGCTCGATGCGCCGCAAGATGGTCTGGCGCCCTCGGGACTTCGTCTCATAGTCGGCGACCCGTGCTCGCTCGGCCGTCTCGAGGTTCGAGAGCATGGGGACGATCTGTGACGCGGACAGTGCGTCATAGTCGGCGATCACGTCGTCAGGTGCCGGGCCGGCGTCTGGGTGCAGGGTGGACGTCGCGGCGCTGGGCTTCGCCGGCGCGCCCTCGTGGGCGGCGGTGCCCTCGGTGCGGCGACGAAGCTCGTGTGCACCGAACTTGATCGAGAGCTCGCCGATCGCGCGTGCTTGACGGAGCGCCTGGTCAACGCGCGCACGCCCTCGTGTCGCGGCTGCACCCGGGTCGCGCAGCAGCCAGAACGCCGCGTCGATGGGAGCGAAGACGGCGATCTCGATCAGCGACGGCGTCGCATCGGTCTCGCGGTCCGACACCTCCGCGCTCGCTCCTGGCGCCGCGGTGTCGGCCGTGGCGTCGCCCCGCTCGTCGCTCTTGTCAGCGGGCTGCGCAGAGCTTGCGCTCGTCGGATCGTCCACGTGCACCTCCTCGGCACCCCTCGTCTCGCCGTCGTTCGCAGCTCGCGGCGACTCAGACGCAGTCACGGCACAGCTGACGCTTCGAGTCTGCGAGCTGGCTGATCTTCTTGATCAGAAAGCAATTCGAGCACCGGAACTCGTCGGCCTGCTTGGGCAGCACGGCGTCGGGCTTCTCGGTCCTGTCCTCGACGTCGACGCCCTCGTCGTCCTCGGGCTCGTCCTCGACGACCATCCTCGACTTCAGGATCTCATCGAGGGACTCTTCGACGTCGTCCTCGTTGACGATCTCGATGTCATCATCCTCGGCGTCGGCCTTGCGGCTCGCGGCGGCCTCGGGTGTCTCGGGGGCCTCCGCGTCCTCGGCCTCGTCGTCGACCAGGGCGTCGTCGTCGTCCTCGTCTGCCTCGACCAGGGCGTCGTCGTCGTCCTCGTCTGCCTCGACCAGGACGACGTCTTCTTCGTCGATCTCGCCATCGAGCTCGGGATCCAGCTCCGCGTCGAGCTCGGACTCGTCGATCTCGACCAGCTCGTCGAGCTCGCCGTCACTCTCGGGCTCAGCGTTCTCGGTCGTCGTATCCTTCGCCATGCGCTCCCCTGGTTGCGAACGCGGCGCAGCATATCTGTCGATCTCGTGCGTGCGGCGGTTGCTCGGAGGCGTGGATCCCGGCGCTCGATCGATGCCCAGGTGAGGGGGCGGGCCCGGGATCCTTTGGTACCGCCGCGGCGTGCGCGTCGTCGACGCGCTCACCATGGCGTTGTCTACTCGGCCTCCCGGGCCTCTCCTCCGCCCTCGACTGCCAAGCCGGTCCCTCGCTCGCGCGGGTGACGTCGGTTTGTGACGGGATTATCGCAACGTGGCGCCAGCGTGTCAACGCTGTGTCAACGACGACGCGTTAGCCGCCTGCGCGCTCGAGTCGGCGTGCCGCGGCGCGCCGCTCGGTGTCGAGCCGCTCGAGGTCCGTCGACTCGTAGTCCACGTGGTGCATGGCGGCGGCGATGGCGCGATGGCCCGCGACCGAGGCGATCTGGCGGTGCATCTCCTGGGCGACGCGCCGGTAGGCGGGGTGGCCCTGGGGGCCCGAGCGCAGCTCGAGGACGTGCATCGCCTCGCGTGCGTTCATCTGGAGCACGTAGCGGATCCGGTAGGCGAGGGCGACCGCGTAGCCGGCCTCGTCGGGGTGCGACTGGCCGATGAGGTCGCACAGGTCCTTGGAGCGCGCGAGTGACTCGGCGAAGCGAGCCCCGCCACCCGCGTCGACGACGACGCCGGGCACGTCGGCTCCGAGCGCGCAGCCGAGGCGCTGCCACTCGATGGTGCACAGTCGGTGGCGCTGGAGGTCGCGGAACGCGCCGTAGTCCGTCACGAGCTCGAATCGGTAGTCCGTGCGCTCGAAGGCCCGCCCTGGGCGGTGCCGTCGGTTTTGGCGGTCACCCACGTAGGCCTCCAACAGCGCGGTGCGCTCGGGGAGCGAGCACCGCCTGACCGCGGCGAGGACGGCGGCCTCGGAGCCCGACAGGTGCGAGAAGCACGCCGCGGCGAGCACCTTGTCCTCCCCGTCGGGGTCGAAGTCCAAGAGCCGGACCTCGGGGGGCTCGGGCTCTTGGTCCACGCCATCGGGGAAGAGCCGGTCGACCACGAGCTCGGTCGCCTCGCTCGTCGAGGCCAGGTACTCGGACCACGCGACGCCGCGATCGGCGATGTCGACGCGTCGCAGGAACGACGGGATCACCTTGCGAAGCTCGACGAGCATCATCTCGGCGTAGGCGTTCGCCTCGGGCAGCGGGTTCGCGCGCATCCGGAGCAGGAGCTGCTCGTAGCCCTGCCCCGTCCCGTAGATGCCGACGTTGGAGAGGCTGGCGGCGGGCAGCACCCCGCGCACCGCGTCGAGGGACTTGGCGCGGATTGCCTGGCGGTGGACGAAGTCCGAGTCGCCGGGGTCCTTCGGGTACGCCGTGTGCAGGTAGGCCTGCACCATCGCGAGCAGCTCGCCGTAGGTGTCGAACATCCGGTCGAGGTCCCCCACGTAGCGCGCGCCGAGCGGCGAGTCGAGGACCGAGGGCGGCCGGTAGTAGCGGAAGTGGCCCGAGACCGGGCGCTGGTCGTAGGCGAGGTACCGCGTCGACTGCTCGAGGTAGCTCATGAGGCGGCCCCACTCGAGGATCTTGGTCAGCAGGTTGCTCGACTGCTCGCACGCGAGGTGCACGCCGCCGAGCTGGGCGACCGAGTCGTCGCCGTACTCGAAGAACACGCGCTCGTAGAGCTGCTCTGCGCGATCGAGCCCGACGGTCGCGTCGAAGGTCACGTCGCCAGCCAGGTCGAGGTCGCCGACGAACTCGTCGAGGAACAGCCGACGGAGCGACTTCGGGCTCCTCGAGTACCTCGCGAAGAGCGCGCCCTTCACGACCTCGGGCAGGTTCACGAGGGCGAAGACCGGCAGGTCAAGGTTGGTCATGTAGCGGCGCAGGACGGCCGCCTCCTCGTCGGTGAACTCCTCCGCGACGTAGGGATGCATGGACGACGAAGGTTAGATCCCGACCCGCCGCGGGACGGTGACCGCGGCCGGCACGTGCGCCACGACGCTGCGGACGAGCAGGGTCGTGGCCTCGTCGGCCGCTGCCCGCGTCGCTGCGCTGGTCGCCAGGCGTCCCACCTGCTCGCAGAGGTCCGCCACCTGGCGCACGATGCGCACGAAGTCCCCCGGTGCCACCTCCCCCGCGTCGCGCGCGACGACGGCGAGGGCGTCCCCGAGGGGCGCCCCGCGGGCCCAGGCAGCGACCCCGGACGCGGCCTGGGACTCAGGCAGGCGGGAGTGCGGCACGAGGTGGATGTGCTCGAGGCCCAGGATCCTCGTCGCGAGGAGGGCGAGCGCGCGGGCGCGTCCGTCCAGGGTCTCGCGTCGCTTCTGGCCGAGGCGGTCCTTCACCGCGCGAGGCCGCGTCGCCGCGGTGCGTGGCCCGTGCCCCGCGCGCCGGGCACGCCTCGGCTCGAACACGAACCCGGACAGCACCGCGGCGACGAGCGAGGGCTCGAGGTCGTCGAGCAGCCCCGCCGCGAGCGCCTCGGCGAGGAGCAGGTCGGCCTCGTGGTACACGCCTCGAAGGACCGACCCGTGGTCCGTGAGGGCCCATCCGTCGACGTAGCCGAGCTCCTCGAGGACCGCGAGGCGCCGCGCGAGCGCCTCGGTGAGCGGTCGGCGGGCGGGACCTGCTCGTCGATCGCTCTCGAACTGGGCGTAGCTGCGCGACAGGAGCTCGTGGGCTGTCTCGCGGTCGAATCGGCCGACGAGGTTCGCCGTCAGGTTGTAGGTGGGGCGAAACGTGCTGTGGAGGTCAGGCGAAGGCGCGAGGGCGACGCGGGACATGTCCGCGAACTCTGTCTCGGCGCTGAAGACGATGACCGCGTGGCCCTCGTCGTCGAGGCCCCTGCGCCCCGCGCGCCCGGTCAGCTGGGCGTACTCGCCCGAGGTGAGGGTCGCGCGTCCCGCGCCGCCGTACTTGGAGAACCGCTCGATGACCACGGTGCGAGCGGGCATGTTCACCCCCAACGCGAGGGTCTCGGTCGCGAACACCGCGCCCAAGAGCCCCTCCAAGAAGCACTGCTCGACCGCCAGCTTCATCGAGGGCACGAGGCCGGCGTGATGGGCCGCGACGCCCGACTCGAGTGCCTCGAGCCACTCGTGCCACCCGAGCGCCTCGAGGTCCTCGTCGCCGAGGTCCTCGGTGCAGGACTCCGCGATCGCGCGCGTCCGGCGCCGCGAGGCCCGATCGAGGAGCCGGACGCCCTCGCGCACGCACTGGCGCACCGCATCCTCGCAGCCGGCCCGCGAGAAGATGAAGTAGATGCACGGGAGCAGGTCCTTGCCCTCCAGCAGCTCGATCACCTCGGTGCGCCGCGGTGAGCGGATCGGCGAGCTCGCCGCGTGGTAGCGCCCCTGCCACGAGGAGCCCGCGGCGTGCACGCGATGGCCTCTGGCGGAGCGAAGCAGGCTGTCGATCTTGCGCCCCTCGGCGCTGAGCGCGATGCCGTCGAGGAGGTCCACCAAGACGGGCTGATCATCGTTGCGTCGCTCGAGGGCGACGTGGTGGTGCAGGTCGATGGGACGGTTGCGCTCGACGACGACCTCGAGCGCGCCGCGGACCGACGCGAGCCACTCGCCGAGCACGCGCGCGTTGGCGACCGTCGCCGACAGGCAGATGAACGTGACCTCTGGTGGGGTGAGGATCAAGACCTCCTCCCAGACGCCGCCGCGATAGGGGTCCTGGAGGAAGTGGACCTCGTCGAGGACGACGGCGCCGAGGTCGCGAAGCTGGGGGGAGCCCGTGAGCAGCATGTTGCGCAGCACCTCGGTCGTCATGACGACGATCGGCGCACTGGCCCGGATCGAGGCGTCACCGGTCAAGAGCCCCACCTGGTGGTCGCCGTGCTCGGCGCACAGCTCGGCGAACTTCTGGTTCGACAGCGCCTTGAGCGGGGTCGTGTAGAAGGCCTTGTGGCCCGCCGCACGGGCGCGGTGCACGGCGTAGGCGGCGACGAGCGTCTTGCCCGAGCCGGTTGGCGCGCTGACGAGGACTGAGCTGCCCCGATCGAGGGCGTCGAGGGCCTCGACCTGGAACGCGTCGAGCCCGAAGCCGAGCGACTCGAGGAAGTCCGTCCGGACCGACGGACCGATCACTTGCCGAGCAGCCTGCCGGCGAGGATCGACGCGAAGTAGAAGAAGATGAGCGGGATCATGAGGAAGATCATCGACAGCGGGTCACCGGTCGGGGTGAAGAGCGCCGCGGCGCACGTGATGATGATCACCGCGGGGCGCCACCAGTGCAGCAGCTGGGCCGACGACAAGGCGCCGACGAGCTCGAGGGCGGTCAGGATAACGGGGAAGATGAACGTGACGCCGTAGAGGAACATGACGAGCAGCAAGAGACTGAGGTACTGATTCGCACCGTACGTGGACTGCAGGTTGTTCCCGCCGATGTTCTTCAAGAACACGAGCGCATGCTCGAAGCTCCAGTACGCGAGCCCGCAGCCGATGAGGAACAGCACGATCGACGAGACGACGAACGGGATCGCATAGCGCTTCTCGTTGCGCTTGAGCCCCGGGGTGATGAAGCGCCAGAACTCCCACAGCACGATCGGCGAGGCGAACAGCAGCCCCCCGTAGCCCGCGATCTTGAAGCGGAGGGTGAGGTTGTCGAGGGGGCTGAACGCGTTCAGCTTGCAGTGGTGAGGAAACGCCACGCAGTAGGGGTGCACGAGGAACGAGAACAAGGGGTTGTAGAGCACGAAGGCGACCACGCCCATGACGCACACCGACGCCGTGGCGATGAGGAAGCGACGGCGCAGCTCGACCAGGTGGCCCGCGATCGTCATCGCGTCGGGGGTCGCGCGCGGCTCGCGCCGCGAGGTGCCGAGTCGCACGCTCAGTTAAGGGAGGGATCGCCCCAGGCGAGCGGCCGGCGCTCGGGGTCCCGCACCTCGGGCGGATCATCGGGCGGCTCGAACCCCTCGCCGCTGTCCGCGGAAGGATCGATGGGCTCGTCCTCGCCCTTGGCGGCGTGCTCCTCGGCCGTGACGCGGTCGGCGAGCTGGTTGAGCAGCGAGACGGGCGAGCGCGCGTAGCGGGCGATGTCCGAGGTCCGAGGCAGGTCCGGGACCACCTCGCGCAGCTCGTCTTCGACGCGCTGCTGGATTCCCTTGAGTGACTTCCAGGCGGTCCCTGCCTGACGCGCGTACTGGGGGAGCTTGTCCGGCCCCAGCACCACGAGGGCGACGACCACGATGATCAGCAGCCTGACTGGGCTCAGTCCAAGCATGGCGGCAGTCTATGAGTGCCCTGCGCGACCCGAGGGTCAGATCGTGCCGAACTGCGAGAGGGGCCAGATCTTGAGCACCACCTTGCCGATGATGTCGGACCGCGGGACGTAGCCCCACACCCGTGAGTCGCAGGACGCCGGGTGGTTGTCGCCCATGACGAAGTAGTCGTTCGGGGGGATCGTGCGGGGTGTGATCGGGTAGATCAGGTCCACCACGTGGGACCAGTCCTGGACCAGTGGTTTCCCGTCGACGAGGATCTCGTTGCCGCTGGAGGACATCCGGTCGCCGGGCACGCCGACGATGCGCTTCACGAGGTCGGTGACCGACGGGTCGCCGCAGTGCTCGCTCGTCGGCGCCTTGAACACGATCACGTCGCCGATCGCGGGCGAGGCGAAGTCGTAGGCGAGCTTGAACACGAGGATCCGATCGCCAACGTTCAGGGTCGGTTCCATCGAGCCGGACGGGATGTAGAAGGTCTGGATGACGTAGGCGCGCACCCCGACGGCGAGTACGAGCGCGACGGCGATGACGCCGAGCCACTCGATCGCCAGCCACGCCGCCGACCGCTCGCGGCGCCGCGCGGCACCGGGCACGATCTCGACCGCGTCCTCGCTCGACGAGACGCCCTCGTCAGCAAGAGCCACGACGCGAGGCTACTTGGCCGTCGCCGAGCAACCGGCGGCGGCGATCAGATGATCGAGATCCTCGAGAACGGCCAGAAGATGAGGACCGCCTTGCCGATGATGTTGCCGCGCGGGACGTAGCCCCACACCCTCGAGTCGCACGACTCGGGATGGTTGTCGCCCATCACGAAGTAGTCGTTCGCCGGGATGGTCTGGTGCGTGATCGCCGCGCCGATCGGGTTCACGTGCGACCAGGTCTGGTTCAGCACGTTGCCGTTGACGTAGATCAGGCTGCCCTTCGACCAGATCGTCTCGCCCGGCGTCCCGATGATGCGCTTCACGAGGTCGTCCACCTCAGGGCTGTCGCACATGGAGCGCTCCTTGGCCGGCGCGCGGAACACGATGACGTCGCCGGTCGCGGGGGTCGTGAAGCGGTACGCGGCCTTGAGCACGAGGATCCGGTCCCCCACCTTGAGCGTTGGGTACATCGACAGCGACGGGATGTAGTAGGTCTGCACCACGTAGGCACGCACGACGAGCGCGATCGTGGTCGCGACGGCGAGGACGACGATCCAGTCGATGACGCTGCGCAGCGTGCTGCGCCGCTTTGCGGCGGCCCGGGCGGTGCGGGCCTCGCCGCGGCTCGGGGTGGGGCCGGCCTCGGTGTCCACCGCGACGTCGGTGGCCGCGGGCGCCGACGCGTCGCCGGCCTCGGTCGTCGGGCTCGCGGGCGGCTCGGCGTCGGACGTCATCGCACGAGTCTCGTGGCGCGCGGCTGCGGCATCGGCAGGTGGCAGCCACGCGGCCGCTTCGATGTCGCCACGGCGCGAGAACGGCTCAGAGCGCCTCGATGAGCCGCTCGACCCGCTCGTCGTGGCTCTTGAAGGGGTCCTTCAGGAGCACGGTTCGCTGCGCCTGGTCGTTCAGCTTGAGGTGGACCCAGTCGACCGTGAAGTCACGGCGGCGCTCCTTGGCCCGGCGGATGAACTCCCCACGGAGGCGGGCGCGGGTCGTCTGGGGCGGCTCGTCGAGTGCCCGCTCGATTTCCTCGTCGGTCGCGATGCGGTCGACCAGGCCGCGCTTTTCCATCCGGTAGTAGAGGCCACGCTGGCGGTTGACGTCGTGGTACTGGAGGTCCATCAAGGCGACCTTGGGGTGCGTGAGGGGNNNTCGAGGGACCAGGGGTCCTTCTCAATGCCCTTCAGGCAGTGCTCCCACATCTCGAGGGCCTTGTCTTCGAGAGGGGAGAGGCCCTTGGTCGCCTGGTAGCGCTGGGCACGCTCGAGGTACTCCGACTGGATGTCGAGGGCGCTCGCCTCGCGGCCGTTGGCGAGCCTGACCTTGCGCCGGCAGGTTGTGTCGTGGCTGATCTCACGGATCGCCCGGATCGGGTTCTCTAGCGTCATGTCACGCATGACGACCGAGCTGTCCTCGAGCATTCGCAGCATGATGCTCGTCGCCCCCACCTTCAAGAAGGTGGCGT
>PMON01000006.1 GCA_003162395.1 Acidimicrobiaceae bacterium
GGCGGCGTCGTCGTGCTGCGCGACTCGGTCAAGGCCGTCTCGGGCGGTGCGCGATGAGCGAGACCATGACCCTGCGCGGTCCCGTGAAGAAGGACCGGCCCGAGCCCGAGGCTCGCAGCGTCGAGCGGCGCGACGCGACCGGCACGGTGCTCGGCACCGTCGCGCTCGAGCCCACGATCTTCGGCATCGAGCCCAACATGTCGGTGCTGCACCAGGTGATCACCGCCCAGCTCGCGGCCAAGCGCTCGGGCACCCAGTCGACGCTGACCCGCGCCGAGGTGCGCGGCGGCGGGCGCAAGCCGTACCGCCAGAAGGGCACGGGCAACGCCCGGCAGGGCTCGACGCGCGCGCCGCACTTCGTCGGTGGCGGCGTGACCCACGCCCCGAAGCCACGCTCCTACGCCCAGCGGACCCCGAAGAAGATGGTGCGCCTCGCGCTGTGCTCGGCCCTCTCTGACCGCGCGAGCGAGTCGCGCGTGGCGGTCCTCGACGCGTTCACGTGGGAGACCCCGAGGACCAAGGACGCCGTCGCCCTGCTCGACGCGCTCGGCCTGGAGGGCTCCGTGCTCGTCGTCGTCTCGCCGAGCGACGCGGTCCCGACGCGGTCGATGCGCAACCTCGAGCGCGCCTCGACGATCGTCGCGGGCGAGCTCAACGCCTACGACGTCCTCGCCAATGACTGGATCCTCTTCACCGACGAGACCCTCCCGACGGCCCGAGAGGATGATGCCTGATGCGCGAGTCGATGAGTGTGCTGCACCGCCCGATCGTCTCGGAGAAGACCTACGCGCTCATGGACGCGCACGTCTACGTCTTCGACGTGGACACCGACGCGACCAAGATCGACGTGCGCCACGCCGTCGAGCAGGCGTTCGGCGTCAAGGTCACCAAGGTCAACACGCTGACGCGCAAGGGCAAGTCCAAGCGCAACCGGCGCACCAACCGCATCGGGCGCACGCCCGACACCAAGCGGGCCATCGTCACGCTCGCCGCTGGCAACAAGATCGACTTGTTCGAGGGGTGAGGCACTGATGGCGCTCCGATCGCGCAAGCCAACGAGCCCCGGCAGGCGGTTCCAGACGGTCTCGGACTTCGCCGAGCTCACACGCTCGACGCCCGAGCGCTCGCTGCTCGCCGCCAAGCCGAAGACCGGCGGGCGCAACGTCGCAGGGCGCAAGACCTCGCGGCACCGCGGTGGCGGCCACAAGCAGCAGTACCGGATCGTCGACTTCCGTCGCAACAAGGACGGCGTGCCCGCCAAGGTCGCCCAGATCGAGTACGACCCGAACCGGACCTGCCGCATCGCGCTCCTGCACTACGTGGACGGCGAGAAGCGCTACATCCTCGCGCCCGCCGGCTTGAAGGTGGGCGACCTGCTCCAGTCGGGCCAGGGCGCGGACATCCGCGTGGGCAACGCGCTGCCGATGCGCTACATCCCGACCGGCTCGGTCGTCCACAACGTCGAGCTGCGCCCCGGCGGCGGCGGCAAGATGGCCCGCAGCGCGGGCATGAGCGTGCAGCTGGTCGCCAAGGACGGCGGCTTCGCGACGCTGCGGCTGCCCTCGACCGAGATGCGCCGCGTGCCGATCGACTGCCGCGCGACGCTCGGCGTCGTCGGCAACGCCGAGCACGAGTTGATCAAGATCGGCAAGGCGGGACGCAACCGCTGGAAGGGCGTGCGCCCCCAGACGCGCGGCGTCGCCATGAACCCCGTCGACCACCCGCTCGGTGGCGGCGAGGGCAAGTCGTCCGGCGGGCGCCACCCGGTGTCGCCGTGGGGCAAGCCCGAAGGACGGACGCGACGGGGCAAGAAGGCCTCCGACGCGATGATCATCCGCCGACGTCGCGGTCGCGGCGCCAGGCGATAGGAGCGAGATGCCACGAAGCCTGAAGAAGGGCCCGTTCGTCGACGACCACCTGCTCAAGAAGGTGGACGCGATGAACGCGTCCGGCGACAAGAAGGTCATCAAGACCTGGTCGCGCCGCAGCACGATCATCCCCGACATGGTCGNNGCCGTCCACGACGGCCGCCGCCACGTGCCGGTCTACGTGACCGAGGCGATGGTCGGCCACAAGCTCGGGGAGTTCGCCCCGACGCGGACGTTCCGGTTCCACGCGGGCCAGGAAAAGTCGGTGCGACGCTGATGCCGGTCACGCACACCAACGAGCGCCCCGGCACCCGTGCCGTGCTGCGCCATTACCACATGTCCGCGTCCAAGGCCCGGCTCGTCCTCGACCTCGTGCGCGGCAAGGACGTGACGAGTGCCCTCGAGATCCTCGCAGGGACCCCGCGCGAGGCCGCGTCGGTCGTCGCCAAGGTCCTCGGGTCGGCGGTCGCCAACGCGGTCAACAATGACGGCCAGGTCCAAGAGGAGCTCTACATCACCTCGGCGTTCGCCGACGAGGGGGCGACCGCCAAGCGGTTCCGGCCGCGTGCGCGAGGGCGGGCGGGGCGGATTCGCAAGCGCTCGTGCCACGTCACGATCATCGTGGCGCGCATGGGCGAGCCCGAGCTCGCGCGCCTCCGCGCGGCTCGCAGCACCGAGGTCGCCTCGAGGTCGCGGCGGGTCGCCGGCTCGCGCCGGCGCGCGGACCAGCAGTCCCACGCCCACAAGCGCGAGGTCGTGCGCGAGGAGGCGGCGGCAGAGGCCACGGCGGCCGAGGAGCAGGCGCTGCTCACCGGCGAGGTGTCACCCGACGAGATCGACGCCACCGACGCGGATGCCGCGACCGACGCGGAAGCCGCCACCGACGCCGAAGACGCGGCGCCCGAGTCCTCCGACGCCGCGCCGGCGAGCGACGCTGGCAACGAGACCGATGACGAGCCGACACCAGCGACGCCCGTCGCTGATGAGTCGGGCGAGGAGACCACGGACTGATGGGCCAGAAAGTCAACCCCTACGGGTTTCGGCTCGGCATCACGACGGACTGGAAGTCGCGCTGGTTCAACGACCGCAACTACCGCGACTACGTCGTCGAGGACTGGAAGATCCGCGACTACCTCAACACCCAGCTCGAGAGCGCGGCGGTGAGCCGCATCGAGGTCGAGCGCACCGGTGACCGCACCCGCGTCGACATCCACACCGCGCGGCCCGGCATCGTGATCGGCCGGCGCGGCGCGGAGGCCGACCGCCTGAAGAAGCACATCGAGGAGATCACCGGCCAGGCCAACCGGGTGTCGCTCAACATCCAAGAGATCAAGCAGCCCGAGCTCGACGCCGCGCTCATCGCACAGGGCATCTGCGACCAGCTCGTCCGCCGCGTCGCGTTCCGCCGCGCCATGAAGCGCGCGATCCAGACGGTCCAAAAGGCAGGCGCCCTCGGCGTGCGCGTCCAGTGCTCGGGGCGGCTCGGCGGCTCTGAGATGAGCCGCAAGGAGTCCTACCGCGAGGGTCGCGTGCCGTTGCACACCCTGCGCGCCGACATCGACTACGGCATCCGAGAGGCGAAGACCTCGACGGGCCGCATCGGGGTCAAGGTCTGGATCTACAAGGGCGACCAGCTGCCCTACTCCGTCTCGATCGACGAGAAGATCTCCCGCGAGGCCGCCATGGCGGTCGGCGACGCCGCGGGCGCGGGCGCGGGCACGGCGGCCAGCAGCTCGCCTCGACTCGTGACGGCGGGCAGCGGCCGGCGACGCGTCGGCGCCGCAGCCGCGGCTGCCGCGGCTGCCGACGAGGTCGCCCCCGACGACGACGTCCCGGCAACCTCGCCGAGCGAGCCGGTAGCCGCGACTGACGTCGAGGCCGAAGTCGAGGGCGACGACACGTCTCCCGAGGCCGCCCCGGCGGACCTGGTCGCCGCGCCGAGCGAGCCCGACGAGCTCGAGGCGCGCCTGCGCGCCGAAGAGGAGATCGAGCGCCGCACGGCCCACGACCACCACGAGGCGCCCCACTTCCGCAAGGAGGTGGACTGAGATGCTGATGCCGCGCAAGACCCGGCACCGCAAGCAGCAGCGTGGCCGCAACAAGGGCGACGCCAAGGGCGGCACCACGCTCAACTTCGGCGACTTCGGCATCCAGGCCCTCGAGCCCGGATGGCTGACCGCGCGCCAGATCGAGGCCGCTCGAATCGCCATGACCCGCCACGTCCGACGCGGCGGGAAGGTCTGGATCCGCGTGTTCCCCGACAAGCCCGTCACCCAGAAGCCCGCGGAGACCCGGATGGGCTCGGGCAAGGGCAACCCCGAGCACTGGGTCGCCGTCGTCAAGCCGGGCCGCATGCTGTTCGAGCTCGGTGGCGTCGACGTCGTGCTCGCCCGCTCCGCCATGGAGCGCGCGATCCAGAAGCTGCCGATCAAGGCAAAGTTCGTCGTGCGTCCCGGGACCCACGGCGTCGCCGAGGTGACGGTGTGATGACCAAGGTCGCTGACTTCGCCGCGCTCGGGGACGAAGAGCTCGTCCACCGTCTCGCCGACGCGCGCAAGGAGCTGTTCAACCTTCGCTTCCAGTTCGCGACGGGCCAGCTCGACAGCTCGTCGCGCCTGCGGGAGGTCCGACGCGACATCGCACGGATGCTGACCGTCCTGCGCGAGCGCGAGATCGCCGCCGCTGAGGCGCTGCAGGGGAGTGAGGCACGATGACCACCGACGACCAGTCAACTGCACGCGAGAACTCGCGCAAGGTGCGCGAGGGCGTGGTGGTCAGCGACAAGATGCAGTCCTCGATCGTGGTCGCGGTCCGCGACCGGGTGCGCCACCCGCGGTTCGGCAAGACCGTGCTGCGCACCAAGCGCCTCTACGCGCACGATGAGGGCAACGAAGCCAAGGTGGGCGACGTCGTTCGCATCATCGAGACGCGCCCGCTCTCCAAGCTCAAGCGGTGGCGTCTCACCGAGATCGTCGAGCGTGCACGGTGATCCAGCAAGAGTCGAGGCTCAAGGTGGCGGACAACTCCGGCGCGCGCGAGGTGCTGTGCATCCGCGTGCTCGGTGGCTCGCGACGGCGCTACGCCTCCATCGGCGACATGTTCATCGCGACGGTGAAGGACGCGATCCCTGGCGCGGCCGTGAAGAAGGGCGACGTGGTCAAGTGCGTCGTCGTGCGCACCTCGAAGGAGCGGCGCCGACCCGACGGCAGCTACATCCGGTTCGACGAGAACGCGGCGGTGCTCATCAACGACCAGCAGCAGCCGAGGGGGACGCGCATCTTCGGGCCCGTCGGGCGCGAGTTGCGCGACAAGAAGTTCATGCGGATCATCTCGCTGGCACCGGAGGTGCTGTGATGAAGTTGAAGAAGGGCGACCACGTGATCGTGCTCGCGGGCAAGCACCGCGGCGAGACGGCCGACGTGCTGACGGTGCTGACCAAGCGCAACGCCGTGATCCTCGACAGCCTCAACATCGCCAAGCGCCACTCGAAGGCCACCCAGGCAGGCCCCAACCGCCGCGTGAACCAGGCTGGCATCATCGACAAGTTCATGCCGATCGACGCCTCGGACGTCGCCTTGTGGTGCGGCAAGCACCAGGGCCCCGCCAAGGCGGGGTACCGCGACGACAAGGGCAAGAAGGTCCGCTTCTGCCGCAAGTGCGGGGAGCAGCTGTGAGCGCCCCGCGCCTCAAGGAGCGGTTCGCCGCCGAGTTGCGCCCCGCGCTCAAGGACCAGCTGGGCCTCGCCAACATCATGCAGGTGCCCCGACTTGAAAAGATCGTCCTCAACTCGGGCGTGGGCAAGGCGACCGTGCAGCAGTCCCTCATCGAGGGCGCCCAGCGCGACATCGAGCTGATCACGGGCCAGAAGTCCGTCGTCACCCGTGCGAAGAAGTCGATCGCGGCCTTCAAGCTGCGCGAGGACATGCCCATCGGCGTCAAGGTGACCCTTCGCGGCGACCGTGCCTGGGAGTTCCTCGATCGTCTCATCAGCATCGCGATCCCGAGGGTCAGGGACTTTCGCGGTCTCTCGCCGAAGTCGTTCGACGGACACGGCAACTACACCCTTGGCATCAACGACCAGCTGATCTTCCCCGAGATCGACTACGACCGCATCGACACGCAGCGTGGCTTCGACGTCACGATCGTGACCACCGCCCGCACCGACGACGAGGGCCGAGCATTCCTCTCGGCCTTCGGCTTCCCATTCCGACAGGAGACGCGCTAGCCCCATGGCGAAGAAGGCCCTGATCAACAAGCAGCAGCGCACACCGAAGTTCAAGGTGCGCGGGTATACGCGGTGCCAGCGGTGCGGGCGCCCGAGGTCCGTCTACAAGAAGTTCGGGCTGTGCAGGATCTGCCTGCGCGTGATGGTCCACAACGGGGAGATCCCCGGCGTGACCAAGGCCAGCTGGTGAGGGAGGTGCGACGATGACGATGACCGACCCGATCGCTGACATGCTCACGCGCCTTCGCAACGCGAACAGCGCACAGTTCGACACCGTGAAGATGCCGGGCTCCAAGCTCAAAGAGTCGCTCGCCGCGATCCTCGAGCGCGAGGGCTTCATCGCGGGCTACACGGTCCGCCAGGACCCGAAGAAGCCCGGGACCACCCTCGAGATCACGCTCAAGTACTCGACGGAGCGCATACGGACCATCGAGGGCATCAAGCGGGTGTCGAAGCCGGGACTGCGGATCTACGCCAAGGCCGACACCATGCCGCGCGTGCTCGGCGGGATGGGCGTGGCGGTGCTGTCGACGTCCAAGGGGCTCATGACGGACCGCGAGGCGCGCAAGCGCCATCTCGGCGGCGAGGTGCTCTGCTATGTGTGGTAGCCCGCGATCTCCAAGGAGGTGGGGCTGATGTCGCGCATCGGACGCTCGCCGATCACGGTCCCGAGCACGGTCACCGTCACGGTCGCTGACCGTCGCGTGACGGTGAGCGGCCCGAACGGCACGCTCGAGCGCCAGATCCCCGGTGACATCACGCTCTCGCTGAACGACGGCGTCTGCACCGTGGATCGCCCCGACGACGAGCGTGAGCACCGCGCCCTGCACGGGCTCACCCGCTCGCTGGTCGCGAACATGGTCCAGGGCGTGACCGAGGGGTACCAAAAAGAGCTCGAGATCGTGGGCGTCGGGTACCGTGCGCAGGCGAAGGGGCCTGGCTCGCTCGAGCTCGCGCTCGGGTTCAGCCACCCGGTCTTGTTCGACGCACCCGACGGCATCACCTTCGAGGTTCCGGTCCCGACCCGGATCATCGTGAAGGGGATCGACAAAGAGGCGGTCGGCCAGGTGGCCGCGAACCTCCGCAAGCTCCGCAAGCCAGAGCCCTACAAGGGCAAGGGCGTCCGATACGCCGGCGAGCGTGTCGTGCGCAAGGCAGGAAAGGCGCAGAAGTAATGGCACGCACACCGAGACAGCTGCGGATCAGGCGCCACACCCGCGTGCGCCTGAAGATCGCCGGCACCGCCGCGCGCCCCCGGGTCGCGGTGAGCCGCTCGAACAAGAACATCTCCGCACAGGTGATCGACGACGACGCGGGCCGCACGCTCGCGGCGGCGTCGTCCACCGAGCCCGCGCTTCGCGGGGACGTCGGCACCGGCATCGCCGCCGCCACCAAGGTCGGCCGCCTGCTCGCCGAGCGCGCCAAGGCCGCTGGTGTCGACACGGTGGTCTTCGACCGCGGCGGATTCACGTACCACGGGCGCGTCGCCGCGCTCGCCGACGCGCTGCGCAAAGAGGGAGTGACGTTCTGATGGCCGAGGAGCAGTTCGAGGATCGCACGATCAAGGTCAACCGCGTCGCCAAGGTCGTGCAGGGCGGTCGGCGCTTCTCGTTCACCGCGCTCATGGTGATCGGCGACGGCAATGGCCGCGTCGGCCTCGGCTACGGCAAGGCGAAGGAGGCTGGGCTCGCCGTCCAAAAGGGCATCGAAGAGGCGCGCAAGTCCCTGTTCGAGGTGCCGCTCGCCGGGTCCACGATCATCCACCCCGTCATCGGCGTCGCCGGCGCCGGCCGCGTGCTGCTGAAGCCCGCGGCCCCTGGCACCGGCGTCATCGCGGGCGGCGCGGCGCGGCCCATTCTCGAGATGGCGGGCATCCGCGACATCGTGGCGAAGTCGCTCGGCTCGTCCAACGCGATCAACGTCGCGCACGCGACCATCGCGGGCCTCAAGTCGCTGCGCCGCCCCGACGACGTCGCCGAGCTGCGCGGCAAGCAGGCCGACGAGGTCACGCCGAGCGGCGTGCTGCGCGCCTACCGCGAGCGCCGTCGCGACGGCGACCTGTACGCGAGCGAGGTGCGCTGATGGCGGCCCCCCGGCTCAAGGTCACCCAGGTGCGCTCGGGGATCGGGACCAAGCCCAAGCACCGTGGCACGCTGCGGGCGCTCGGACTGCGCGGGATCGGCCAGACCAACGTCCTCGACGACCGCCCCGAGATCCGTGGCATGATCGCCCGGGTCCCACACCTGATCACGGTCGAGGAGGTCTCCCAATGAAGCTCCACGACCTCGCACCCCCGAAGGGCTCGACGCACGCGAAGCGCCGGGTCGGCCGCGGCATCGCGGGCAAAGGCGGCAAGACCGCGGGCCGAGGGACCAAGGGCCAAAAGGCGCGGACCCAGATCCCCATGGGCTTCGAGGGTGGCCAGCAGCCGATCCTCGCGCGCGCGCCCAAGCTCCGCGGCTTCACGAACCCGTTCCGGGTCTCGTTCACCCCGGTCAACCTCGACGCGCTCGAGGCCCTGGGCCTCGACGTGGTCACCCCCGACGACGTGGTGAAGGGCGGCCTCGCGCGCAAGGGCGACCTGATCAAGGTACTCGCGCGCGGGTCGATCGCCCGGCCCGTGCGCGTCTCAGCCCACGGGTTCTCGAAGTCCGCGGCGGCTTCGATCGAGGCCGCGGGCGGCTCGACCGAGCTCGTGGCGATGCCCTTCGGCAACGGCCGGCCGCCCGCGCGCGGCAGCCAGCACACGAACCGGTAGCGGCGCCGTGCTCAACCGGCTCGCGAACATCTTCCGCGTCCCCGACCTGCGGAACAAGGTCGCGTTCACGCTCTCGATCATTGCTCTGTACCAGCTGGGCGGGAACGTGCCGGTGCCGGGCGTCAACTACTCGAGGATCCAGCAGCTCCAGACCGCCTCGGCGTCGAACAACACGCTCGGGTTCCTCAACCTGTTCAGCGGCGGTGCGCTCTCGCGGCTCGCGATCTTCGGGCTCGGGGTCATGCCCTACATCACGAGCTCGATCATCATCCAGCTGCTGACGACGGTCATCCCCAAGCTGACCGAGTGGCGCGACCAGGGCGCGGTCGGCCAGAAGCGCATCACCCAGACGACGCGGTACCTCACCGTCGCCCTGGCGCTCCTGCAGAGCTCGGGGCTCATCTACGCGTTCCACGGCCACGACCAAGCGCTGATCGGCACCTCGATCGACCTGATCCCCAGGCTCACCTTCCCGCTCGGGGTCTTCATGGTGCTGTGCATGACCGCGGGGACCGCGTTCGTCATGTGGCTCGCCGAGCTCATCACCCAGCGCGGGGTGGGCCAGGGCATGAGCCTGCTCATCTTCGCCAACGTGGTCGCGGGCATCCCCACGGGGATGCACGCCGTGCTCACCGACGGCGGATGGATCAAGGCGGCGACGCTCGTCCTCGTCTCGATCGGGCTGCTGGTCTTCATCATCTTCATGGACCAGGGCCAGCGGCGGATCCCGGTGACCTTCGCGAGGCGCATGGTGGGCCGTCGCGTCCTCGGCGGCCAGTCGACCTACATCCCGTTCAAGGTCAACCAGTCCGGCGTGGTCCCGATCATCTTCGCGAGCTCGATCCTGTACATCCCGTACCTGCTCAGCAACATCCTGCCGTGGGCGGGCTACCAGACCTGGGTGGCGAACAACATCGCGAACCCGACCGCGAGCGTCTACATCATGGTGTACTTCGTGCTCATCTTCGCGTTCACGTTCTTCTACGTGTACATCATCTTCGAGCCACACCAGCAGGCCGAGCTGATCCGAAAGCAGGGCGGGTTCATCCCGGGCATCCGGCCGGGTCCGCCGACGGAGCGGTACTTCTCCAAGCTCATCAGCCGGATCACCTTCGTCGGCGGGCTCTTCTTGGCGTCGGTCGCGATCGTGCCGAGCATCCTCATGCACGAGTGGCACATCACGAGGTTCCCCTTCTACGGCACGACGCTGCTCATCGCGGTCGGCGTGGCGCTCGACACGATGCGCCAGATCGACAGCCAGCTCATGATGCGTAACTACGAAGGATTCCTCAAGTAGGCATGGTGGGCGTCGGCCTCATCGTCGTCCTCGGCAAGCAAGGTGCCGGCAAGGGCACCCAGTGCCCCCGGCTCGCCGAGCGCTACGGCGTCCCGCACATCGCGACGGGCGACATGCTGCGCTCGGCGGTGCGGTCGGGTTCCGAGCTCGGCCAGAAGGTCCGCAAGCTGATGGACGAGGGCCACCTCGTTCCTGACGAGGTCATCAGCGAGGTCGTCGCGCACCGGCTGATCCAGCCGGACTGCGCGCGCGGGGCGATCCTCGACGGCTACCCGCGGACCGAGATCCAGGCGCACACGCTCGACGAGCTCGCGGGCACGTCGGGGATCACGCGGTGCATCGTGCTCGACGTGCCGACCCCGATCGTCGTCGCCCGGCTGAGCGCCCGCCGCGTCTGCGCGAGCTGCGGGACCGTCTACTCGGCCGACCCGCTGCCGGGGCCGTCGGTCTGCACGGTGTGCGGCGGCCAGGTCATCCAGCGCGCCGACGACACCGCCGAGGCGATCAGCGAGCGGCTGGCCGCCTACGAGCGCGAGACCAAGCCCTTGCTCGACCACTACCAGATGCGCGGGCTCCTCACCCACGTCGACGGCCAGGGCACGCTCGACGAGGTCTTTGCCAGACTGGTCGCCGTGATCGACGGCAACACCCGGGCCTGAGCATGCGACGCACGTCTGACGAGCTGAGCAAGATGCGCCTCGCGGGGCGCGTCGTCGCCGAGATGCACGCCGCCACCCGCGCGGCGATCGCCCCGGGAGTGACCACCAAGGAGCTCAACGAGGTGGCCGCCGACGTCATCGACAGGCGGGGCGCGAGGTCGAACTTCCTCAACTACCACGGCTTCCCCGCCGTCATCTGCACGTCGCCGAACTCGATGATCGTCCACGGGATCCCGGGGGACTACACGCTGCGCGAGGGCGACATCATCTCGGTGGACTGCGGCGCGATCGTCCAGGGCTACCACGGGGACGCCGCGTACACCGCGGCCGTCGGCGAGATCAGCAACGAGGCACGGCGGCTCTTGGAGGTCACCGAGCGCAGCCTGTACGCCGGGATCGACCAGCTGACGTCGGGCAACCACCTCCACGAGGTCGGACGCGCCGTCCAGCAGGTCGCCGAGGCCGCGGGCTTCTCGGTCGTGCGTGAGTACGTCGGTCACGCGATCGGCACCGAGATGCACGAGTCGCCCCAGGTCCCCAACTACTGGCCCGGCTCGCCCGGCCCGACGCTCAAGCCGGGCATGGTGTTCGCGATCGAGCCGATGGTGAACGCCAAGGGACCCGAGACCGAGGTGCTCGAGGACGGCTGGTCCGTCATCACCGCGGACGGCTCGCTGTCCGCGCACTTCGAGCACACGATCGCGGTGACCGACGACGGTCCTGAGGTGCTCACCGTCCCCTGAGACCGCCAATCGGGCTTGGGGCGCGCCGATGCGGAAGATAGGGTCGCGTGACCCGCGGAGCGGTCCTGCAGAACGGAGGGGTGGCGTGCTCAACTTCGGCGTCTCGTTCATGGCGGATCCGCCGGCACGCACCGTCGTCGCGCGCACCGCGCTCGCGGAGTCCCTCGGCTTCTCGTACGCGTGGCTGTGGGACTCCCACGTGCTGTGGCAGGACCCGTACCCGGTGCTGACGCTGTGCGCGCAGGCGACGACGTCGATCCATCTCGGCACGTGCGTGACCAACCCGGTCACGCGCGACCCGACGGTCACGGCCTCGGCGATGGCGACCCTCCAGGAGATCTCGGGCGGCCGAATGGAGCTCGGCATCGGCCGTGGCGACTCCGCACAGCGGGTGCTCGGGCGCAAGCCCGTGAGCATCGAGCACCTCGAGCGCGCGTGCCTCGAGATACGCGAGCTCGCGGCCGGCCGCCAGGTGGACCTCGACGGCACGCCGGTCACGATCCCGTGGACCGATGGCCACGAGCTGCCGATCTGGATCGCCGCGTACGGGCCGAAGGCGCTGCGCCTCGCCGGGCGCGTCGCCGACGGCGTGATCCTGCAGCTGGCCGACCCCTACGTGATCGAGTGGTCGCTGCGCTACCTCGAGGAGGGCGCCCTCGCCGCAGGCCGCACGCTCTCGGACCTGGCGATCATGTCGGCGGCCCCGGCGTACGTGACTGACGACCTCGCCCACGCGCGCGACCAGGTGCGCTGGTTCCCCGCGCTCGTGTCCAACCACGTGGTCGACCTCGTGCAGCGCTACCCAGGGGCCGAGCTGCCCGCCGAGCTCACTGACTTCATCGAGCGACGCCGGGGCTACGACTACTCGCACCACGCGAGGGCGGGCTCGACGAACGCCGAGTTCGTGACCGACGAGGTCGTGGACCGGTTCTGCGTGATCGGCACCGCTGATGCGTGCGCAGCGAAGCTCGCGACGCTCGAGTCCCTTGGCGTGCGACAGTTCAACATCTACTCGATGGTCGACGACCCCGAGGCCGTGCTCCGCGCGTTCGGCGAGTCGATCATCCCGATATTCACGACGACCGCCAAGGCGGCAGGAGGTCCCACATGACGACGGTGCGCGCCGCGCTGATCCAGGCGAACTCGAACATGGACAAGGCGGCCGCGATCGACAAGCACGTCGCGATGATCGCCGACGCGGCCGCCAAGGGCGCCAAGGTCGTGGGTCTCCAGGAGATCTTCTTCGGCCCGTACTTCTGCGCGGAGCAGGACCCCAAGTGGTACGCGACCGCCGAGCCGGACGACGGGCCCACGATCACGAGGATGCGCGAGGTCGCCCGCCAGCACGGGATCGTGCTCATCGTCCCGTGGTACGAAGAAGAGCAGCCCGGCGTGTACTACAACTCCGCGTGCGTCATCGAGGCCGACGGCACCGTGCTCGGCAAGTACCGAAAGACGCACATCCCGCAGGTCGGCCCGTGCTTCTGGGAGAAGTTCTACTTCAAGCCCGGGAACCTCGGGTACCCCGTGTTCGACAGCTCGGTCGGCAAGATCGGGCTCATCATCTGCTACGACCGGCACTTCCCCGAGGTCGCGCGCGAGCTCGGGCTGCAAGGTGCCGAGATCGTCTTCAACCCGTCGGCCACCGTCGCGTCGCTGTCGCGGTACCTCTGGGAGCTCGAGCAGCCGGCCCACGCCGTCGCGAACGGCTTCTTCGTGGCCGCGTCGAACCGCGTCGGCGTCGAAGCCCCGCTCAACTCGGCCACCTTCTACGGCTCGAGCTACTTCTGCAGCCCGCGGGGCAAGATCCTCGCCCAGGCCTCCGACACCGACGACGAGGTGCTGGTCTGCGACCTCGACCTCGACGAGATCCGCGAGGTGCGCGACACCTGGCAGTTCCTTCGTGACCGCCGCCCCGAGACCTACTCGGACCTCGCGAGGCTGCTGCCGTGAGCGAGCCTCATGTCAGCCCCGACGAGCTGCTCGCGCGGCACCGCGAGGTGCTGCCCGACTGGCTCGCGCTCTACTACGAGCGACCCATCGAGCTCGTGCGCGGCAGGGGCACGACGGTGTGGGACTCCGAGGACAACGAGTACCTCGACATGTTCGGCGGCATCGTGACGACGATCTCGGGCCACGCCGTGGAGGCGATCGTCGACGCGCTGCGCGCCCAGGCGGACCAGATCGCGCATACCTCGACGCTGTACCTGATCGAGCCGATGGTGCGACTCGCCGAGCGCCTCGTCGAGCTTGCCCCGACGGCCAAGCCCGCCAAGGCCTTCTTCGTCGGCTCGGGGACCGAGGCCGTCGAGGCAGCCCTTCTCATGGCGACGTCGGCGCGCAGATCCAACCAGGTGATCGCGCTGCGCAACTCGTACCACGGCCGCAGCTTCACGGCGGTCTCGGTGACGGGCAACCGCTCGTGGGGCTCGACGTCGCTGTCGCCGCTCAACGTCAGCTACGCGCTCGCCCCGTACTGCTACCGGTGCCCGCTCAAGCTCAGCTACCCGGGCTGCGGCGTCGCGTGCGCCGACGACGTGCGCAACGTGATCGAGACCACGACCTCGGGCGACGTGGCCGCGATGATCGCCGAGCCGATCCAGGGCGTGGGCGGGTTCATCACGCCGCCGAGGGAGTACTTCGCCAAGGTGAAGGCGATCCTCGACGACTACGACATCCCGCTGATCCTCGACGAGGTCCAGACCGGGTTCGGGCGAACCGGCGAGGCGTTCTGGGGCTCGCAGGCCTACGACGTCACCCCCGACCTCATCACGTGTGCGAAGGGCCTCGGCAACGGCATGTCGATCGGCGCGGTGGTCGGGCGTCGCGACATGATCGACTCGATCACGGCGAACTCCATCTCGACGTTCGGGGGCAACCCCCTCGCGACCACCGTCGCGCTCGCCAACCTCGACTACCTAGAAGACGAGGGCTTGCAGGGCAACGCCGAGCGGGTCGGCAAGCTCCTGCGCGAGGGGCTCGACGACCTGCGCGACCGCCACGAGATCGTGGGCGACGTGCGTGGCAAGGGGCTCATGGTCGGCGTCGAGCTCGTGGTCGACGCCGAGACCAAGACCCCCAATCCCGGCGCGGCTGCCGAGGTCATGGAGGGCTGCCGCCGCCGCGGGGTCCTGGTCGGCAAGGGCGGCATGCACGGCTCGGTGCTCCGGCTCGCGCCCCCGCTCACGCTGACCGAGGACGAGGCGCGTCACGCGGTGCAGGTGCTCGACGAGGCGATCACCGACGCCGAGGAAGTGGGAGAGCCACGATGAAGACGCTCATCAAGAACGGCACCGTCGTGACGTCGGCGGAGATGGTGGTCGCCGACGTGCTCATCGACGGCGAGCGCATCGCCGCGGTGGGCTCGGGGCTCGGCGACGCCGACAGCGTCATCGACGCCACCGACCGGCTCGTCATGCCGGGTGGGATCGACGTGCACACCCACATGGAGCTGCCCTTCGGCGGCACCTTCGCGTCGGACGACTTTGCGACGGGCACGAGGGCCGCGGCGTTCGGCGGCACCACGACGATCGTCGACTTCGCGGTCCAGGGGTTCGGCGAGACGCTCTCCCAGGGGCTCGACAACTGGCTCGAGAAGGCGGAGCCGAAGAGCCACATCGACTTCGGGCTGCACCTCATCGTGCGCGAGATCTCCGAGGGGATCCTGAAGGAGATGGACGCGATGATCGAGCGCGGGGTGCCGAGCTTCAAGCTCTTCATGGCGTACCCGGGCGTGTTCATGCTCGACGACGCGTCGATCTTCCGGGCGATGAGCCGCACCGCGGACAACGGCGGGCTGATCATGCTGCACGCCGAGAACGGCGGCGCGATCGACGTCCTCGTCCAGCGCTACCTCGCCGAGGGCAAGACCGCGCCGATCAACCACGGGCTCACCCGGCCGTCGTCGATGGAGGGTGAGGCGACCCACCGCGCGATCGCGCTCGCCGAGCTCGCCGAGGTCCCCGTGTACATCGTGCACCTGAGCGCCAAGGAGGCGCTCGACGCGGTGCGCGAGGGTCGCGACCGTGGCGTGCACGCCTACGCGGAGACCTGCCCGCAGTACCTGTACCTCACGATGGAGGACATGGACCGCCCGGGCTTCGAGGGCGCGAAGTACGTGTGCTCGCCCCCGCTTCGCCCCCGCGAGCACCAGGCCGAGCTCTGGAAGGGGCTCGTCCTCGACGACCTCCAGGTCGTCTCCACCGACCACTGCCCGTTCGACTTCAAGGACCAGAAGATCCTGGGCGCCAACGACTTCTCCGCGATCCCGAACGGCCTGCCCGGCGTCGAGGACCGCTACTCGCTCTTGTGGGACGGTGGTGTCGCGACGGGCCAGATCACCCCGATGCGCTTCGTCGAGCTGATCGCGACCGCGCCCGCCAGGATGTTCGGCCTGCACCCGAAGAAGGGCACGCTGTCGCCGGGCGCCGACGCCGACGTCGTCGTGTTCGACCCCGCCAAGCGACGCGTGCTGTCGGCGTCGACGCACCACATGCGCGTCGACTACTCCTGCTACGAGGGCCGAGAGGTCATGGGCGCACCCGAGGTCGTGCTCCAGCGCGGCCGTGTGCTCGTGGAGCACGGCGAGTTCCACGGCAAGCCAGGGGACGGGAAGTTTCTCGCCCGCAGCGCCTTTTCCTCCCCGGGCGTCGCGTGAAGACCGACCACCAGGACCGGAGCCACCGATGACCATCTCCCAGAACGTCGCTCGACAGCTCATCGACGGGTCGTTCACGACCGGCGGCGGCCTCGTCGACGAGGTGTTCGACCCCGCGACGGGCGAGGTGCTCGCCCACGTGGCGCACTCGACGGCCCGCGACGTGGACGCCGCGGTCGTGGCGGCCGCAGCGGCCCAGCCTGCGTGGGCGGAGACCCCGGTGCCCGAGCGCGCCGAGCTGATGTTCCGGTACAAGGCACTGCTCGAGGACCACGCTGAGGAGCTCGCGCTTCTCGTGGTCGCCGAGAACGGCAAGACGCTCGGCGAGGCGCGCGGCGAGGTGCGCCGGGGCATCGAGGTCGTCGCCCTGGCATGCGGCGCGCCGACGCTGCTCTTGGGCGGCGCGATCGACCAGATCGCACGGGGGATCGACGAGGAGATGGTCCGCTTCCCCGTCGGGGTGGTGGCGGGCATCTGCCCGTTCAACTTCCCGATGATGGTGCCGCTGTGGATGCTCCCGCTCGCGCTCGTCGCGGGCAACACGTTCGTCCTCAAGCCCTCGCCGCGCACGCCGCTGTCCGCGGTGCGAGAGATCGAGCTCCTCGTCGAGGCAGGTGCCCCGAGCGGGGTGATCAACCTCGTGCACGGTGACCGCGAGCCCGTGGAGGCGCTGCTCGCCCACCCCGGCGTCGATGCGGTGAGCTTCGTCGGCTCGGCGTCGGTCGCGCGGCACGTCTATGCCACGGCCGCGTCGACGGGCAAGCGGGTCCAGGCGCTCGGTGGCGCGAAGAACCACCTCATCGTCATGGACGACGCCGACCTGTCCCAGACGGTGCCGGCGGTCATTGGCTCAGCGTTCGGCAACGCGGGCCAGCGCTGCCTCGCCGGCAGTGTCGTCGTCGCGGTGGGGTCCGCCGGCGATCGGCTCGTCAACGAGCTCCGGGACGCGGCATCGGCGCTGCGCCAGGGCCGGGGCACCGATCCGACCGCGCAGCTCGGACCCGTGATCCGTGCCCAGCGGGTGACCGAGCTCGCCGACGCCATCGCGGGCGGTGAGAAGGCGGGTGCGGACCTCGTGCTCGATGGCCGAGAGCGGCTCCGCGACGAGGGTTACTTCCTCGGCGCCACGCTCTTCGACCACGTGACCGAGGAGATGTCGGTGTGGCGCGACGAGCTGTTCGGGCCGATCCTGTCGGTGGTCCGCGCCGACAACCTCGACGAGGCCTTGGGCCACCTCAACGCGTCTCGCTACGGCAACGCCGCGTCGATCTTCACGCGCTCGGGCGCCGCGGCGCGGACGTTCAAGCGACAGGCCGAGGCGGGCATGCTCGGGGTCAACGTGGGCGTCGCCGCGCCGATGTCCTTCTTCCCGTTCTGCGGCTGGAAGGAGTCGTTCTTCGGCGACCTGCACGCGACCGGCGCGGACGGCATCCGGTTCTACACGAGGACCAAGGTGGTCACGTCCCGGTGGTTCGACACCGAGCTCGACGCCGACGCGCCCGAGGGGAGGGGCCACTGATGCGCGGCGCGAGCGAGGCGCCGAGCCGCGCGGGGGAGCGCGGTGCCTGACCGGTCGCTCGCCCGCTTGCGCACCGTCGAGGACGCGCGCGAGCTCGCCCGACGCCGTCTGCCGCGAGTCGTCTTCGACTACATCGACGGGGGAGCCGAGACGGAGCGCACGATGCGCGCGAACCGCGACGCGTTCGAGTCCGTCGGCTTCGTCCCCAAGATGGCGGTCCCGGGCGCGCCTGTCACCCCGGCGCTCGCCACGAGCGTGCTCGGGGCGGACATCTCGCTCCCGGTCATCCTCGCCCCCGTCGGCTTCACGCGGGCGATGGCCCCCGGTGGCGACGTCGCCGGGGCAACCGCGGCACACGCCGCGAAGACGATCTTCACCATGAGCACGATGTCGGGGCACTCGATCGAGGACGTTGCCGCCGCCGCAGGGGGGCAGGGCTGGTTCCAGCTCTACGGCCTCGGTGGCCGCGTGGGCTCCGAGCAGCTCGTCCGACGCGCTCGCGCGGCGGGGTTCACCGCCCTCGTCGTCACCGTCGACACCCCGATCCCCGGCAACCGCGAGCGCGACCTGCGCCACGGGGTGGCGCTGCCGCTGCGCTTCACGAAGGAGACCGCCCGGCGATTCGCACCACAGGCGCTGCGTCGACCGCGCTGGCTCTACGACTTCGCGAGGGACGGGTTCTCGATGGACCTCCCGCAATCGATCGGCCTCGGTGCGCGCGACGCGCCGATGACGTCGGACGAGGCCTTCATCCACTGGGTGCTCTCGCCCATCACCTGGGACGACTTCGGCTGGCTCCGCGAGGTGTTCGACGGGCCCGTCATCGCCAAGGGCATCCTGAGCGCCCACGACGCACGCCGCGCCGTCGACGCGGGCTGCGCCGCGGTCGTGGTGTCCAACCACGGCGGCCGACAGCTGGACGGCGTCGCGGCCTCGCTCCACGCGCTGTCCGCGGTGGTGGCCGAGGTCGGCCACGAGGTCGAGGTGCTCGTCGACGGCGGGGTGCGCCGCGGCTCGGACGTCGCCAAGGCCCTCTGCCTCGGGGCGCGCGCCGTGCTCGTCGGTCGGGCGTGGGCGTACGGGCTCGGCGCGGCAGGCGAGCCGGGCGTCGAGCGCGTCCTGCAGATCCTTCGGGCCGAGCTCGACCGCACGCTGCGCCTTCTTGGCGTTGCCTCGGTCGGCGAGCTCGACTCGAGCGCGGTCATGGTGAGTGGCCATTGCGATCGCCCCGCGCTGGGCGAGGAGCGCTGAGCGAGCGGGACCGGGCACCACCGAGCGTCGCTCAGGACGACCTGCGGGTGGAGCGCGACCGATCGCAGAACCCCTGGTCCCGCCGCGTCGGGCTCACGCACTCTGGTGTGGGGGGAACGCTGTCACCAGAGGCCGACGCAACATGCGGGTGCCGTGAACGCCGGACGGCACCCGCTGACGCAAGTCCGAGGCTTCTTGCTTGCAGTAGTTCGCGTCGAGGTCAACCCGCACGGTTTCGCCGTCTCGCAGCTCGACCTTGGAATGCACACCCCAGCTGGTCGAGACGAAGTACTGACCTGGTCGAACTCTCAAACGAACGCGGTCGTCCCAGGGCAGCTCCCGACGCCGGATCACAGTGAGCTCGGTCTGAGCGACGACGGACGCTCCCTACCTTGACCGTCACGGGGGCGGAGATTCGACAGTCGCCGTCGTGGCGCATGGCGCCGCAGTCCCCTCGATGAACCGGCTTGTAAGGTAGTCCGCGGGGTCGGTGCCGGCCTGTTGGACGAGACGATCAGCCACTGGGACTAGCGAGCGCTATCGATCCTGAGTGGCGTATGGCGAGACAGCACGTCGAAGTCAGCGTCGAGGTGTAGGACCGCCGCGTCATCCCGAATGGCAATCGCCGCGATGAGACAGTCGATCAACTTCCTCGGTGTCTCTCCGTTGCGGCGACAGATTCGGTAGAGCGCTGCAGCCTCCTCGTAGTCGATCGGTTCCAGGGCCAACAGCGTCGCGCCAGCCAGCAGTCGGCGGAGATCTCGGAGGTGTCGCTCGTCGCGAGCTCCGGCAAGTATCTCCATCCAGACCGGCTCGCAGGTTGCGATCTTGCCGTCAAGGAGCGAGTCCACGCGGACGCACACTGGACTTCCCGTGTCGCGCAGAAACTCGACCCACGCTGACGAGTCGATCAGGATCACGAAGTACGACTCGCGCGAAGCTCCTCGAGATCGCCTTCCCAGCCAGACCCTCGCAACGACCTCGCGCCTTCGACCGTCAGCGGTTCTCCTGCAAGTAGCCGAAGTGCGAAGTTGACGGCCTGTCGCTTCGTCGCAAAGTGATACCGATCCATGACCGCTCGACAGGCGACGTCGTCGATGTCCACGTTGGTGCGTCCCATACACCAATGATACACCTAGAGGCGGTCTTGTGTCACGGGTGTCTCGAATGACTGGTGGCAGATCTGACGCGCTGGCCCTCTGATCACGGACGCTTCTACGGTCACTGGCCGCCCGGTCGTAACGTGGGCCGATGCGCTTCGCCTTCAAGACCTCGCCGCAGAACACAGCATGGACCGACATGCTTTCCGTGTGGAAGGCGGCCGACGACATCGAGTTGTTCGAGTCGGGCTGGACCTTCGATCACTTCTATCCGATCTTTTCCGACAGCGCCGGCCCTTGCATGGAGGGGTGGATCACTCTGACGGCGCTGGCCCAGGCGACAACCCGCCTGCGTATGGGAACTCTGGTGACGGGCATCCACTATCGCCACCCTGCGGTGCTGGCCAGCATGGCGACGACCCTCGACATCGTCTCCGGTGGCCGGTTGGAACTTGGCATCGGGGCCGGGTGGAACGAGGAGGAGTCGGGGGCCTACGGGATTGAGCTGGGCACGCCGAGACAGCGCAGCGACCGTTTCGAGGAGGCCTGCGAGGTGATCGTCGGGCTTCTCACGCAGGAGACGACTTCCTTCAAGGGGCACTACTACCAGCTCAGCGAAGCCCGCAACGAGCCCAAGCCGATTCAGCGCCCCCATCCTCCGATCTGCATCGGTGGTAGTGGCGAGAGGAGGACCCTCCGGACTGCAGCCCGGTTCGCCCAGCACTGGAACTTCGTGGGTGGCACGCCCGAGGAGTTCGCCCGCAAGCGCGACATCCTGCATCAGCACTGCGAAGACCTGGGCCGCGACCCTAAAGAGATTCTCCTCTCCAGTCACGTTCGATTCGCCGGGGACCCAAAGGCCACCGCCGCGCAGGCCGCGGCACTGGCAGAGGTCGGCGCCCAGCTGGGCATTGTCACCCTCCCACCACCCCTGGATCCCGGCGTGCTCGAGCCGCTGGCCACCGCCCTTCTTGAGCTCTAAAGGGACGACGAGTTGGGCAGGCTCGCCGACGTGCGCCAGGTCACGAGATCAGGCTTGAGCCACCAGACCGACTCTCTGGGAGTCACCGCCTCCTCGGGACCTGCACGGGAGCACTGTCAAGCAGCGGGTCGGAGTCCTCACAGCGCCCACGGTTGAACACTCCACTCGGATTGATTGTTGACGTCGGTTCGCGGACGTGGAACCCCACCCTTGCGACGTGCTCGAGCTCATCGGACTCCCGCCGGCCCCGGCCCGCGCCGTCCTCACCTCGTCGAGCTGCGCTCGGGCACCCGACCACCACAGGGACCCCAGGATCAGGCAAGGTGCAGGTGCTCGCCGCGGCGACCGAGGCCTCCCTGGTGCTCCCCGCCAAGACGCCGGTCGCCCCGCACGTGCGCTGGACGACCTGACCACGGGGTCGAGCGGCGTCGCCGGGCACCGGCCCGCAAGGCCCAAGGCGCCAGCCGCCGGCCCCGGCGTGTGCCACGCCCGGCGTGGACCGATGCCGGGCCGCGAGCTGGCGTCGAGCACCGGAACCAGTAGGATGGCTCTCCGGCTTGTCCCGGCCCTCGGGTCGTGGCGTGCCTGGGGACCCTCTCGGTCGGCTCGCGTTGGCGGACGCCCGGGGTGCCGACACGATCGAGTTCAAGGAGAGCAACCTGCCCAAGCCGAAGGAAGATGCGTTCACCGTCGAAGGGACGGTCGTCGAGCCCCTGCCAAACGCAATGTTCCGCGTTGAGTTGGAGAACGGATACAAGGTCCTCGCGCACAGCTCCGGGAAGATGCGAATGCACCGCATCCGGATCCTGCCGGGTGACAAGGTCCAGGTCGAGATCACGCCGTACGACATGACGCGCGGCCGCATCACCTACCGCTACAAGTAGCCGGGCAGCAACCACCATGAAGGTACGACCCAGCGTGAAGCCGATGTGCGACAAGTGCAAGGTGATCCGTCGACACGGCACCGTGCAAGTGATCTGTGAGAACCCTCGCCACAAGCAGCGACAGGGTTAAGGAGACGCGATGGCCCGAATCTCAGGAGTCGACATCCCCCGCGAGAAGCGGGTGGTCGTGGCGCTCACCTACGTCTTCGGCATAGGACCGACGAGGGCCGCGGAGATCTGCGCGGCCGCCGACGTCGACCAGTCGACGCGCGTGCGCGACCTGACCGACACCGAGGTCAACCGCCTTCGCGGCTACATCGACCAGAACCTCGAGGTCGAGGGCGACCTGCGCCGCGAGACGGCCCAGGACATCAAGCGGAAGATGGAGATCAACTGCTACGCGGGCATCCGGCACCGCCGTGGGCTCCCGGTCCACGGGCAGCGCACCCGCACCAATGCGCGCACACGCAAAGGCCCGAAGCGCACCGTCGCGGGCAAGAAGAAGGTGAAGAAGTAGTGCCAAAGCCAGTCGGCTCACGGCGGCCCCGCCGCAAGGAGCGCAAGAACATCGCCTTCGGCGTCGCGCACATCAAGAGCTCGTTCAACAACACGATCGTGTCGATCTGCGACCCCGAGGGCAACGTCCTCGCGTGGGCGTCGTCGGGCAACGTGGGCTTCAAGGGGTCACGCAAGTCGACTCCGTTCGCCGCCCAGCTGGCTGCCGAGAAGGCGGCCCGAGCCGCGATGGAGCACGGCGTGCGCAAGGTGGACGTCCTCGTCCGGGGCCCTGGGTCCGGTCGCGAGACCGCGATCCGCTCGATCGCCGCGGCCGGGATCGAGGTCGCCGGCATCAAGGACGTGACGCCGATCCCGCACAACGGGTGCCGCCCGAAGAAGCGTCGGCGGGTCTGAGCTGATGGCACGCTACACAGGCCCCGTCTGCCGGCTCTGCCGAAGAGAGCGCGTCAAGCTCTACTTGAAGGGCGAGCGCTGCTACTCGCTCAAGTGCCCCGTCTCCGAGCAGGTCACCGACCGCCACGCCCGGGCGTACCCGCCGGGCGAGCACGGTCGCGACCGCATGCGCCAGGGATCCGAGTACCTCGGCCAGCTCCGCGAGAAGCAGAAGGCACGCCGCATCTATGGGCTGCTCGAAAAGCAGTTCCGCAACCTCTATGAGGAGGCGAACCACAAGCCGGGCATCACGGGCACCAACCTCCTGCAGTTCCTCGAGCTTCGCCTCGACAACGTGACGTACCGGGCCGGGTGGGGGGCGAGCCGCAGCCAGGCGCGCCAGTTCGTCCGCCACGGCCACGTGCAGGTGAACGGCAAGCGGGTCACGATCCCGAGCTATCGGGTCCGTCAGGGCGACGTCGTCATCCTCAAGTCCTCGACGCGTGAGAACTTCCACGTGCGTCGCAACCTCGACACGCTCGACCGCTCGGTGCCGGCATGGCTGGAGAGCGCAGAGGGCGGCTTCCAGATGGCGGTGCGCAGCATCCCGCTGCGCGAGCAGATCGACGAGCCCGTCCACGAGCAGTTGATCGTCGAGCTGTACTCCAAGTAACCGATCGCAAGAGCCAGGAGCAACGAACATGCTGATCATCCAGCGTCCCACCGTCGAGCAGATCGGCGAAGAGGAGAACCACCGCCAGTCCTTCACGGTCGGCCCGCTCGACCCCGGGTTTGGGCACACGCTCGGCAACTCGCTGCGCCGGACGCTGCTGTCGTCCATCCCGGGTGCGGCCGCGACGCAGGTCCGCTTCGACGCCGCGCTGCACGAGTTCACGACCATCGAGGGCGTGAAAGAGGACGTCACCGACATCCTCCTCAACCTGAAGGACCTCATCCTTCGCGTCCACAGCGACGAGCCCGTCGTGATGAGGCTGGACAAGCGCGGCCCGAGCGACGCGCTCGCGTCGGACTTCCAGGTGTCGAGCGACGTCGAGATCCTCAACAGCGACCTGCGCATCGCGACGCTCAACGCCAAGGGCCACCTCGCCCTCGACGTCACCGTCGAGCGCGGCAAGGGCTACGTCAGCGCTGAGCGCAACAAGCGCCCCGGGGCGATCGGCGGCATCCCGCTCGACTCGGTGTTCTCGCCGGTTCGACGCGTGACCTTCACCGTGGAGCCCGTGCGCGTCGAGCAGTCCACTGACTTCGACCAGCTCGTCTTGGAGATCGAGACGGACGGCTCGATCACGCCACGTGAGGCGCTCGCCTCAGCGGGTGCGACGCTCCGCAGCCTCTTCGACCTCGTCTCGTCGCTCGACGAGGACTCGAGCGGCCTCGAGCTCGGCGACGTCGGCTCGGCCGCGTCCGCAGGCTCGGAGCTCGACTACCGGATCGAAGAGCTCGGCCTCACCGAGCGCGCCCGCAACTGTCTCAAGCGCGGCGGCATCAACACCGTCGCCGAGCTGATCAACTGCGCGCCGTCGGACCTGCTGTCGATCACCAACTTCGGCCAGACCTCACTGAAGGACGTCACGGACCGGCTCGACGAGCGCGGGCTGGCGTTGCGCTCGGAGGACTGACGTGCAGGCGACCCCTCGCAAGGGCAAGCGGCTCGGTGGCAGTGCCTCGCACCAAAAGGCGATGCTGGGCAACCTCGTCGCCTCGCTCATCGCGGCCGAGTCGATCGTGACCACGCAGGCAAAGGCCAAGGCGATGCGGCCCGTCGTGGAAAAGTGCGTCACCGCGGCGAAGCGCTCGCCTGAGGGCTCCGTGCACGCGCACCGCAGGGTGGTGGCGCTGCTGCGCGACAAGGACATGACCCACAAGCTGTTCGCCGAGATCGCGCCGCGCTACGCGGAGCGGCCGGGCGGCTACACGCGGATCCTGAAGCTGGGCCCTCGGCCGGGCGACAACGCCCCCATGGCGCGCATCGAGTTCGTCACCGAGTGACCGCCGCCCAGCGTCGCTGGCGGCTCGACCTCGCGTATCGGGGACAGGACTTCCACGGCTTCGCGCCCCAGCCGGGGATCGCGACGGTCGCTGGCGCGCTGTCGGGCACGCTCGTGACGGTGCTGCGGCTCGACGAGCCCCCGAGGCTCGTGTGCGCAGGGCGCACCGACACGGGGGTCCACGCGCTCGGCCAGGTCGTCCACGTCGACCTGCCAGAGCCGCTGTTCGACGACGAGCGTGGGGACCCGAGCGAGCGGCTCGCGCGGTCCTGCAACCGATTGCTCGCCCCGTCGGTCGTCGTGACCTCGTGCGCGCCCGCCCCCGACGGCTTCGACGCGCGGCACTCCGCGCTCGCCCGGTCGTACCGCTACCTCGTCCACGATGCCCCCGTCAGCTCGCCGCTGCTCGAGGGCATCGCGTGGCGGACGCCCGGCCCGCTCGACGTGCGCGCCATGACCCAGGCCGCCTACGCGGTGCTGGGGGAGCACGACTTCCGGGCGTTTTGCCGGCGCCCGAGCGAACTCGGACCCGACGAGCCGATCGTGCGGCGGGTCCTCGACGTGGCCGTCGAGGTGGTCGACGACGCCCTCGGGGTCGCCTCGGTGGGCACGCTCATTCGCATCGACCTGACCGCCCAGGCGTTCTGTCACCAGATGGTGCGCTCGATCGTGGCGGTCCTGGTCGAGTCGGGTCGCCACGCCTGTAGTGCTGCGGACGTGACCGAGCACCTGCGATCGGGGGAGCGGAGCGGGCTCCCCGCGCCCGCCCCGCCCGAGGGCCTGTGCCTCATGTCGGTGGCCTATGCCTGAGCGCTTGCCCCTTGGCGCTGCGGGCATCTATCGTGGTGCCCCTGCCCGTGACGGTCTCGCCGCCGCGGAGCCGCGCCCGCGAGCAGTTGGGCGGACCCGACGACGACAAGGACAGCGACGTGCGCACGTACTCACCGAAGGCCGCAGAGCTGACGCGGTCGTGGCACGTGCTCGATGCCGACGGTCTCGTGCTTGGCCGGCTCTGCACCGAGGTCGCACGCCTGCTTCGTGGCAAGCACAAGGTCACCTTCGCTCCTCACATGGACACTGGGGACGCGGTCATCATCATCAACGCCGACAAGATCCAGCTCACGGCGAACAAGGCAGCGGACAAGCGCGCGTACCACCACTCGGGCTACCCCGGCGGACTTCGCTCGACGAGTTACGCCGAGCTGCTCGAGTCGCGCCCCGCGGACTTGGTCACGCGCGCGGTGCGCGGCATGGTGCCGCACACACGGCTCGGCCGCGCCCAGATGAAGCACCTCTTCGTCTACGCGGGACCCGAGCACCCCCACGCCGCGCAGCAGCCGACTGCGTACGACACCTCCGCGTTGCGAAGGTCTTAGGAGCACGATGCCCAAGCCATTGACCCAGACGACCGGACGTCGCAAGGAGGCGGTCGCGCGCGTGCGCCTGCGGCCCGGCACGGGCGTGATCACGATCAATCACCGCGCGTTCGACAACTACTTCACCTCGGCAACACACCGCATGATCGTCGTCGAGCCGCTTCGCCTGACCAACCTCGCCGAGACCTACGACATCGACGCCACGATCGACGGCGGCGGCGTTGCCGGGCAGGCGGGCGCCATGCGCCTCGGCATCGCACGGTCGCTCATCGAGCTCGACGTCGAGCTGCGCGCCTCGCTCAAGCGCGCCGGCCTGCTCACGAGGGACTCGAGGGCCAAGGAGTCGAAGAAGTACGGCCTGAAGAAGGCCCGCAAGGCGCCGCAGTACTCGAAGCGCTAGACGCGTGGCGCCGCTCTCCTTCGGCACCGACGGTGTCAGGGGACGGGCGAACGACGAGCTGACCCCCGAGTACGCGCTCGCGTTCGGGCGTGCCGTCGTCCGCGTGCTGCACCCCGAGCAGCTCTTCCTCGGGCGAGACACCCGCCGCAGCGGCGCGATGCTCGCCGCTGCCGTCGGCGCCGGAGCTGCCTCCGAGGGCACCGACGTCGTGGACCTCGGCGTGCTGCCGACCGGCGGCGTCGCCGCGAGGTGCGCGAACGACCGGGTCCCTGGCGTCGTCGTCTCCGCGTCACACAACCCCTTCGAGGACAATGGACTGAAGGCGCTGAGTGCAAGGGGTTCCAAGCTCGCCTCGTCGGTCGAGTCCGAGATCGAGCTCGAGGTCGCCCGCGGGCTCGCCACCATGACCCGACCGACGGGCGCGCAGGTCGGTGCGGTTCGGTGCGACGACGCACCGGTCGACACCTACGTGGCCGGGCTGCTCGCCGCGGCGTGGCCGACGTCACTCGACGGGCTGCACGTTGTCGTCGACTGCGCCAATGGCGCCGCGAGCGGCATCGCGCCCGCGGCGCTGCGCGCCCTCGGCGCAACGGTGACGGCGATCGGCGACGCTCCCGACGGCTGCAACATCAACTTCGACTGCGGCTCGACCGCACCCGGAGTGCTCGCCGCGGCGGTGCTCGCTGCACACGCCGACCTCGGCGTCGCCCTCGATGGCGACGCGGACCGCTGCGTCGCCGTCGATGCCACCGGCCACGTCCTCGACGGCGACTGGCTGCTCGCTCTGTTCGCCACGGACGCCCACGCACGGGGCTCGCTCACGGGCGGCATCGTGGTGACGGTGATGTCGAACCTGGGCCTGCACCGCTCGATGCGCACCGCGGGCATCGACGTCGTCGAGGTCCCTCTTGGCGACCGGTACGTCGCCGAGGCGCTCGAGCGCACCGGCTGGTCGCTCGGCGGTGAGCAGTCGGGACACGTCATCTTCGCGGACCGCGCGACGACCGGTGACGGCGTGCTCACGGGGCTGCTCCTCGCGCAGCTCGTCGCCGAGCGGGGCCCGCTCGACCGGCTCACCGACGGGCTCCTCGTGCCCGTGCCACAGCTGCTCGTGAACGTCCAGGTCCCCGACACCGGCGCCCTCGCCGACGCGACGGAGGTCTGGGCGCACGTCGAGAAGTCGCGCGCCGCGATGGGCGAGCACGGCCGCGTGCTCGTTCGTGCGTCGGGGACCGAGCCGCTCGTCCGCATCATGGTCGAGGCCGAAGACGAGGCCGAGATGCGCCAGATCGCCGAGGAGCTCCGCGCCGCGGTGCTGGCAGCACTCGGGAACCCACGGGCCCCCGGGTAGCCTGAGGGCATGTGCGGCATCATCGGCGTAGTGGGCGCCGATGATGCCCTCGAGCTGCTGCTCGGCGGCCTCGAGCGCCTCGAGTACCGCGGGTACGACTCGGCTGGAGTCGCCATCCAGTGCGCCGACGGCGAGCTCTGGCGCGCACGGGCCGCCGACGGGACGAGATCGGTGGCGGCGCTCGCCGAGCGGTGCGCCGCTGCACCCGCCGGGGCGACGACAGGGATCGGCCACACGCGGTGGGCGACCCACGGCGCCCCGAACGAGGGCAACGCACACCCCCAGGTCGACTGTGCGGGGTCGATCGCGGTCATCCACAACGGGATCATCGAGAACCACGCCTCGCTGACGGCGCGTCTCCGCGAGGCGGGGCACATCTTTTCGAGCGGCACGGACACCGAGGTGCTCGCCCACCTGATCGAGGAGCACCGAGCGGCGGGCCTCGACCTGCCCGACGCCGTGTCGGCCTCGCTGCGAGAGGTCACCGGCGCGTTCTCGATCGGCGTCCTCGACGCGACCGTGCCCGGCCAGATCGTCGCGGCGCGCCGAGTGTCGCCGCTCATCGTGGGACGTGGTGACGGGGCGACCTATCTCGCGAGCGACATCCCCGCGATCCTCGAGCGAACGCGCGACCTTGTCGCGGTCGAGGACGACCAGGTGGCGATCCTCACTGTGGACGGCCTTGAGCTGCGCGACCTCGACGGCGCCCCAGTTGAGCCGACCGTGCTGTCGGTCGACTGGGACGTGGAGACCGCCGAGCTCGGCGGCCACCCTGACTTCATGACCAAGGAGATCTACGAGCAGCCCGAGGCGATCCGCGCGACGCTCGCCGCGCGTCGCGACGACGAGGGCCGCGTCGTGCTCGACGAGCTGCGCCTGAGCGACGACGACCTGGGCCGCGTGGACCGCGTCGTCCTCGTCGCCTGCGGCTCCAGCTACCACGTTGCGCTCCTCGGTAAGTGCGCGATCGAGCGGTGGGCGAGGATCAGCTGCGAGGTCGACATCGCGAGCGAGTTCCGGTACCGCGGGCCGGTCCTCGACGGCCGGACCCTCGTCGTCGGGGTGTCGCAGTCCGGCGAGACGATCGACACGCTCCAGGCGCTGCGCGAGGCTCGGCGCGGCGGCGCCAAGGTCGTCGCCGTGTGCAACGTGGTCGACGCCTCGATGGCGCGCGAGGCTGACGCAGTCCTCTACGCACGGGCGGGGCTCGAGATCGGCGTGGCGTCGACCAAGACCGTCCTAGCCCAGGTCGTCGCGCTCGACCTGCTGGCCCTCCGGCTCGCCCAGGTTCGCGCGACGATGACGGCGGACGACGTCGCGGCAGCGTTCGACGGGCTCGTCGCCCTGCCCGAGCTCGTGGCCGTCGCGCTCAAGGGCGCCGAGCACGTGCGAGAGGTTGCAGTCGGCCTGCACGGCGCACGGGACTTCTTCTTCCTCGGCCGCCACGACGGCTACCCGGTCGCGCTCGAAGGCGCGCTCAAGCTGAAAGAGCTGAGCTATCTGCACGCCGAGGGGTACCCGGGCGGCGAGCTGAAGCACGGCCCGATCGCGCTCATCGAGCCGGGGACCGTGGTCGTCGCGGTGCTCACTGATGCCGAGCTGCGCGACAAGCTCCTCTCGAACGTGGCCGAAGTCAAAGCGAGAGGCGCGTCGGTCGTGGTGCTGCACCGTGAGGGTGACGAGGAGGCCTCGTCGATCGGCGACTGGGCGATCGAGGTCCCCGACGCGCCGGGGTTCGCGAGCCCTGTGCTGTCGATCGTGCCGCTCCAGCTCCTCGCCTATCACCTCGCCAGGCTTCGCGGCCTCAACGTCGACCGCCCAAGGAACCTTGCCAAGACGGTGACGGTGGAGTGAGGGACCTCGTCGGCGTCGGGATCGACCTCGTCGACGTCGACCGCCTGGCCGCGGCGATGCGGCGCCGTCCCGGGCTCGCCTCGCGAGTGTTCACGGAGAAGGAGCGCTCGAGCGACGCGACCGGCGCTCGTCGACACCAGCGACTCGCCGCGCGGTTCGCCGCCAAGGAGGCGACGATGAAGGCGCTCGGGGTGGGTCTTGGCGCCTTTTCGCTCCACGACGTCGAGGTCCTCGTCTCGGACACCGGTGCCCCGTCGCTCGTGCTCTCCGGCGCCGCGCTGGCCCTCGCCGAGCGCCGCGGCGCCGGCACCCTGCACGTCAGCCTCACGCACACCGCGGCCTCGGCCACGGCCGTCGTCATCGCAGAGTCCGCCACGTGAGGCCGCTCGTCACCGCGGACGAGATGCGCGCCGCGGACGAAGCGGCGATGCGACACGTCAGTCGCGACACGCTGATCGAGCGGGCGGGGCTCGCGGTCGCGATCGCCGCCACGAGGCTCCTGCCCCGTGTCTACGGGGCCTCGATCGCCGTGCTGTGCGGTCCCGGGGCGAACGGTGGCGACGGCCGGGTCGCCGCCCGCCACCTGGCGTCGCGCGGGGCGTCGGTGCGCGTCTTTGACGCACTCGCGCTGCCAGCGGTCATCGACGGCGTCGACCTCGTCATCGACGCGGCCTTCGGGACGGGGCTGTCGCGCGTGTGGGACGCGCCCGAGGTGCCCGGATCCGTGCCCGTGCTGGCCGTCGACGTGCCATCCGGCGTCGACCCCGACACCGGCGTCGCGGCGGGTCGCTCCCTTCGTGCCACGAGGACCGTCGCGATGGGCTCGCTCAAGCGCGGCCACGTGCTCGCCGACGGCGCCACCCTGTCTGGTGACGTCGAGGTTGCCGCGATCGGCATCGAGGTTCGCGACCCGCTGGTCGGTCTCGTCGAGGACGCGGACCTCGACCTCGTCGCGCCGCTCGGTCGTGACGAGCACAAGTGGCGACGCGCCCTCGTCGTCGTCGCAGGCAGCCCAGGGATGCTCGGGGCGCCCGCCCTTGTCTGTGAGGGGGCGACCGCCGTCCAGGCCGGGATGCTGCTGCTCAGCTCCCCCGACGTGCCACGCCGCCAGGACGGCCCGTGGCCTGTGGAGGTGGTGCGCCTCGCCGCGAGCGCGACAGAGCTGGCAAAGGTCGTGGGCGACGCGCTCGATCGTGCCCGTGCACTCGTCGTGGGGCCCGGCCTCGGCAGGTCGAGCCGACTCGAAGCCGCGGTCCACGAGATCCTGCGGGCGACCCGCGAGCCGGTGGTCCTCGACGCCGACGCCCTGCACCTCGTCGACTGCGAGCTGCTGCTCGCGCGCCAGTCGCGGGGCGGCAGTCCCGTCGTCCTCACCCCGCACGACGGCGAGTTCGCCGCGCTCTTCGGGAGCCCGCCGGGCACCGACCGGATCGCCGCCGCGCAGCGGGCGGCGCAGCAGACCGGCTGCACCGTCCTGCTCAAAGGCCCGACGACCGTCGTCGCCACGCCCACGAACACGCCCGGCGCGCCGGGCACCCTGGTCGTCACGACCGGGACGCCGGACCTCGCGACGCCCGGCTCGGGCGACGTGCTGTCCGGTGTGATCGGTGGCCTGCTCGCGCGCGGTACGTCCGCGCACCTCGCCGCGGCGCTCGGCGCCCACGTGCACGGGCTCGGCGGCGCGTCCCTCGGTGTGCGGTGCCGCGCGTCGGCGATCCCCGCTGCCATCGCCGCGACGCTCGAGGCGCGAGCGGCCAGCCGATCGGTGCCCCGTGCCGGTTGAGGGGTGGCGCCGCCCGGCATGGGCGGAGGTGGACCTCGACGCGCTCGCGCACAACACCTCGCTGCTGTGTCGCGTCGTCGCACCCGCGAGGCTCTGTGCGGTCGTGAAGGCGGACGGCTACGGGCACGGTGCGAGAGCCGTCGCGCACACGCTCCTCGCAGCGGGGGCGTCGTCGCTCGGCGTCGCGCTCGTCGACGAGGGCATCGAGCTGCGCGACGACGGGATCGACGACGAGGTCCTCTTGCTCGCCGAGGCGCCGGGGACCTCCCTTGGCGACGCGATCGACGCGCGGCTCACCCTCACGGTCGGCTCGCTGCGCGGTGCCCGGGAGCTCGCCGGGGCCGCCGAGCATCGTTCGCCGATGCCCGTGCACGTCAAGGTCGACACCGGCATGCACCGACAGGGCGTGGCGCCCGACGACCTGGGTGGTGTCCTCGAGCTGCTTGGCGCCGCCGGCCTCGCGATCGGGGGCGTGTGGACGCACCTCTCGGTCGCCGACGGTGCCGGCACGCACACCGAGGCCTTCACGAGGAGCCAGCTCGACGTCTTTCGCCGCGCCCTCGACAGCGCGTCGGACTCGATCCCCGACGGTGCGGTGCTGCACGCCGCCAACACCGCGGGCGCGCTGTCGTTCCCCGAGGCACGACTCGATCTCGTGCGCGTCGGGCTCGGCATCTACGGCTACTTGCCACATCCGAGCATGCAGGCGGTCCTCGACGACGCCGGGGCGGGGGCGCTTCGCCCCGTCATGTCGGTCAAGGCACGTGTGTCGGCGATCCGCGACCTGCCCGCCGGCGCGCGTCCCAGCTACGGCCGCCGCCGCGCGCTCGAGCGTCCGAGCCGGGTCGCGACGGTCCCAGTCGGCTACGCCGACGGGTACCCGCGCGCGATGCTCGACGGCGGGGCGAACGTCCTCATCCGAGGCAGGCGCATGCCGCTCGCGGGTGTCGTCACGATGGACCAGCTGCTCGTCGACTGCGGGGCGGACACCGACGTCGACGTGGGCGACGAGGTCGTGCTCCTCGGCTCCCAGGGCACCGAGCGGATCACCGCGGACGAGTGGGCCACGGCGCTCGGCACCATCAGCTGGGAGGTCCTCTGCGGGATCAAGCAGCGAATTCCCAAGCTGGCCGTGACCTGAGCCCCGGTACGATCCCTCCCATGGGCGCGGCATCGCTCGTGGAACTCGCCGCGCGGGCCTCGACGTGCACCGCGTGCCGGCTGAGCGAGACGCGGACGAAGGTGGTCTTCGGCACGGGGAGCGCCGACAGCGGCCTCCTCGTCGTCGGCGAGGGGCCAGGACGCGACGAGGACCTGAGCGGCGAGCCCTTCGTCGGTCGCTCCGGCCAGCTGCTCGACAAGCTCATCTTCGAAGAGCTCGCGCTCACGCGCAGGTCGTTCTACATCGCCAACGTGGTCAAGTGCCGACCACCGGGCAACCGCGACCCCGCCCCCGACGAGATCGCAGCGTGCTCGGGGTACCTGGACGCCCAGGTGGCCGCGCTCGACCCGCGGGTGGTCGTCACCCTCGGCAACGTCGCGACGCGCGTCCTGCTCGGGACGGACCTCGGGATCACCTCGCTGCGCGGGCGCACCCACGAGTGGCGTGGGCGCGCGCTGATCCCCACCTTCCACCCGGCGTACGCGCTGCGGGGCGGCGGTGTCGTGGTCGCCCAGATGCGAGCCGACCTCGTTCGCGCCAAGCTCGCCCTGGCCGACCACCGATGACGAGGCGCACGACGGTGACAACGACGTCGCCTGAGGCGACCGGCGAGGTGGCCTCGACGCTGGCTCGCTACGCGCTGCCCGGCCACGTCGTCGTGCTCGCGGGCGGCCTAGGTGCGGGCAAGACGACGTTCGTTCGCGCCTATGCCCACGCGCTCGGCGTGGTCGACCCCGTGACCTCGCCGAGCTACACGCTCGTGCACCATTACCGCTGTGGCGCTGGCGCACCGATCGAGCTCCTGCTCCACGCCGACCTGTGGCGGCTCGCGAGCGCCTCGGAGCTCGGCGACCTCGCACTCGACGAGCCCCTGGCCGACGGCGCCGCCGCCGTCATCGAGTGGGGGGACCGCTTCGACGCGACGAGAGGGTCGGACCGCGTCGTCGTCAGCTTCGAGGTCGTCGACGACACGACGAGGCGGCTCGAGGTCAGCCTGGAGGACTCGAGCCTGACCGACGCGGTGCTCGAGGCACTCGCCACGTGAGGCTGCTCGCGATCGAGACCGCGACGACGCGGACTGGCGTCGCGCTCGGCGACGACACGAGCGTGGCAGAAGAAGTGCCGGACGCTCAAGGTCGCCACACCGAGGTCCTCGCGCCCACCGTCGTGGCATTGCTCTCGGCGCGCGGCTGGTCGCCCCAGGACCTCGACGGCGTCATCGTGGACGTCGGACCGGGCCTGTTCACGGGCCTGCGCGTCGGTATCGCGACGGCGAAGGGGCTGGCCGTCGCGACCGGGGTGGGGCTGTTCAGCGTCTCGAGCGCCGACGTGCTCGCGCAGACCGCGTGCGACGCCGGCGCCACCGGCTTGGTGGCCGCGGTCGTCGACGCGCGCCGCCGCGAGGTCTTCTGGGCGCTGTACGACGTCACTTCCGACGGCTTCGAAGAGATCGTCGCCGTCACCGTCTGTGAGCCCTCGGTCCTGGCGCGCCGACTCGACGAGCTTGGCGGCCCCGTCACGCTCGTCGGCGACGGCGCGCACGCGCACCGCGACACGCTCGGTCACCCGGGTCGCCTCATGCTCGACGACGTCCAGGTGCCCTCGGCGGCGTCGGCGCTCCGGCTCGTCCGCTCGCGGATCGAGTCCGGCGCCACCGCGTTCGCGCACCACGACGTGCATCCGTGGTACGTGCGAGAGGCCGACGCCGTCGCGAACTTCCAGATTCGTGGTCCGGTGGCCTGAGCCGTGGACGGACTCGCCATCGCTGGGCTCGCGCGCCCCGACCTCGACGCGATCCACGAGATCGAGGTCGCGCAGTTCGACGACCCGTGGTCGCTGCGAGTCCTCCGCGACGAGCTCGAGGCGCCGAATCGTCGCTACACCAAGGCGACGCGCGACGGCGGGATCGTCGGCTACCTCGGCCTCATGCTCGTCGACGCCGAGGCGCACGTGAACACGATCGCGACGGCACCCGCCGAGGAAGGAACGGGTGTCGCGACCGCGCTGCTGGCCGAGGCCATCCGCGCGGTCGCGGCCACCGGCACACGCGACGTCACCTTGGAGGTCGCGTCGCGCAACCTGCGGGCCCAGCGCCTCTACCTGCGGTTCGGCTTCGCACCCGTCGGGATGCGGCGCGGGTACTACCCGCACTCCGGCGACGACGCGGTCGTGATGTGGGTCCGCGACGTGCACACGCCGTCGTACGCCGCGACGCTCGCGTCGATCGAGGCCGCGTAGCCTCGCCTGATGCTGGCAGCGCCGATCCTCGGGATCGAGACGAGCTGTGACGAGACGGCAGCCGCCGTGGTGACCGAGGACCTCGGGGTCGTGTCGAGCGTGGTCGAGTCCTCGATCGCGCTGCACGTGCGGTTCGGTGGCGTCGTCCCCGAGCTCGCGGGGCGGGCCCAGGTCGACTCGATCGCGCCCGTGCTCGAGCGCGCCCTCGGTGACGCGGGCCTCGACCCGCACCGCCCGGGCGTCCGGGCGGTCGCGGTCACCAAAGGTCCGGGCCTCGTGGGCTCGCTGCTCGTCGGGGTCTCCGCGGCCAAGGCGCTCGCGCTCGCCTGGGGCGTCCCGCTCGTGGGGGTGAACCACCTCGAGGGCCACTTGGTGGCGGCGCACCTCGAGCACGCCTGCCTCGAGCTGCCCATCGTGACGCTGCTCGTCTCGGGCGGCCACACGATGCTGGTGCTCGAGCGCACCCCGAGGTCCTTCGAGCTGCTCGGTGCCACCATCGACGACGCGGTCGGCGAGGCCTACGACAAGGTCGCGCGCTATCTCGGGCTCGGGTACCCGGGCGGACCCGCGATCGACGCGATGTCGACGAGCGGCGATCCCGCCGCGATCCGATTCCCGCGGCCGCTGCGCGACGTCGGCCTCGACGTCAGCCTCTCGGGGCTCAAGACCGCCGTGGTGCGAGCCATCGACAAGGCGCCGTACACGTCTGCCGCCGACGTGGCGGCGAGCTTCCAGGCGGCCGTCGTCGACGTGCTCGTCGCCAAGTGCGAGCGCGCCGTCGAGTTGACAGGGGCCCGCACGCTCGCGCTCGGCGGCGGCGTCGCCGCCAACTCCCGGCTCCGAGCGGCGATCATCGAGCTCTCGACGCACCTTGGCATCAGAGCTGCGCTGCCGTCGCTCCCGTACTGCACGGACAACGCCGCGATGATCGCGGCGGCCGGCTTTCACCTGCTCGATCGTGGACTCGCCAGCCCCCTGTCGATGTCGGCCGACCCGTCCCTGCGCCTGGCGGCCGCGTGACGACCGTGCCAGCAGACGCGCCGGGCGCGGACCCGCTCAGCGTCTTCGACCGGTGGCACCGCGAGGCCGCGGGCGTCATCGACGACGCGGACGCGATGGTGCTCGCGACCGCGTCGCGCGAGGGACGCCCGAGCGCGCGCTACGTGCTGCTGCGCGGCATCACCCACGAGGGCGTCCGCTTCTACACCAACTACCAGTCGCGCAAGGGCGCCGAGATCGCCGAGAACCCCTCCGCGGCGGCCGCCTGGTTCGACGGCGCGCATCGTCGCCAGGTCCGTCTCGAAGGGTCGATCCTGCGCCTCGACCCAGCGCTCTCCGACGCCTACTTCGCGAGCCGCGACCGTGGCCACCAGCTGGGTGCGGTGGCGTCCAACCAGTCCCACGTGCTCAGTGGCCGCGAGGAGCTGGAGGGCGCCTACGCAGCGGCGGAGGCGCGGTTCGAGGGCCGCGAGGTGGTCCGCCCCGCGCACTGGGGCGGCTATCTGCTCGCTGCGTCGACGGTGGAGCTGTGGACCCAGCGCCAGGACCGACTGCACGACCGGTTCCTGTACACGCACGGGCCCGATGGCTGGGACGTCGCGCGTCTTGCGCCGTAGTGACACCGCGTCGACGACGGCGGTGCGCCGAGCGTCGCGTACGCTCGCTCGGTCAAGGGGTGACATGACCAACTACGTGCCGCTGCCGTCGTTTCGAGGGGAGCCGAGCGACGCCTCGGCGGAGCGCGCCGCGTCGGACTATGCGTCGTGGATCCGGCGTGCGGCTGCCTATCTCCTCGACGGCGTGCTCATCACCGCACTCGCCGTGATCATCGCGGCAGCCACCCACCACCACGAGCTGTTCAACACCTTCAGGTTCCACCTCGTCAATGGCAAACAGCGGCTGCTGCCAATCGGCTCGGAGCTCGACTTCTTCGTCGGGACAGAGGTCGTCATCCAAGTCCTCTACACCGCGCTCCTCGCCACGAGATGGCAGGCGACACTTGGGATGCGAGCACTCGGGATCTTCATCGCGACAGAGGCCGACCACTCGAAGGTCGGCCTCATCCGCGCCGAGGGCCGGACCGTCGTGGTCCTGGTGGTCGCCCAGCTGCTGAAGGTCGTCCTCAGCCTGATCGCCACCCTCGTCGTCTTCCTCGACGCGCTGTGGCCGCTCTGGGACGCTCGCAATCAGACGCTGCACGACAAGGTGGCAAAGACCGTCGTGCTGCGCCAGGTCTCCGGGCGCTGACATGGGGCTGCGACTCCCGCCGTCCGGCTTCACTGACCGCACCGCGGCGCTGTCGGGCGTCCGCTACGCGAGCTGGCTGCGTCGCTTCGGCGGGCTCGTCATGGATGTCCTGATCATCTTGATGATCGAGTACCTGATCGCGGGGGTGCTCTCCTTCACGGGCGTGCACATCGCGAGGGGATTCTACACGATCCTGTACTACCTCTCGATCGTCTCGCCCATCTTCCTCACGTACGCGACGTTGTGCCTTGCCAAGCTCGACGGCCAGACGCCCGGCATGCGGGTCATGCAGATCCGCTGCGTCCCGGTCCGCGGGCGCGGGTCGATCTCGATCCCGCAGGCGTTCACGAGGTCGGTCGTGGTCGCCCTGTTCTTCACCGTGCCGTCCCTCGTCTACGGGCGCGGCGGTGCCCTCGTCTCCTTCGCGGTCGTCGTCGTCCCGCTCGTGGCCTACTTCTGGCCGCTCGTGGACTCCCGCCGACAGACCTGGTGGGACCACGTGGCCGCCACCAAGGTCCTCGACGACCGGGGTTGGTGACCCGGGCCCGCACCGCTCGGTGCCGCCCGGCGGCCCGCGCCGACCTTGGCGTTGGCACTCGAAGGCGACGGCTGCTAACATTGGCAGTCGCAACGATCGAGTGCTAACCGAACGCCAAGGAGACGCTCCATGAAGTTGAATCCCCTCGACGACCGCATCGTGGTCAGGCCGAACGAGTCCGAGGAGATGACGGCCTCAGGCCTCGTCATCCCCGACACCGCCAAGGAGAAGCCCCAGCAGGGCGAGGTGCTCTCGGTGGGCCCCGGACGCCGCGCTGAGAACACGGGCGAGCTGATACCGCTCGACGTCAAGGTGGGCGACACCGTCGTCTACTCGAAGTACGGCGGGACCGA
>PMON01000030.1 GCA_003162395.1 Acidimicrobiaceae bacterium
GAGTCGAGGTCGACCATGTTGCCAGCCTCCTTGGCCGCGGTCGTCCCGGAGTTCATCGCGACGCCGACGTCGGCTTGTGCGAGCGCCGGCGCGTCGTTGGTGCCGTCACCGGTCATGGCGACGAGCTTCCCGCCCTCTTGCTCTTGGCGGATGAGGCGCATCTTGGTCTCCGGCGTCGCTTCGGCCAGGAAGTCGTCGACCCCTGCCTCCTGGGCGATCGCCGCGGCGGTGAGAGGGTTGTCGCCGGTGATCATGACGGTGCGGATCCCGATGGCGCGCATCTCGGCGAAGCGCTCCGCGATGCCCTGCTTTACGATGTCCTTGAGCTCGACGACGCCCACGACGTCGGTGCCGTCCGAGACGACCAGCGGCGTCGAGCCGGATCGAGCGATGCCCTCGACGATCCCGTCGAGCTCGGCAGGCACCGTGCCGCCGAGGCTCTGCACCCAGGTGCGCACCGAGTCCGCCGCGCCCTTTCTGATCTGTCTCGTCCCCATGTCGAGGCCCGACATCCTCGTGAACGCCGTGAAGGGCACGAACTCGTGGTCCGGGCCCAAGTCGCGCTCGCGGAGGTTGTAGAGCTCTTTGGCCAGTACGGCGATCGACCTGCCCTCGGGGGTCTCGTCGGCCAGCGAGGCGAGCTGTGCGGTGTCGGCGACGTCAAGCTCGGTGTGGCCGCCGACGGGGACGAACCGAGACGCCATCCGGTTGCCGAGGGTGATCGTCCCGGTCTTGTCGAGCAGCAGCGTCTGGACGTCGCCCGCAGCCTCGACCGCGCGGCCGCTCATCGCGAGCACGTTGCGCTGGACCAAGCGGTCCATGCCCGCGATGCCGATGGCGCTCAGCAGCGCACCGATCGTCGTCGGGATGAGGCAGACCAAGAGGGAGACCACGACGACGATGTTGACGGTCGCCCCGGCATACGCGCCGAACGGCACGAGGACGACGACGACGGGGAGGAACACGATCGTGAGGACCGCCAGCAGGATCGTGAGCGCGATCTCGTTCGGCGTCTTCTGGCGGTTGGCGCCCTCAACCAGCGTGATCATCCGATCGAGGAACGTCTCGCCGCGCTCGGCGGTGATCTCGACGACGATTCGATCGGAGAGCACGGTCGTGCCGCCGGTGACCGCGGAGCGGTCGCCGCCCGACTCGCGGATGACAGGCGCGGACTCGCCCGTGATCGCGGACTCATCGACCGACGCGATGCCCTCGACGATCTCGCCGTCCGAAGGGATGACGTCAGACGCCTCGCAGACAACTCGGTCGCCCTTGTGCAGCTCGCCCGCTGCGATGAGCGTCTCTGTCCCGTCGTCGTTGAGACGGCGTGCGGCGGTCTCTGATCGCATCCTTCGCAGTGCGGCTGCCTGGGCCTTGCCACGGCCCTCGGCCATCGCTTCGGCGAAGTTCGCGAACAGCACCGTCAGCCCCAGCCAGATCGTGATGGAGATGGTGAACGTCGACGGCTGGGTGACCGCGTAGAAGCAGCACACGATCGTGCCGACATAGACGACGAACATGACCGGGTTCTTGATCTCGAGCCTCGGGTCGAGCTTCTTGCACGAGCCCACCACGGCCTGCGCGAGGATCTCGCGGTCGAAGAGGCTCCGTCGCTCTGCGACGCCGTGCGGCGCGACTTGCGCGGAGGAGGAGAGCTTGGGTGCGTCAGCAGTGGTGGTCATCTACCAGAACTTTCCGTGAGAGAGCGCTTCGACGATCGGACCAAGTGCCAGTGCGGGAAAGAACGTGAGCCCGCCGATGATGACGATGACGCCGATGAGGAGCCCGATGAACATCGTGTTGTCGGTCCGGAACGTGCCGAGTCCCGCGGGGACGACCTGCTTGCCCGCGAGCGAGCCGGCGAGCGCGAGGGCGGGTATCGCGACGCCGAACCGACCGAGCAGCATCGCGACGGATCCCATGATGTTGTAGAAGGGCGTGTTGCCCGTCAGGCCGCCGAATGCCGACCCGTTGTTGTTGCCTTGCGAGGTGAAGGCGTAGAGGATCTCGCTGAAGCCGTGCGGACCCCCGTTGAGCGGCCCCGCCCTGCCCGCGTGCACTGAGACGGCGATCCCCGTGAGGATGAGCACGGTGATGGGCATCACGAGCACGCCGATGCCGGCGAGCTTCACCTCGCGCGCCTGGATCTTCTTGCCCAGGTACTCGGGCGTTCGACCGATCATCAGGCCACCGATGAACACGGCGATGATCGCCATCAAGAGGATCGTGTACATGCCCGAGCCGACGCCACCCGGCTCGACCTCGCCGAGCATCATGCCGCTCAGCAGCGCGAAGTTGCCCCAGGAGTTCCCCGAGTCGTAGGCGTAGTCCGCCGAGCCGGTTGACGTCACCGTCGAGGAGACGGCGAAGAGGGACGACGGAAGGATGCCGAAGCGGACCTCCTTGCCCTCCATGTTGCCGACGTACTGGGTGGCCACCCCGCCGTGGACGACCGCGGGGTTCGGCTGGGCCTCCGCCCACGCGTTGAGGCCGATCAGCGAACCGTACAGGATGACCATCGCGATGAGGACGGCGACGCCCTGGCGCAGCCGGCCGACCATCTTGCCGAACACGTAGGTGAGGGAGAACGGGATCGAGAGCAGCGCGACGATCGACATGAAGTTGGTGAGCCCAGTCGGGTTCTCGAACGGGTGTGCGCTGTTGATGTTGAAGAAGCCGCCGCCGTTCGTCCCGAGCTGCTTGATGGCCTCCATGAACCCGACCGGCCCGAGTGCGATGGTCTGCGTGAGGCCGGTGAGGCCATTATGGATCGTGACGGGGCCGTGCAGCGTGTCGACGCCGCCCTGAGCGACGAAGACGATGCCGAGGAGAAAGGCGATGGGGAACAGCACGTAGAGGCACGACCTCGTCATGTCCACCCAGAAGTTGCCGATCGTCGGCTTCCCGCGGTTCGCGAAGCCACGGATCACCGCGATCGCGAGCACGAGGCCGACAGCCGCCGACAGGAACTGGTGGAACTCGAGGCCGAACATCTGGGAGAAGTACGACATCGTCGTCTCGCCCCCGTAGTTCTGCCAGTTCGTGTTGGTGAGGAAGCTCACCGTCGTGTTGAGGTCCAGAGCCGGGGTCAGGTCGCTGAAGTGCTGGGGATTGAGCGGCAGGTGCCCTTGGAGCGCGAGGACCAGGTAGAGGAAGAGCGCCGAGACGCCGCTGAAGACCACCATGGAGGACGCGTAGCGCTTCCAGGACTGCTCAACCTCCTTGTTCGTGCCCAACAGCCTGTAGATGGGGCGCTCAATGAAGCCGAGGAACGAGAGCCGGTTCTCGAAGACCGCGACCATGTAGGCCCCCAGGAACCGCCAGCACAGCGCGAGGCAGACCGCCAGGGCGAGGAGGAAGAGCGCGAAGGTCATCTAGAAGCGCTCCGGCTTGATCATCGCGTAGCCCAGGTACAAAAAGAGCAGCACGCTGATGCCGAGCAGGAGGCCCTGTGTCCAGCTCATATGCGGTCCAGTGCCCAGACGAGCCCGAGCATCGCGAGCGTTGCGACCACGATGCCACCGATTGCCAGGAGTTGTCCCATGGGATCAATCTGGCAACCAGGACGTCAACCGACGCGTGAACGGGCCCGCGACGGCGTTAACAGAACATCAACGCATGGTCTCAGTCAGGGAAGTGCCGGGCCACTTCTTGGCTGAACAGCTCGAGCGTGTCGCGGCAGCGCTCCGCCTCGCCGAGCGTGAAGCACGGCACAATCAGCTCGTCGCAGCCGGCGTCGCCGTACGCCGCGACGATGTTGACGACCTCCTCGGGCGTGCCGACGATCGGGGGATTGTCCGGGCTTGCCGCGCGGTGGGGCCCGAGCCATGACTCGTCGCGGCTCAGGTACACGAGCGCCTGGGTCGACCTCGAGAGCGTCCTCGGGTCGCGTCCGAGCGCCTCGCAGTGCGCGTCGAGCACCTGGTTGCACTCCGCCAGCGACGTGGGTGAGCACCACGCGTTCCAGACCTCGGCGTGCTTGGCGGCGAGCGCCATCGTGCGACGCTTGCCTCGGACGCCGAGCAGGATCGGCAGCGGGGTCTGGACGGGTCGGGGATCGCACGGCGCGTCGTGCAGCGAAAAGTACGTGCCCTCCAGGGTCGTGGTCTCCTCGGTCAGCATCGAGTCGACGATCGCCACGTACTCCGCGAATCGGTCGATGCGCTCGGTGATCGTGCCGAGCTCGATGCCGTAGCTCGCGTGCTCGTTCTCCTGCCAGCCAGCGCCCATCCCCGCGATCGCCCGTCCCCCGCTGATCTGGTCGAGGGTGGCCATGGCCTTGGAGAACACGGCGGGATGGCGGTAGGTGGCAGACGCGACGAGCGTGCCGAGGCGGATCGTCGAGGTCCTCGCGGCAACGCCCGACAGCGTCGCGAGCGCCTCGAGCACGTCGCCGCGCAACGGCGTGGCATCAGGGCCGTTCGGCATGAAGTGGTCCGCGACGTACGCGGCGTGCCAGCCCAGTCGCTCGCACAGCGCGACGGTGCCGGCGGTCTCCTCGAAGGGCCGGTAGGGACTCGGCCAGACACTGAATCTCATTGTCAGCTCCTGTTCGTCGGTGTGGGCGTGAGCGTGCTGTCGGAGTCGGGCACCGCTGCGACCATGAGCGTGAGGCGCCCTGCCCCTTCGGGCGGCTCGGTCCGCTGGTCGGTGCTGAATGGCTCGACCAGCCTGAGAATCGATTGCAGGAGCTCGGTCGCCTCGTCGGGCGTGGCGAGGAGATTCGAGTGGGCGTAGGACGCCACCTTGTCGAGGGGGAGCGCGGTGTCGGGGTGGGCGATGCTCCGCTCCAACGAGGCGAGGAGCCGCTGCTTGGTGAGGTCCATCGCCATCGACAGCACCGCGCCGGTGGCTGACGCCACGGCGCGCGACGACGCCGGTGCGGGCGGGCGGATCCGGAGGTCCTTGGCGGCTCGCACCCATGGGCGCTCGCGCCCGTCGCCGCCGGTGTCCGCACGACGCACGATCCCGAATCGCTCGAGCGCGCGGAGGTGGTAGCTCATGGCGCTGGGCGTCGTGCCCGCGAGTTCGGCGGCCTGGGTGGCCGTGAGGGAGCGGCCCTCGTCGTAGAGGCGGTCGATTACGACGAGCCTCGCCGGATGTGCAATCGCACGGATCGACCTCGCGTCGGTCAGCTCCACGACGTCGTCGATCGGCTCCGGCACGCGGGAAGCCTAGCCCTTGACAGACCAACTATGAAGGATATGCTTCGAAACATGCCTTTCACATCAACGCGGACGAGCCCACTCCCGCGCACGGTTCGGGCCGTGGCCATCGGCCGCGGCGTGTCGTTCCTCGGCGACGAGGTGGCCCTCCTCGCGATGGCGTTCCGCGCCAAAGCGGAGCTCGGACACTTCGGCGTGGCGGCGATCCTGATCGCGGGCGCGGTCCCGCTGCTCGTGTTCGCGCCCTTCGCCGGGCTGCTCGTCGACCGCGTGCGCACCAAGCCGCTGCTCGTCGTCGTCACGCTGTCCCAGGCAGGGCTGTGCGTCGCGCTCGCGTGGTCGCCGGGCTTCCTGCTCGTGCCGCTCATCGCGCTGCTCGCCTGCGGCACCGTGGTGTCGTCACCTGCCTGGCAGGCCCTCGTGCCCTCCCTCGTGAGCGAGTCCCAGCTCCCGAGTGCGCTCGGCATGCTGCAGAGCTTCGCGGCGTGCGCGGGCCTCGCCGGTCCGTTCCTCGGTGGCTTCCTCGTCGCGACGTACGGGTTCCACGTCCCGCTGCTCGTCGACGCGGCCTCCTTCGTGGCGCTCGCGGCCATCCCGCTCGTGCTGCGGCTCGACCGGGTGCCCGCTGGCGCGGCCGAGGGGGGCTTCTCGATGAGCGAGGCGTTCGCGGGCGTTCGCGTGGTGCTCCGCCACCCGGTGATCCGCTCCTTGCTCGCGCTGCTCACGCTCTTCGTGCTGGCACTGGGCGTCATCAACGTGGTCGAGATCTACTTCATCACCACCGCGCTGCACGCCGGGCCACGCGGCTATGGGCTGCTCGGTGTGTGCTTCGGCAGCGGGATGCTCGTCACGGCGTCGCTCTCGGGCCGGATCGCTGCGCGCTTCCCCCGTCCCGAGCGGCCCTTCGTCGTCGGCTGCACGGTGCTGTGCCTCGGCATCGGCGCGTTCGGCCTCACGACCCAGCTGTGGCAGGCAGCCACGCTGCTCGTCGTCGTCGGGGCTGCGAACGCGATCGTCAGCGTGAACGCGTCGGTGATGATCACGACCAGCTGCACCGACGACATCCGAGGGCGCGTCTTCTCGGCGATCCAAGGCACGATCAGCGCCGCACAGGTCCTCGCGCTCCTCGCCGGCGGCCTGCTGCTGCTCGTCGTGGCACCGCGCCCGATCATCGTGGTCGGTGCGCTCATCTCGGCGGCCACCCTGTGCGCCACCATCGTGCCGGTCCTTCGTGCCGGTGCGACGACCGCCGAGGCCGCCACGACCGCGGTCGACGAGGGACGAGGTCTGTCCAACGAGGTGCTCCCCGCGTAGGTTGTGGCCTCCGGCGATGAGGAGGTGCCATGCGCGTCGTGGTCCTAGGCGGCACCGGGGTGCTCGGGCGCTACGTCGTGCAAGAGGCGCGCTCGCGTGGCTTCGACGTCGTAGCGCTCAGCCGGCGCAGTGGGGTTGACCTCGTGACCGGCGACGGGCTCGCCCCCGCGCTGCGCGGTGCCGATGCCGCGATCGACGTGACCAACGTGCAGACCGTGCGAGGCGGACCCGCGGCGCGCTTCTTCGAGTCAACCGCGCGCAACCTCCAGGCCGCCGCGACACGAGAGGGCGTCGCGCACCTCGTCGTCGTCTCGATCGTCGGCGTCGACCGCCTGGGCGGGTTCGGCTACTACGGCGCGAAGGTCGCCCAGGAGCGCCTCCACCTGGACGGTCCCGTCGACGCGACGATCCTGCGCGCGACCCAGTTCCACGAGTTCCCCGGGCAGGTCCTCAGCCGGTCGACCTTCGGTCCCGTGGCGGTCGTCCCGGCCCTGCGCGTCCAGACCGTCGCGGCGAGGTCCGTCGCCGAAGCGCTCATCGACGCGGCTGCGTCGGGGCCCTTGCGTGGCCGGCTCCCCGACGTCGCGGGACCCGCCCCCGCGCGGGACCTCCCCGCGCTCGCGAGGGCCGTGCTCGAGCGCACGGGGCGGCGGTCCTCGGTGCTTCGCGTGCCCGTTCCGGGCGCGCCCGGTCGCGCGGTGCGCGCCGGCGCGCTGCTGCCCGCTGCCGACGGCGCCCTCGTCGGCCCGACGTTCGAGGAGTGGCTCGCGGGCACCGACGGGCCCACCTCCGCCTGAGTCGCGCCGTTGCCTACCCGCGCACCACGGGACGCCGCGCCGCCCAGGGGTCGGCCGTCTCCAGCTGCGCGGCGAGCGCGAAGAGGGTCTCTTCGTCCCCGAAGCGCGTCGCGAGCTGGACGCCGACCGGGAGCCCCGTCGCGCTCATCCACAGCGGGAGCGACGCGGCGGGCTGGCCCGTGACGTTGAACAGGGGGGTGAACGGGGTGAACGAGGCCGCACGAAGCAGCCCGAGCAAGGGCTCCTCGTCGGTCGAGTCGAACGACCCGAGCGTCACGGGCAGCTCGGCGAGGGTGGGCGTGACCAGCACGTCGAGCCGCTCCATGGCGGCGGCCACTCGCCGCGAGATCAGCTGCGCAGCGCCTCGACGCTGCGCAGGAACCGCCCCGCGTCGATCGAGCGGCCGAGCTCGCAGAGCGCCCAGGTGAGCGGCTCGAGCTCGTCACGCTCGGCGGCGCGCCCGACACGGTCCTCCCACCACGCGAGCGTCCAGGCGTTCCCGCCCGCCCAGACGTTCACGAAGTGCTCGACGAACGCGTCGCCGTCGACGGGTAGCTCGGTCACCTCGACGTGGTGGCCAAGCTGCTCGCACAGCGAGGCGGCGTGCCCTGCGGCAGCGACGCACTCGGGGTCGACCGCTGCCCCGTTTGGCGAGGTCGTGACGACGCCGACGCGCAGCGCGCCGGGCGCGGCCCTCGTCGCGGCGAGGAACGAGTCGCCCCGCAGCGCGGGCGCGGCGTAGGGATCGCCCGCGACGGGGCCGTGGGTGGCGTCGAGGACCGCCGCGGAGTCGCGCACCGACCTCGTGAGCACGTGCTCGCAGACGAGCCCCGCGTAAAGGTCGCCGAAGGAAGGTGCGAGCGAGACGCGACCCCTCGTGGGCTTGACGCCGACGAGCCCGCAGCACGACGAGGGGATCCGGATCGATCCCCCGCCGTCGTTGCCGTGCGCGACGGGCACCATGCCTGCGGCGACAGCCGCCGCCGAGCCGCCCGAGGAGCCGCCGGTCGTGCGCGTCAGGTCCCAGGGGTTCTTGGACGCCCCGAATCGCCGTGGCTCGGTCGTCGGCAGGATCGCGAACTCCGGCGCGTTGGTCTTCCCGCACACGACGAAGCCGGCCCGCTCGTAGCGCAGCGCGAGCTCTTGGTCCACCATCGAGACGTAGTCGCCCGACAGCGCCGTGCTCTCGGCGAACGGGGTGCCCTGGAGCTCACAGATGAAGTCCTTGAGCAAGAAGGGCACGCCGCGGAACGGGCCGTCGCCGAGATCGCCGGCCGCCGCGGCGCGTGCTCGGTCGAACAGCTCGAAGACCACGGCGTTGAGCGCCGGGTTGAGCTTCTCGATGCGCGTGATCGCGTCGTCGACGAGCTCGGTGGGAGAGACCGCGCCGCTCGCGACGAGCGCGGCGAGGCCGGTCGCGTCGTACCAGGTGAGATCGGTGTCCGTGGTGGCGTCCATGCCCCGACCGTAGCCAGCGCGCCGCGCGCGTCAGCCCGCGAGGACCTTGGCGGCGAGGTTGGCCGGCAGTTCGGCGAAGTGGTCGAAGCCCGCGGCGAAGGTCCCGTGGCCCCCCGCGATGCCGCGCAGCTCGGTCGTGTAGCGCACGAGCTCGGTCGTGGGCACGAGGGCGACGACCGCTGACTCGCCGTTGTCGGCGAGGTCCGAGGACACGACTCGGCCGCGCCGCGAGTTGAGGTCGCTCAGCACGTCGCCNNNTGAACGCGAGCGCGCCGGCCATCTGGAAGGCGGCCTCCGAGGAGTCCACGCTGTGGTGCTTGCCGTCGTCGCACGTCACCTTCACGTCGACGTACGGGAACCCGGCACTGCCCGACGCCATCGCCTTTTCGACACCGTGCTGCACGGCCGGGATGAACTGCCGCGGGATCGCGCCGCCGACCACCTCGTCGGCGAACTCGAAGCCCGCGCCACGCGGCAGCGGCTCCACGCGCAGGTGGGCGACGGCGAACTGACCGTGGCCCCCGGTCTGCTTTTTGTGCCGACCCTCGGCGGCGGCGGGCTTGACGATCGTGCGGCGGTAGGAGTGCCGCCGCTCCTCGACGGTGACCTCGACGGCGTACTTGCGCTTCAGTCGCTCGAGCACGACGGCGAGGTGGGTGTCGCCCATCACGGTGAGCACGGTCTGGCGCGCCTCGTCGTCCTGGCGGACGCGCAGTCCCGGGTCCTCTTCTTCCAGGCGGTGCAAGCTCACCATGAGCTTGTCCTCGTCGCCCTGCTTGCGGGGCACGACGGCGACCTCGTGGGTGGGCACCGCGCTCGAGGGCAGGGGCAGCTCGACGTCGAACCCCTTCTGGGCGAGCACGTCGCCCGCCATCGTGTCGGCGAGCTTGGGGACCGCGACGAGGTCGCCCGCGGACACGGCCTGGACCGTGACGAGCTCCCGTCCCCTCGGCACCTGCAGCGACCGCAGCCGCTCGTCGGTCCTCGACCTCGTGTTGAGGAGCACCGTGTCGGGACGCACGGTGCCGCTCACGACCTCAAGCCACGTCACCCTGCCGACGAAGGGGTCGAGGACCGTCTTGAAGGCTCGGAGGACCGGAGGCCCGTCGGGGTCTCGAGGTATCTCGATCACGTCGCCACCCTTGGTCCCCTGGACACCGCGACACGGTGCGATCTCGCTCAGCAGTGACGCGAGCCGGTCGACGCCGATGCCCGTCTCGCCGGACACGCACACGACGGGCACGACCGAGCCGTCGGCGAGCCCGACGGCGAGTGCGCCCTCGAGCTCTTGCATGGACAACGCGTCGCCGTCCAGGTAGCGCGCCGTGAGATCGTCGTCGGCGAGCACGATGCCCTCGACGAGCTGCTCGCGCACGCGGTGCTCGTCCTCGGCGATCTCGTCGGGGACCGCGCCCGTCGTAGCCTTCCCTCCCTCGTAGGTGATCGCCTCGTCAGCCAAGAGGTCCGCCACCCCACGGAACGAGGGGCCCTCGCCGATGGGCAACTCGACCGGTGCGATGCCCTGTCCGAACGACTCGCGCAGCGACTCGAGTACGGACTCGTACTTCGCGCCATCTCGATCGAGCTTGGTCACGACGATCACGCGCGGGATGCCCTCGCGCCCCGCGAGGCGCCACACGACCTCGGTCTGGACCTCGACCCCGTCGGTGGCGCTCACGACGATCACAGCCACGTCGGCGACGGCGAGCGCTCGCTCGACTTCGACCACGAAGTCCGCGACGCCGGGGGTGTCGATGAGGTCGATCCGCTCCTCGCCGAGCGTCATGGGCGCGATCGCCATCGAGAGGGAGTGCCGCCGCGAGATCTCCTCTGGCTCGGTGTCGCACACCGTGCTGCCGTCGATCACCGAGCCGGCCCGCTCGATCGTCCCCGTCGTCGCGAGCAGGCGTTCGACGAGCGTCGTCTTGCCAGCGCCGGCGTGTCCGACCAGCGCCACGGTTCGAGTCCGATTGGTGGTGACGGCGATGGCCATGAGCACCTCGATTCCCTGTGGTCCGAGAGTCGAAGGGTACCCCTCGGGCGCCCAAATTTCCTTGGGCTTTTCGCCGCTGACGGGCGTACGCTCTCAGGTGAGGTCCAACGGACTGGGCGGCGGTCCGTGGTGGCTTCAAGGAGGCGCCATGAAGATCAGCGACTTGCTCGCCGAGAAGGGCGATTCGGTCGAGGTGATCAGCCCCACCGAGACGATCGCGAGCGCCGTTCGGCGGCTCACCGAGCGCGGCATCGGTGCGCTCGTGGTCTCCCACGGGGACGGGACGGTCGACGGGATCATCTCGGAGCGCGACGTGGTCCGCCTGCTCGCCCTCGAAGGGGAAGGCGCACTTCGGCGGCTCGTGAGCGACGCGATGACGACGCCGGTGACGACGTGCAAACCCACCGACGAGGTCATGTCGCTCATGTCGCTCCTGACCGAGCGCCGCATCCGCCACGTTCCCGTCGTGTCCGACGGCCGGCTCGTCGGCATCGTGTCGATCGGCGACGTCGTGAAGTCTCGCGTGGACCAGCTGGAGCGCGACCGCAAGGAGCTCTTGGAGTACGTGTCGGGGCGATGAGTCAGCCGATCGCGGCGAGGACCGCCTCGGTCAGCCCTCGGTTGCGCGGGTTCTGCCAGCGGGGCCCCATGTCGCTCGTCACGTAGCCGAACGCGAGCGACGCCTCGGGGTCGCAGAAGCCGACCGAGCCGCCCGCCCCGAAGTGCCCGAACCCTGACGGGGATCGCCCGAGCGGGCGCTCGGGCTGGGTGAGCTGGAAGCCGAGGCCGAACCGGCTCGGCCGACCGAGCACGAGGTCCTCGCCCACGACGCTCTCGGTGCTCGCCTCGCGGAGCGCCTCGGGCGCCACGAGCTCGTAGCCGTCGACGCGGCCACCCCTCGCGAGCGCGTCGTAGAGCCGCGCGACGCCCCGCGCAGTCGCGTGTGCGTTCGTCGAGGGATGCTCGCAGCGCCGCCACGCCTCGGTGTTCACGACCCCGAGCCCTGAGAGGCCCGAGGGATTCCAGTACGAGTTGTACCGCATGAGCTCGTAGCCCTCGAGGCCCGAGGGCTCATGCTCGGGCGGCACGTCGAGAACCCAGCGGAACTCGGCGACGCGATCGAGGTCCGCGCCGCGAAGCCCTACGTGGAAGTCGGCGCCGAGCGGGCCGGTGACCTCGTCGCCGAGGTAGGTGCCGACGCTGCGTCCCGTGACGCGCTCGACGACCGCGCCCACGAGAAAGCCGAACGTGTTGACGTGGTAGCCGTGCGCCGTCCCGGGCGCCCACCACGGCGTCTCGTCCGCGAGCGCCCCGCGCATGAGCTCGGGGGACAGCATCGACCCGGGCGCGAGGCGTCGGCGGATCGCGGGGAGCCCTGCGGCGTGCGAGAGCACGTGGCGAAGCGTGATCTCAGCCTTGTCGTTCGCGGCGAATGCCGGCCAGACCGACGCGATCGGCGCGTCGAGGTCAACCGCTCCGCTGCCGGCAAGCCGCGCGACGCCGGTCGCGAGCAGGCCCTTGCCCACGCTGAAGACGTCGACGAGCGTGTCGCGCTCCCATCGACGCGTGCTGGCGAGGTCCCGGTATCCACCCCAGAGGTCGACGACCACCCTGCCGTCCACGACGACGCAGACGGCGCCGCCGAGCTCGTTGTGCAGATCGAAGTTCTCGCAGAAGGCGTCGCGCACCGCCGCGAACCTCGCATCGACGACCCCGTCGATGCGAGCGCTGCTGGCCATCGCCCCCATCCTTGTCCCCGACGCATGCCAGAAGATGCCCCTGTGGAGCTCGTAGCCGGGTCGAAAGGCGCTCGATCACCGACGCGCGGTCCCGACCCGACGATCGGCTGCAGGGTCAGGCGCTGACCGCTGGCACCGTCGCGAGCTGCGCGGCGATGTGCGCTCGGTCCTCGGGGACCAGTTCGTCATCGAGCGCTGCCTGCGCTCGTGCGATGGCGTCGTCACGCGCGGTGGCGTCGCCGGCCGACGCGTGGGCGCGCGCGAGTCCCTCGAGCAGGGAGGCACGCAACCACGCGGGCGCGTCAGCGGGCTGCTCGTCGAGTGCGGCGATGGCGAAGCGCACCGCCAGGCGCGGCTCGCCGAGCTCGGCGAAGCACCTCGACACCATCCAGTCCGCGATCGCGAGCTGCTGTGCGCCACCCTCGTGGCGCCAGTGGTGCCGGGACGCGAGCGCGACGTCGAGCAGCTCGAGGTCCTCGTCGCTCGTGCGCTCGCGCACAAGCAGCGACCAGCTCGCGTTGAACCCCTCCGTGGCGAGGGACCGATGCGTCAGCTCGTCGGGCACGTCCGCATTGTAGAACGGGCCCCAGCGCAGCGAGCGTGCGCGGTCAGCTCGGACAGGTGCCGGCAGAAAGGGGATCGGCGCTCGTCGTCGCCACGCTCGGCGCGCTCGCACCGGGTCCGAGCATCACGGGACCTGTCGTCCAGCTGTGCGGGTCGCCGTCATAGGTCGAGGCCTCGAGGCAGTAGCTCCCCTTCTCCACGCGCATCGCGTCGTTGACCCAGACCGACAGGGCGTCGGGGGACACCGGGATGGTCGCGTGCAGAACGGTGCCGTTCCTCGCGTCGGCCGCGGTGAACGAGACGGTGCCGAATCCGACGAGCTGGAGCTTTGGCTCGGCGAACGCCGAGGGGAAGTCGGCGTAGAGCTGGACGGGCTCGACGCCCGCCACGCCGCCGGTGTCGCGGACGTTGACCGTCATCGCCAGCCCGTTGCCGGTGGTGGTCAAGGAGCCGCCGTTGAGCTGGTAGGTCGTGTAGCTGAGCCCGTAGCCGAACGGGAACAGCACCGGCCATCCTTGCGCGCGATACCACGCCATGCCGATGCCGACCCCGGTGTCGGGTGGCTGGTTCAGGTTGACGCTGCTGCCGATGCCGGGCCAGAACTTGGCATCGCCCATGGGACTTCCCGGAGCCGTGACGGGGAAGGTCTCGGGCAGGCGTCCGCTCGGATCGGCGCTGCCATCGAGCAGCCGCACCCAGGCAGGCACGTACTGCGTGGCGATGCGGTCAAGCGACGTGCCGCCGGTCGGGTTCCAGACCTCCAAGACGCCCTGGACCCGGCTGAGCCACGGCATGGTGACCGCGCCGTCGGTGGCGAGCAGGACGATGGTGGGCACCCTCGCTGCCACCGCCGAGATCACGGCCTCCTGCGCGCCGGGTAGGTCGAGCGAGCTGCGGTCCATACCTTCGCGGGCCCAGTCCGACGCCACGACGATCGCAACCTGCGCGCCCCTCGTGCCCGCGACCGCCCTCGTGACCGCCGGCAGCTCGCGGGTGATCACGACGGTGGGCGGCGCGCCCCGCCAGGTGAGCGAGAAGGTGTAGCGACCGGTTGACAGCTGGACGAGCGCCGTGCGCTGCACGGGGAACTCCGCGAGCCCCTGGCTGCTGAGGATCGTGTGGCCGTCCATCGCGAGCTTCGTGTTGCCCCTGGTCGTCACCGTGAGCACGTAGGGACCGCCCTGGTGCGAGGTGAAGTATCGCACTCGCGTCGCGTCCCGGTGCACGAGGGGGAGTCCCGAGTCGAGGACCTCGCTCGGCAGGTGGGCGCGGGCGTCGTCGGTGCACGTCGACGTCGTGCGGAGCGCCCGCGCGAGCGTTGCCGAGAGGATTGCGCACGAGTTCGCCACGTTGCTGTCGCCGATGACGGCGATCCGCCCGCTCGAAGGGCTGAGCGGCAGTACGCCGGTGTTCTTGAGCAGCACGGCCGCGCGTTGCATGATCTCGAGGGCTGCCTGGTGCCCTCTGTTCGCGAGCCCCTTGGTGAGGGGGTGGCCTCTCGCTGCGGTGACCCTGCCATTGACGAGTCCGTCGGCGAACTCGGTCCGGAAGATCTGGATGACCGCCTCGTCGAGCGCTGCCACGACGCCCGGCTGGGAGAGCGCGTGGGTGAGCTCGCCGGTGTTCATCGGCTTGATGAGGTCGACGCCGTTCAAGAGCAGCGCCGAGGGATCCACCTGGACGCCGAGGTCCGAGCGTACGAGCGCGTTGATGCCGAGGGTTGCGAGCTCCTGGTTCAGCACGGGGGACCGGCACGCCTTCGTCGCGTTCACGTTGCCGTAGGAGCACATGATCGCGACGGCATGGCCACCGGCGTGCAGCTGGCGCTGCAGCGCACGCAGCGCGAACGTGAACGGTCGGATGTAGACCTCCTCGAGCGCCCTCGTGGTGATCTCTTGGTTGAGGCCCTTGCGATTGGTCTCTTGGGAGTAGGGGCCGAAGTGCTTGAGCACCGGGATCAGGTGCTGGCCGCTGATCGCGACGGCCTCAGAAGCGCCCATCTCGCCGGCGAGCACGGGCGACTCGCCCAATGACTCTGAGGCCCGGCCCCAGCTCGGGACCCGGACGAGGTTGAGGTCCGGCGCCTGAAGCCCGTCGTAGCCCATCTCGTGGGCCTGGGAGCCGAGCGTTGCGCCATAGAGAAATGCCATCTGGGTGTCGAACGTCGCGCCGAGCGCGAGCTCGTTCGGCATCGCCGTGGGGCTCGGCGAGGTCCGGGTGATGATGCCCTCCGGTCCGTCTTGCAGCGTGATCGGCGGCATGCCGAGACGGGCGAGCGCCTGCTGGACCGTCGAGGTGAGACCGAACTCGTTGACGTTCTGGAACCACGGGTACGCGTTGAGCGCGACGATGCCCACCTCGTCGTGCCGGAACGTCGTGGGGAACAGGAGCTTCAGGCACGAGTACACGAGCGACGCGAGGGCCGCGGGGGTCGAGCTGGACTGATAGCTCGCCTTCACCCACGGCTTGGACTCGCACGTCGCGATGGACGGGGCCAACGGCGTCCGGGCCGACGACGCGCTCTCGATGCCGATGCTGGACGTGGCGACCGCCGCGATGAGGGCGACCGCGGCCCAGAACTGCCCCACCCTGCGCGGTCTGCGCGGGAACGTGTTCGGCGATCCTCGCGGCAAGTTTCGCAACCTACAACACCTTGTCCAAGACCGCCTTGACCTTTGCCCACGACCGCCTTGGTCCGACCCGACCGCCGAGACGCGTGCTGGCCGGTCACCGCTGGTTGCGGGCCCGCGGTGCCAGGCGTGCACACGAACGTCACGTTCCCCGCCCCTGGGCGGCGGGCTCGAGGAGCCCTGCGGACCGCTCGTACACTCAGCCGGTGAGCGAGCTCGTGTCGGTGTCCACGGCGGGTGCCGAGCTGTTCGTCGACGGCCGAGTGGTGCGCCTTGACGGCCTCGCGCCGGCCCACGACTACCTGATCGCCGGTGTCCCGTTCTCGACGATGCCCGACCTCGGGGCGCTGCGCTGCGTCTTCGCCACGGCAAACGACGTGCACTTCGGCGAGACCGTGTGCGGGCACGTCGCGGGCGCCGACGAGCTGGACGTGTTCCGGGTCCCTGAGGGCGCGACGCCGTACCCCGAGGTGATGAACGCCGGGGTCGTCGCGGACATCGCGACGTGCGACGCCGACGCCGTGGTCGTCAAGGGGGACCTGACCGACGACGGCGTCGACGAGGACTACGCGCGGTTCCTCGAGGTCTGGGGCGGCGCCTTCGGCGAGCGGTTGCTGCACGTGCGCGGCAACCACGACTGCTTCAGGGGCCAGCAGTTCGCGTCGTGGGGCACCCAGGCACGCGTGCTCGACGGCGTGACGCTGGCGTTGCTCGACACCTCCCGTGAGTTCCAGATCGGCGGCTCGGTGAGCGACGACCAGCTCGAGTGGCTTGACGAGCTGGCGGGTCGCTCGCACCAGCCGGTGGTCGTCCTTGGGCACCACCCGGCGTGGGACCCAGGTCGCGACCAGCGCGCCGACGGGACCCAGTGGATCACGCCGGAGGACTCCGCGCGCTTGGTCGAGGTCGTCGCGAGGCACGGGTCGATCGCGTGCTACCTGGCCGGGCACACGCACCGCAACCGATGCCATCGGATCGGCGGCGTGCCCTTCGTCGAGGTCGCCTGCGTGAAGGACTTCCCGGGCGGCTGGGCCGAGTACCGCGTGCACGAGCGCGGCATCGCCCAGGTCTTCCACCGCGCCGCCGCGCCCGCCGCGATCGAGTGGGCGGAGGTCACCCGCGCGATGTTCGCGGGCTACTACGGCCCCTACGCGATGGGCTCGCTCGATGACCGCTGCTTCGTCATCGAGACGTCCTAGACCAAGCGACGCTCGTTCGCCCAGTTCGTGAGCTGGTGGCGGTTCGAGAGCTGAAGCTTGCGCAGCACCGCCGAGACGTGGCTCTCCACGGTCTTGATCGAGATGCCGAGCTCGCGCGCGACCTCCTTGTAGGCGTAGCCACGCGCGATGTACCGCAGCACCTGGCGTTCCCTCGGCGTCAGCTGGTGCAGCTCGTCGTCGACTACCCCGCTTGTCGACGAGGCGTAGGCGTCGAGGACGAAGCCCGCGAGCCTCGGGGAGAACACCGCGTCGCCCTCCGCGACGCGGTGCACCGCTTCAACCAGGTCCGGGCCCGAGATGTTCTTGGTCACGTACCCTCGTGCGCCCGCACGGATCAGGGCGATCACGTCCTCGGCCGCGTCGGAGACCGAGAGCACGAGCACGCGCGTCGACGGGCATGCCCTCGTCACCGCGTCGAGGACCGCGAGACCGCCGCCGTCGGGCATGTGCACGTCGAGCAGCACCACGTCGGGCCGTCGCTCGCCGATGAGCTCGATCGCGGCGTCCACCTCGTCGGCCTCGCCGACGATGCGGACCGATGCCGCGATCTCTGCGCGGATGCCCGAGCGGATGAGGGCGTGGTCGTCGACGAGAAAGACGCTCGGCGCGGTGACCTCGGTCATGGAGCGGCGTGCCGAGGGACCACGAGCTCGACCTCGGTGCCCGCGCCCGGCGAACTCCGGATGGTCGCCTGGCCCCCGTGGCGAGCCATGCGCTCGACGATCGAGTGCGCGATCCCCTTGCGGTCGCCCGGCACGGTGTCAGGATCGAACCCGTGCCCGACGTCTCGAACGAAGAGCGAGACCTGCTCGGGCTCGACCTCGGCGAACATCGAGATCGTCGTCGTGGCGGACCACTTCGCCGCGTTCACGGCCGCCTCGCGCCCTGCGGCGAGCAGCGCGCGCAGCGCGTCATCGGGCTCGCAGTCGCCCACGACGATGAGCTCGACGCCGATGCCGTAGTCCTCCTCGACGTCTCGCTCGATGTCCGACGCCAACGTCACGAAGCTCGCCGCCCCCGCGTGGGCGTGGCGCTGCGGCGGGTCGAACAGCCAGTGGCGCAGCTCGCGCTCCTGGTTGAGGGCCAGGCGGACCACCTCGGTGGGCTGGCTGGCTGCCTTCTGGATCAGCAGCAGCGTCTGGAGCACCGAGTCATGGAGGTGGGCCGCCACGTCGGCGCGCTCCTGGGCACGCACGCGCTGGCGCCGCTCGTTCGCGAGGTCCCGCAGGGTGCGGAGCCACCAGGGAGCGAACATCATGAGGAAGCCGGCTGAGACCGAGACGATGCCGATGAACACGCCGATCGCGGCGCCGCGCAGCTCGCCGATCTTGGAGAGCAGCGCGACGCCGACGAGGACGAGCGCGCCACCGATGCACGCTCGCAGGAGCACGGTGCGCCAGCTCGTCGCGGTCGCCGCGCCGATGAGCGGGGTGGTGCTCAGCCGGGACTGCAGTCGCTCGCGCTCGTCGTCCGAGGCGCCCCGCCACACGCAGAGGAGGCCGGCGGTGCTGAGCAGGAGCGGCCACGCGAAGGCGCCCGGGCCCTGGACGCCGATCGCGACCAGCGTGATCAGCACGGCCAGCATCACCGTCGACACGGCGAGCACGATCTGGACCTCACGACGGTCCGAGAGCACGCGTGCAGCCACCGACCTGTCCTCGCCGGTGCGAGGGACCAGCGCCCAGCACGCCGTGTAGGCGAGCAGGCCGATCGCCGCGGGGGCGATGGACACCACGGCGAGCACTCGAATGGGCTTGACCGGGACGCCGAAGCGTCGAGCGAGGCCCGCGCAGACCCCGCCGAGCACGGCGTCGTCGGCGCCACGAACGAGCGGGCGCTGCGCCCGCCGCGGTGTCGCGGTCGCCGACGAGGCGCCGTCGGCGGCAGCGTCGCCGTGTTCGTGTGACGTCGTGATGGCGATGGCGCAATCCTTGCAGCCCGCGCCGTGGTCGTGACGCGGGGGAACCCCGAGGCACCCCCGAGATCCCCGGGGGCAACTCGGGGATCATCCCGATGGTGACCGCGAGCCACGCGGACAAGAGTGCGCCATGACCCAACCGCCCCAGGACCCCGACCCGAGCGGGACGACGAGCTCGGGTCCGAGCGCCCAGCACGCCGCGCCGACGGGCACCGGGTCCCCGCCTCGCGGCGGGATCGTCGCCGATGGCGCGCTGCGGCGCAGCCGGACCCACCGCATGCTCGCCGGCGTCGCCGGCGGGATCGCCGAGCGCTTCGACGTCGACGTCAGCCTCGTCCGCGTGGCCTTCGTGGTGCTGGCGTGCGCCTGGGGCGCCGGCGCGCTGCTCTACCTCGCGATGTGGGCACTCGTGCCCTCGGCGGCGCGGCAGCCGGGCGATGCGGACGTGCTGGACGAGACCGCCGAGCCCACGCCCTCGTGGCTCGCCTTCTTGCTGCTCGCGGGCGTCTTGTGCTTCGGGCTGCTCGTCGTCACGTCCTGGTGGGGCGGGCCGAGGTGGGGCGGCGGCCTCGGGCTGCTCTGGGTGGTGCTGTTGTTCGGCCTCCTCGTCGTATCGCTTCGCGATCGGTCAGGACGCCGCACGCTCCGCCGGGCGGTGGCCATCGTCGTGCTCGGCTGCATGACCCTTGGGATCGTGGCCGCCGGGTCGTTCCTCGGGCTCGTCGCTTCGACCGGCGTGCCGATGTCGGGCGGAATCGGCGAGCGGATCTACCAGCCGACGTCGCTCGCACAGCTCCAGCGCTTTTATCGCACCTCGATGGGGGACATGACCGTCGACCTGCGGCAGGTCCGCTTCCCAGCCTCGACCGTGCACGTCACCGCGAGCGTCGCCGTCGGGCACCTGACCGTCGACGTCCCGCCGGGTGTCGTCGTCGACGTGTCCGCACACGCCGGCTTCGGCGACGTGAGCTCGAGCCCGGGCGACCTGCAGAGCTTCTCGACGCCCGCCACGGGCGCGGCCGGGCGCACAGACCGAGCGCACGTGCTGGTGCTGGTCGCGGAAGTCGGCGTGGGCAGAGTGGACCTCGTGCGCTCCGCGCCGAGCTAGTCGCGGGGCTCGGTGCCTACCTGCTGAGGAGGTCCTTCGCGATGGCCACGACCTGGATCTCGTCGGTGCCCGCGTAGATCTGCAGCACGCGCGCGTCGCGCGCCAGCTGCTCGACGCGGTACTCCGAGACGTAGCCGTTGCCACCGAACAGCTGGATGGCGTCGTTGGCGACGTCGAAGGCGGCCTGTGCTGCGTAGAGCTTCATCGCCGACGCCTCTGCCAGCGTCGGGGTGCTTCCCGCGGCAGACCGCTCGAGGTGCGAGAACACGAGGTTCTGCGTGTTCACCCGTGCGACCTCCATGCGTGCGAGCTTGAGCTGGATGAGCTGGAACTCTGAGATCGGACGCCCCCAGAGCATGCGTGACTTCGCGTAGTCGACCGAGAGCCGGAGGCACTCTTCGATGATGCCGAGGGACATGGCCGCGACGCCGGCGCGCTCAGTGACGAAGTTGTCCTTCGCGCTCGCTCGCCCGCCGCCCGCGGGGGCCTCTGAGCCGCCGAGCAGTCGGTCGCGCCCAACGCGCACGTCGGCGAAGAACAGCTCGCCGGTGGGCGACGCGTGCTGGCCCATCTTTCGCATCGGCTTCGAACGGACGAGGCCCTCCATGTCCGAGGACAGGATGAAGGTCACGACGGGCCGATGGCGCGGATCGATGCCGGAGCCGTCGTCGAGCTTCGCGTAGCAGATGATCGTGTCGGCGTACGGGCCGTTCGTGATCCAGGTCTTCTGGCCGTTGAGGACGTACTCGTCGCCGTCGCGCCTCGCCGTGGTGCGCATGCCACCGAGGGCGTCCGAGCCGCTGTCGGGCTCGGTGATCGCCCAGGCGCCGACCTTGTCGAGCGTGAGCAGATCGAGCCCGAAGCGCTCCATCTGCTCGGGCGTGCCGAGCTTCATGATCGTCCCGCCGGCGAGCCCGGTCGACACGCCGAGCGAGGTGACGAGCCCGGGGCTGACCCTGCACAGCTCGATGACGGGGATCAGCGTGAAGCCCGCACCCCCGCCGTCGCGCCGCGGCTCGGACGCGCCGGCGTCGGCGGCAGCCCGACGCTCGAGCTGGCGCTTGAAGCCCTCGCGGGCGAGCTGGTCCATCCCAAAGGTGGCGAACAGCTTGCGCAGGATCCCGTAGGGCGGCAGGTCGCCGAACTCGAGGTCGTCGAGCACCGGGCGGATCTCCTCGTCGACGAACCGGCGCACGGCCAGGGCGACGGCCAGGTGCTCCTCAGACCACTCGTACACGGCTAGGCCTCGAGCGAGGTGCGTCGCATCGTGTTGCGGTCGGTATGCAGGATCAGGTCGGCGCTCTTCGAGTGCTCGACGGTCGTCGTCTCGTCGTAGCGGAACACGTCGCCCTCGATCGCGACCGTCACGTCGTAGCGAGTCGTCCGCGCGAACGCGTCGAGGTACTTGTTGGACAGGATCCCGTAGGTCGTGGACCCCAGGTCCGCCTCGAGCACGAAGGTGGTCGCGTCCGGCTCGACGGGTGCCCCTGCGATGACCGTCGAGCCCCTCGGGACCATGAAGCACCGCATGAGCTCGTGGTCGCCGCCGTCCCAGAGCCAGTAGCCCACCTCGGTGTGGAACGGATTGTCCACGTCCGCCTTCCATGCCGCGGTCCGGTAGTCGAGGCCCCACAGGAGCTGCGCGCCGTTGTCGACGGGGCCGAAGGGCTTGAACGTGGACTTCTCGCGGTACTCGGTCTCGGCGATCTTGCCCTTGTCGTTGTGGAACGAGATGTCGCGACCCTCGTCGCCCTCCCACGTGCCGACGAGGCCGCCAAGGGGTCCCCACTCTTCGTACGGCATCTACTGATGCTCCCTTCTCGTGCCCCCGACAGCGACGGCGCCGCGAAGCCTACGAGGGCGCCACCGTGAGGCGGACACCCAACGAGGCGTGGTCGTCGGCGATGGCCTCGAGCCCGATCGGTAGCCGAACGGCCGCGGCGACCCACACCGCGGCGCAGGCGGCGGCGACTGCCCACGCCGCGAGCGCCGAGGACGTCGAGAGCACCGTCAGGTAGATGCCAGCAGTCCCGAGCTCGCCGAGTCCCACCAGCGACCAGCCGAGACCGAGTGCCCGTCTTGCCTCGTGCCCCGCCGGGAGGCAGTCGCGGCTCGCGAGCCAGGCCATGATGGGGCCGAGGAACGGCACCAGCATCGCGATGCTCGTGACGACGGCGTTGTGCCGCCGCGGATACCGGGCGCTCGCCGCCACGCGCATCGACGAGACGCTGAACCGCAGCCAGCCGATCAGCCCGAACATCGTCGCGAAGAAGATCGCGTAGTTCGTGAGCGTGATGACGAGCGACGTGGACGTCGAGGTCACCGAGGGAAGCGCCGGCGCAGGGTGGTGGTGCGCCACGGCCTGGAGGTACGCGTGGAACCACCTGCGAAGCGGCGCGAACGTGGCGGACTGCGCCGCGACCGTGATCGCACCGAGTGCGGGCGCGGCGATGGCCCAGGGTGCGAGCGGCCGCAGATAGAGCCACGCGGCCCGCGCGCGAGCGAGTGTCCACTCGTCGGGCGGGGTCGGCCCGAAGGGCATCGTGGTGTCGCCCCAGGTGGTGCCGTCCCACCGACGCCACTGCGGGGTCCCCCCGGGGTCCGGGTACCAGCCCATGGGTGGCCGCGGTGGCGGGGTGCGCGCGACGTCCGCGTCGTCATTGGCCATTCACGTCGATGCCTAGCACCCCGCTACCCCACAGATAGCCTCTCGACGTCGAGGGAGGGACGTGTCGATCGCTTCGCGAGGCGCCTTCGCCGCCCAGGAGAGCGCCGAGGCGCGCGTCGAGACGGCGTCGCTCGACGCAGCCGTGCTCACGGTGGCCGCAAGCGTGGACCGGTGGGCGGCGACCGGGGCCACCGCGCGCGAGGCGCTCCTCGCCCAGGTGATCGCCGACTTGGGGTCCGGAGCGGCCGACTGGCATGCCGCGTCGTGCCAGGCGAAGGGGCTCGACCCGGACTCCTACGAGGGCGGCGAGGAGCTGGTCGCCGGCGTGGGCGTCGTCGCGAGGTACGTCCAGCAGCTCCGGACGTCGCTGCGCGACATCGCGGCGAGCGGCCGCCCGCGGATTCCCCGGGCCGGCGCGCCACGCGCCGGGGGGCAGGTTGGCCGTCGGCGTCGTCCCACGCGACGCCTTCGATCGGGTGCTGCTCGCGCGCCAGCGAGGAGAGGTGTGGATGGCACCTGGGCTCGCGCTCGACGACGTCACGGCAGGACAGGCTGCTGCCTACCGCGATCCCGAGGCGAGCCGAGGCGTCGTCCTCGTCCTCGCGGCGGGCAACGTCGCCTCCCTCGGGCCGAACGACGCGCTCTGCAAGCTCTTCGTTGAGGGCAAGGTCGTCGTGCTCAAGTCCAACCCCGTCAACGACTACCTGGTCGAGCACTGGGAGCGAGCCCTGAAGGCGCTCCTCGACGAGGGCGTCCTGCGGATCGTTCGTGGCGGCGCCGCGGCGGGCGCGCACCTCGTTGCGCACTCGCTCATCGACGAGGTGCACGTGACGGGCTCGGACAAGACCCACGACGCCATCGTCTTCGGTCCCGGTGCGGACGGCACCCGGCGCAAGGATGCGGGCGTACGGCTCGTCACCAAGGCGGTCACCGCGGAGCTCGGCAACGTGTCCCCGGTCGTGATCGTGCCGGGGGCGTGGTCTGCCAAGGAGCTCAACTACCAGGCGAGCCACGTCGCGTCGATGCTCGTGAACAACGCCGGCTTCAACTGCCTTACCCCGCGCGTGCTGCTCACGTGGCGGCACTGGCCGCAGCGAGCGGCGTTCCTGCACGAGCTCGAGTGCGTCCTGGCCTCGATACCGACGCGCCGTGCGTACTACCCCGGGGCGCACGAGCGACACGCGTCGTTCCTCGACGCCCATCCCGGCGCGCACCGGATTGGCGCCGCCGACGACGATCGATTGCCCTGGACCGTGATCCGCGACCTCGACGCGGGACGCCACGACGACGTGGCGCTCAACGTCGAGGCGTTCTGCGGGCTGTTAGCCGAGACCTCGCTCGACACCGCGACCGTCGACCAGTTCGTGGACGCGGCGGTCGAGTATTGCAACGACGTCGTCTGGGGCTCGCTTGCGGTCACGGTGCTCGCCCACCCGCGCGAGCTACGCGACGAGCTCGTGGGCTCGAGGATCGAGGCGGCCCTGGCCGCGCTGCGGTACGGCTCGATCGGCCTCAACCTCTGGCACGCGTGGTCCTTCGCGTTCGGGACGACGACCTGGGGCGCGTACCCGGGCCACGCCGTGACTGACATCCAGTCAGGCGTCGGTGTCGTTGGCAACGCCCTCATGTTCGACCGCCCTCAGAAGTCCATCGTCACGGGGCCGTTCCGCGTCGTGCCGGCCCCCCCGAGCTTCGCAACCGCGACGCACGGCTCCGCGGCCATGCGGCGCTTCGTGCGTTTCCAGCTCGATCCGGGACCTGTCTCGGCGCTCCGGGTCGTGGCGGCCGCAGCCCGCTGAGCCGCCTAGAGCTCGATGGAGACGGTGCTGGCCTGGGTGATGCCTGCGCACCTGGTCGCCGACGCGCACGCGACGGCGATCAGCGGATCGGGGACGTACTCGACGGTGAGCACGCGCTCGTGATGAGGTCGGACGTCCGACGTGATCGCCCCGCCGCGTGGACCGGATCCGACCGCGACGCACGTGGTCGCGGTCACGCACGCGACAGCCCCGGGACGATCGATCGACGTCGCAAAGTGCGCCCAGCTCGCGCCTCGGTTGCGCGACTGCATCAGCTCGGTCCTGCCGTCGTGCAGCCTCGCGGTTGCCATGCACCATGACGGTCCGCACGACACGGCGCTGAACACCTGGAGGCCCCTCGGTCGCGAGGCAAGCGACCACGACTGGCCGCCGTCGCTCGTGCGCGCCGCCTCCGCGCCGGTCGGACCGGTCCCGACAGCCACGCACGCGAGTGGTGTCGCGCACGACAGCGACGTCGCCGTCGAGAGGGCGGCCGGCAGCGTCGTCAACTGCTGCCAGGCGGAGCCGCTCGTGGTCGACTTGAAGACCGCCGTGTCGACCGAGGTCGTCACGAGCGCGAGGCATCGGCCCGCCGCGGGACAGCTCAGCGCGGCGACACCCAGGCCGGGAAGCGTCGCGGACTTGATCGCGGCGACACGCCGTTTGGGATTGACGATCTCGAGCAGCGTGCCGGTGGGGTCGGATCCGCCGAGCAGGCAGCCCGATGCCCAGCAGCTTGCCGCGGTCAGCGTGGCGTCGTCGAGCTCCGGCGCCACGACTCGTGCCCAACCTGCCCGCCCGCCCGCGGAGATCTCCACGGACGCGCTGTTGACCCCCGACGACGTCGGGTTCGTCCCCGCCGCGATGCACCAGAGGAGCGGTTCGCACGCGACCACCGAGAGCGTGATCAGCGGATCGAGTGCGGCACGACCCATCGCGTCCGGCGGGGGTGGCGGAGAGCTGGTCGTGATCGAGCAGCCCGCGAGCAAGAGGGCAGCGACAGGCACGAGGAGAACTCGTCGGGATGCCACGACGACCGATGGTAGGCGCGGGCAGGAGGGTGACAGGTCTACCCTCCGAGGCAATGAGCTGGGTCGACATCGTCATTGTTGTCTGGGTCGTCCTCGCCGCGGTGCGCGGGCGATCCCTCGGCGCGCTCACCCAGCTGCTGGGTCTCGTGGGATTCGTCGTCGGCCTCGCCGTGGGCGCGGCAATCGCGGTGCCCGTCGCCGCGCGTTTCCACGTCGGCGTCGCACGCACCGGGCTCATCGTGGGCATCGTGCTCGGTGTCGCGGTCCTGGCAGCGATCGGCGGCAACGTGCTTGGGAAGTGGGCGAACGTGGCGATGCGCCGGCTGAGACTGGGCGCGATCGACGCGCTCGCCGGGGCAGCCGTCGCCGCACTGGGTGCGCTCTTCAGTGCCTGGCTCGTCGCCGGCCTCTTCACGCAGTCCTCGGTCAACTGGCTCGCGGGACCCATCCAGCGCTCCGTGGTCCTGACCGCGATCGACGCCGTGATGCCGCCGGTGCCGTCCGTCGTGGCGCATGCGGAGGCCTTCCTCTCGACGGACGTCTTCCCCGTCGCGTTCGCCGAGGTCACCCAGCCGACGACGGCGAGGGTCACGGTGCCGACCAAAGCGACGGCTGACGCGATCGCACGACGTGCGGCGGGCTCGGTGCTCAAGGTCGAGGCCTCGGGTGGCTGCGACGAGCAGCGCGACGGTACCTCATTCGTCATCGCGCCGGACCTCGTCATCACCGACGCGCACGTTGTTGCCGGCGAGCCGACGCTCGTGGTCGTGACGGCACGTGGACCACAGGCCGCCCAGCTCGTCGTGTTCGATCCGAAGCTCGACGTCGCGATCCTTCGCGTCCCTCGCCTCGGCGTACCGGTCGTTCGACTGGTCGGCGCGATCGCGACCGTGGGCACCCAAGCCGCCATCGTGGGGTACCCGGGGGGAGGGCCCCAGACCAGCCAGCCCGCGGGGGTCGCCGGCGTGCTCAGCGCGCAGGGCCGGGACATCTATGGCGGTGGGCTGGTCACGAGGCCGATCTACGCGGTGACTGCCGTCGTCCGGCCCGGCAACTCGGGAAGTCCCCTCATCGCGCGCCGAGGGGCGCTCGGGATGGTCTTCTCCCGCTCGCTCTCCCAGTCGAGTCTTGGCTACGCCCTCCGAGCATCGGCGCTCGCGCCCGACGTGCGCCTCGCCGAGCACACGGCCCACACGACCACCAGCGGCGCCTGCACGCCGAGTTAGGAAGATCATGCGCGACGACCACCAGCACGATGCCCACGACGCACGCGATCACGACGCTGACGATCACGACGACCACGACGACGTCGCATCGGGTCACTCGCACCACGTCGTCGCGCGCGATGGCGTCGCGACGGCGCCGCCCGTCCCGCCGCGCCGTCTCGCCGACGGGGTCCTCGAGCTCGACACGATGCTCGGCGGCTGGACGCAGGTGACCGCGGGTTACCTGCTCGAGGGACCGCGACCGGTGCTCGTCGAGACCGGTGCGCAGTCCTCGGTGCCCACCCTGCTCGCCGCACTCGACTCGATCGGACTTGGCCCGCACGATCTGGCGGGTGTGGTCGTCACGCACATCCACCTCGACCACGCGGGTGGTGTCGGCGACGTCGCCGCGGCGTTCCCCGACGCGACGGTGTATGTCCACGCGAAGGGCGTGCGGCACCTCGCCGACCCGACGCGGCTTGTGTCGTCCGCCGCGACCGTCTACGGCGACCTGCTCGACTCGCTCTACGGCAGGCTCACGCCGACTGCGGAGGACCGGCTGCACGTCCTCGAGGACCTCGAGGAGATCGACCTCGGCGGCGGGCGGTCGCTGTGCGCCGTCGACTCGCCCGGTCACGCCAAGCATCACCTCGCGCTGCACGACTCGCTCTCGGGGATCCTGTTCGCCGGCGACGCGGTCGGCGTGCGACTCCCGGACGTCGGGGTGTTGCGGCCCGCGACGCCACCGCCGGACTTCGACCTGCACCAGGCACGCGCGTCGCTGCGTCGCTTTGCCGAGCGCAGCCCGGTGGGGATCGCGCTCGCGCACTACGGCCTCCTCGACGACCCCCAAGGGCTGCTCGCCGAGGCCGACGAGGTGCTGGTCGACTGGGCAGAGGTCGCCGAGTCCGCGTGGCGCGACGGCAGGGACATCGCCGGGGCGCTCTCGGGCGCCTTCGCGCTCACCGGCGTGGCCCCCGAGCACCTCGAGAAGGCAGAGGTGCTCTCGGGCGTCCACTCGAACGCCGCGGGGCTCCGTCGCTTCTTCGAGACCGAGGAGCGCGAGCGCGGCGCGGCGGGCTAGTCGTCGGTGGCGAACGCGCGCACCGCGGACTCGAGGACCGACAGCCCGTCGTCGAGCAGTGGCTCGGGGATCGACAGGGACGGCAGGAGGCGAATGACGTTCCCGTAGGTGCCGCACGAGATCACGACGACGCCCTCCGCGTGGCACGCGGCGAGCACGGACTTCACTGCCTTTGGGTCCGGGACCTTGGTGCCCGGCTCCACGAACTCGAGCGCGAGCATCGCGCCACGGCCACGGACCTCACCGATCGAGGCGCAGGACCCTGCCAGCGCCTCGAGGCGCGGCCGGGCGAACTGCTCGATCCATCGCGCGCGTGCGGCGAGGTCGTCGCGTCGCATGACCTCGATCGCGGCGAGCGCCGCGGCGGCCGCGACGGGGTTGCCGCCGTAGGTGCCGCCCAGCCCGCCCTCGTGGATCGAGTCCATCACCTCGGCGCGGCCGGTCACGCCCGCGAGCGGCAGGCCCGCCGCGATGCCCTTCGCGGTCGCCACGAGGTCCGGCACGACGCCTTCGTGCTCGCACGCGAACCACGCACCGGTGCGACAGAACCCGGTCTGGATCTCGTCAGCGATGAACAGCGCCCCTGCGGCGCCGGTCCACGCGGCGAGCGCGGGGAGGAACCCGTCGGCGGGCACGATGAACCCGCCCTCGCCTTGGATCGGCTCGATGAGGAGCGCCGCGACGTTGCTCGCGCCCACCTCGGTCTCGATCGCCTCGATCGCGCAGCGCGCGGCGGCGGGCCCGTCCAGCCCGTCACGGAACGGGTAGCTCGTCGCGACCCGGTAGACCTCCGGTGCGAACGGGCCGAAGCCGTCCTTGTACGGCATGTTCTTCGCCGTGAGCGCCATCGTGAGGTTCGTCCGGCCGTGGTAGGCGTGCTCGACGACGATGATCGCCTGTCGGCCCGTCGCCCGCCGCGCGATCTTGACCGCGTTCTCGACTGCCTCGGCACCCGAGTTGAACAGCGCGCTGCGCTTGTCGAAGTCGCCGGGCGTCAGCCGGTTGAGCGTCTCGCACACCTCGACGTAGCCCTCGTAGGGAGTGACCATGAAGCAGGTGTGCGTGAAGCGCTGCGCCTGCTGGGCGATGGCATGGGTGACCTCGGGCACGGCGTGGCCGACCGAGGTGACCGCGATGCCCGCACCGAGGTCAATGAGCTGGTTGCCGTCGACGTCGACGAGGATCGCGCCCTCGGCGCGCTCGATGTACACGGGGAAGCCGACCGTGAGGCCGGCTGAGACCGCGTGGGTGCGCCGGTCGTGCAGCTCCTTGGAGCGCGGGCCGGGGAGCTGGGTGCTGAGCAGGCGTCGCTGCTCGATGCGTTCGGGTGTCATCGACGGTCCTCCTGTGCCCGAGGCTACGCGCAGGAAGCCGGCCCCGGGGCCTACTTGTAGACGAGGGTCCCGTCGTCGAGGTCCACGGCGGGCAGCTCGCGACAGTCCGTCACGTAGTCCTGCTCGTGCCGCCAGGGCACGTGGTCGCCCTGCCTGGGCATGAGGTGCAGGTTCCGCGTGATGTACCCGGCGTTGAAGTTGTCCGGGTCGATCCAGGGTCGCAGCGCCATGCCCTGGTCCTCGCTGCTGAGCTCGGGGACGACGACGCGAGCACCGAGTTCATCCATGTGCGCGAGCAGCCGGCACACGAAGTCTCCAAGGAGGTCGACGCGCAGCGTCCAGCTGTAGCGGAGGTACCCGAAGACCCACAGCAGGTTCGGCACGCCCGTGAACATCATCCCGCGCCACGTCACGGTGCTCGCAAAGTCGAGCGACACGTCGTCGATCGTCACGGCCACGTCGCCGAGCGCGGTGAGGTTGAAGCCGGTCGCCGTCACGACGACGTCGGCCTCGAGCGTCTCGCCGGAGGCGAGCGCGATGCCGTGCTCGGTGAACGACTCGATCTGGTCCGTCACAACCGAGGCCTTGCCCTCGCGGATCGAATGGAAGAAGTCGCCGTCAGGGACGATTGCGATGCGCTGCTGCCACGGGCGGTAGGTGGGGTTGAAGTGCCGGTCCACGTCGAAGTCCTCGCCGAGGACCTCTCGGACAGGCCGCAGCAGCTCCTCGCGCAGGAACTCCGGGTCGTCGCGACCCATTTGGGACAACATGCCCTGGAGCTGGATGTTCTGGCGGCGGACGATCTCGTGGATCCACTCCTCGGGGATCTCGAGCCCGCGGAGCATGTTGGCGGTCTCGTTCTGATTTGGCGCGATGAGAAAGAAGGTGGGGGAGCGCTGCAGCATCGTCACGTGCGCCGCCTCGTCGGCGATGTTGGGGATGAGCGTCGCCGCGGTCGCGCCCGAGCCGATCACGACCACTCGTTTGCCAGTGACGTCCAGCCCCTCGGGCCAGCGCTGTGGATGCACGACGGTGCCCTCGAAGCGCTCGAAGCCTGGCCACTGCGGGGTGTAGCCCTCCTCTTGTCGGTAGTAGCCCTGGCACATCCACACGAAGCCGGCGGTGAACCGGAGCTCCTCGCCCGTGTCGAGCCGCGTGACCTCGACGGTCCAGCACCGCTCGTCGCTCGACCACGACGCCGAGTTGATCCGGTGTCGGTAGCGGATCTTCTCGTCGAGGCGGTCCTCGTCGATGACCTCTTGGAGGTAGGCGAGGATCTCCCCGGCCGACGCGATCGGTGGACCCGTCCAGGGCTTGAATCGGTAGCCGAACGTGTAGAGGTCGCTGTCCGAGCGCGCCCCGGGGTAGCGGTGGGTCCACCAGGTGCCCCCGAAGCTCTCCATCTTCTCGAGGATCACGAAGGACTTCTCGGGACACTGCTCCATCAGATGGTGCGCCGCGCCGATGCCCGAGATGCCCGCGCCGACGATGAGCACGTCGACGTGCTCGGTCCGCGTCGAGTCGCTGGTCTGCTTGGTGACCGTCAGGGTCATGGCGCTCCTCTCAGCGTGTCGCGACGCACGCCGGGCGCGTCGGGGCAGCCGCGTCCAGCGGAGGGAGTGGGATTCGAACCCACGGTACCCAGAAGGTACAACGGTTTTCGAGACCGTCCGATTCGGCCACTCTCGCATCCCTCCTCGCCTCTTGGTGGCAACCAGGTGGCAACTCGCCGACCATTGCTGCCGTGAAGAAGCGTTCGCATGGTAATGGCTCGCTTGTGAAGCGGCCATCCGGTCAGCGATGGTCCGGGGAGCCGTGGAATCGTGCAGGCCGGCCTGAAGTGTCCCTCCAGGACGGGTGGGGCGCCGCGTCCGCGACGTGATGCACTGACTGGTCGCTGAGCAGGGCGTGTGGCGGCCTCCTAGGACACGGTGATCGTGATGGTCGGCGTCGTGGCGTTCGGCGCGATGCCGTTGCTGGCAACGAGCGTGAACTTGTACGTCCCCGTCGTCGTTGGGGTCCCGCCGAACGCGCCGTTCGAGAAGATCTGCAGCCCCGGTGGCAGCGTGCCGGTGCCCAATGAGAACGCCGGCGCGGGGATGCCTGTCGCATGGAAGTCGTAGTAGGCGTACGTGTTGTACACCCAAGCTGTCGGCGGCGAGTCAGTCGTTATCACCGGAGCGATCGAGACATTGAGGGTGAGCGTCGGCGTCGAGGCCGAGGGGACGACCCCGTTGATGGCCTTGATGGTGAAGGTGAAGGTGCCCCCCACTGTCGGCGTGCCGCTCAAGGTTCCGGTCGCCGGCGATACGTGCAGTCCTGCGGGTAGCGAGCCAGAGCCGAGCGCGAACGTGGGGCGGGGGCTCCCGATCGCGGCGAACGTGGAGCGGTACGGATGGCCGGCGGTTGCCACCGTTGCCATGTTCGTCGACGTGAACTCGGGCGCCACTCGCTCGTGGATCGTGAGCGTCGCGGTCGTCGGCGCGGCGAGGGACCCGCCCTTCGGGTTCGTGAGACTGAGTCGCAGCGCGACGGAGGCTCCCGGGGCCGACGCGACGACGGTCGGCACGCTGAAGGTGAGGAACCGGACACCCTTTGCGAAGTGGAGCGTCCCCTTCGTGGACCTGTAGTCCCGGCCCGCGCGAGCCGTCAGGTTGCTCGTCTCGTAGTCGACCGACGACACGAGGGTGGTGTTCCCGTTACGCACCACCGTGATCGTGGCGGTCGTGCCCGCGCCCACCGAAGGCGTGGACGTCGCGAACGCGAGCGTGCCCGGGCCGGACGCGATCTGGAGATTGACGACCGAGACCGTGTTGGAGCCCTCATTCGCGACGTAGACGGTGTGCGTCTCGGTGTCGACCGCGACGGCGTCCGCACGCACGCCCACAGGAAGCGTCTGCTCAACGTTGAGCGTCCGATCGTCGATGACCGACAGCGAGCCCACCGCGTTGCCTGTGGTCTGGTTCTCGTTCGTGACGAAGATGGCGTGGTCGTACGGGTCGACCGCAATGCCGGTTGGGTCGAGCTGCAGAGGGATCGCCTCTACCTTCTTGAAGGTCGAGGCGTTGAGGACCAGCAGCTGGCCATCCTCGGGATGCACCGCGCCTGGTCCTTGGGCCCACATCGTGATGAGGAGCCGATTGTCGTTCGGGTCGTAGGCGACCTGCTGGGGTCCGCCGCCGAGCGTCTGCAGGTCGATGACGTGGAGGAGCGCGCCGCCCATCGTGAGCACCGACAGCCGTGTGTCGCCGAGGTCGGCGGTGAAGACGAGCTTCCTCCCGGGGTCGAGTGCGATGCCGTGCGGCTGCGCCCCCGTAGGGCCCGGTGCGTCGTCTACCGACTTGTTGGTGTCCGCGAGCGCGCCGCTCCACTCGTTCAAGGTCGAGACCTGTCCGGAGTTGTAGGCGCTGTCGGCAGTGAAGACCTGCGCGGTGAGCGGATCTGTCGCGACGCCCCAGGGGAGATAGCCGGAGAACCCGCCGGTGCCGTCGTAGGTGGACACTTGTCCGACGAAGGCATTGGTCGACGTGTCAACCTCGGCGAGCGCCGTCCCGTTGGCGAACCACGCGAGGCCAGCCTTCGAGTCGACGGCGACGCCGTTCACGCCAATACCCCCGCCGATCTGGTGGTACGTGGTCATGACCTTGTCGGTCACGCCGCTGATGACCTGTGCGCTCCCGTCGTTGCCGACGTAGACGTGGTGCGTAACCGGGTCCACCGCGATGCTCAGCGGGTACTGGTCGGTTGGCACGGTTGCGGTGACGGCGTACTTCGACGAGACCGAGACTCGTCCGCCGGCTGCGTGCGCGCCGTGGGAGAGCGCGCCGGCAGACACCGTCGTCAGCGTGGTGGTCAGCGCGACGACGAGCAGCGAGGTCGTCGTCACCGAGGCCCTGCGAACGTGAGGATTCGACATCGCGTGCTCCCTCTTTGCGTACTGCGGTGACGGAACCTAGTGGCCCCAGGCACGCGCAAGGATTCGAGATCCGGCTCGTCGCCCTCCACGACTCGACGCCTGCTGGTGTGCCAACTCCCGACGACGTCGTGGACGGTGACGCCGATCCGAGTGACTGGGGACCCCACGGCCGAGCGCTTCGCCGACGTGCCCCTGTGTAGGCCTACGGACATCTCCGGCACACGACGCGGTGTCGCGCCGACGAATTCCAATCCGACCCCGGCGCTGCTCCGAATACAACGCACACGGATCGAGTCGCGCAAGGGGGCGTCCCGGCGAGTGGGGGCCCGCGAGCAGGCCGGCCTGGCAACGAACCAGCAACGACCTCAGGAGGACATCACATGGCCGAGATCTCTCGACGGAGCTTTCTGATCAAGGGGAGTGCCGGAGCGGCGGCACTCGGGGCGCTCTCGATGGTCCCGGGGCTGGAGGGACGAGCAGGCGCGGCGGAGTCGTCGACCAAGCTCGCGCACCCGATGGCTCCCGTGGCGACAACCACCGAATCGCGCGAGTCATCGGACTCGCTCGTCGTGCACATTCCGAATCCAAGGACCGGCGAGATCCACTACCTGGTCGGCACCAAAGAAATCGTCCACAAGGACAAGGCACTCGTCGCGCGCCTCCTGCGGGACGTGCGCTGACCTCGGGCGAACGCCCACGCATCTGACGTAGTACCGCTCAGCAAGTCCCACCAACTTCGAACGAGGTATGACACACATGTCTTCGCACAGAGAAGCACCAGAGATCTCCAAGGACCCGGTCGCTGACAGCTCGGATCTCTACGCGTTCGTCAGTCCCGACGACCCCGACACCGTCACGATCATCGCGAACTACGTGCCGCTCCAGCAGCCTGCTGGCGGACCCAACTTCTACGAGTTCGGTGACGACGTCCTGTACCAGATCTTCATCGACAACGACAGCGACGGCGACGCTGACATCACCTATCAGTTCCAGTTCTACACCCTGCTCACCGACCAGGGTCCGAATGACATCTTCCTGTACAACACGGGCCAGATCAAGCACCTCAGCGACGCGACCTGGAACCGCAAGCAGTTCTTCCGGGTCACGCGCATCGACCGGTGGGGCACTCGGGTCGTCGCCGAGTGGCTCGCGTGTCCGCCGTGCAACGTGGGTGCGAACTCAATCCCCGACTACGCCTCGCTCACCAAGCAGGCGATCCACTCCGTCGGGTCACACACGTTCTTCGCCGGGCAGCGTGCTGACGGCTTCTACGTCGACCTCGGCTCGATCTTCGACCTCGGCGAGCTGCGCCCGTTCCACCCCGACTTCCTCTTGAAGGGAGCGGCGACGGCAGGGATCAACTCGCTCGCCAGCCTCAACGTGCACAGCATCGCGATGCAGGTCCCGATCCGCGACCTCACGCACCGCCGGTCCCAGCCGTCGACCTACACGGACCCCAACGCCACCATCGGCGTGTGGACGACCGCGAGCCGACAGAAGTCGCGGATGTACAGCCACCCGCACGACAACACCGGCCCGTGGATGCAGGTGTCACGCCTCGGCAACCCGCTCATCAACGAGGTCATCATCCCGATGGGCCAGAAGGACTACTGGAACACCCAGTGCCCGTCGGGTGACGCCCAGTTCTCCCAGTACTACGACCACCCGTCGCTGGCGGGACTGCTCAACGTCCTGTACCCCGGCGCGTTCCCGAAGCTGGCGGCGTACACGGCCGACGCGTCGAACACGCGACCCGACCTCGACGCGGTGCTGCTGACAGGCGTGCCGCCGCTCTTCCCGGGATTCCAGAACTACACCGGTCCGACGAAGGCTGACATGCTGCGGCTGAACGTCGCGATTCCGCCAACGGCGAGGTCCGCCGCGAACATCCTCGGCGTCGTCGGCGGCGACAACGCGGGCTTCCCGAACGGACGACGGGTCTATGACGACGTCGTCAGCATCGAGCTGAAGGCCGTGGCCGGCGCGCTCCTGCACGACGTGGTGCCGTCGTTCACGCCCGATGCCCCGGCCGGCGAGCTCTTCGACGTCGGCAGCACCGAGCCAACGACAGTCGCGAGCCTGAGCGCGTTCGGGCTCTCGTACCCCACGTCGTTCCCGTACCTCGCTGACCCCTGGGACGGGCTCACCAACCCGGCCACCCAGCCCGTCGGCGTCGCGGGCTGAGGGCCAAGGCCGCGCTGCGATGCACGCAGATCCACACACGCATGCACACCCGCACGCCCACGACGCGGGTGGGCACGTCCACGGACCGGTCACCGAGCCGGCGCGTCCCCCGACCCAGCCGAGCCAGGCAGTCGTGCTGGACGTCGGCGCGAAGTCCGGCGCCCTGATCCTGAGCTCCACGCCGCAGCGAGAGGGCCTCGAAGTCGAGATCCATCCCGCGGCAGCGCCCGATCGGCGACAGCACGTCTGGGTGCTACCCCGCCAGGGCAAGGCGGGCGCGACCGTCTACGCGGCGGTGTTCCCGAGCCTCGCGCCCGGGCGCTACGCCGTCTTGGAGCCAGACGGGTCCGTGCGCTGCACCGTTGCGGTCCCCGCGAACCGTGTGACCTACGCCGACTGGGGTGCCGCCGAGGCGCCCTACTCGATCGATCAAGGAAGTCGAGTCGCGTGACGCGCCGTCAGGACGCCAGCGCGCAACCAAGAGGAGCGAGCCATGCAGCTAGCTGAGATCGCAAGCGTCGAGGTCATCCTGATCGTGGTGGCGGTGGGGATGATCGTCTTCGGCAGCGCCAAGATCCCGAAGATCGCCCGTGGCCTCGGGTCGGCCAAGTCGGAGTTCGAACATGGGCTGAAGCATGGCGACGACTCCAGTGGGCCTACACCGGTCGCCAAGGCGAAGGACGCCTCCGCGACCTAGTGCCCTCGGGGCCGCGGCCAAGGGCTCCACGCTGAGAGTGCAACGGCGGTGCGACGCCCCGCCGCGCCTGTCTCAGCCCTGGGCTGGCGAGAGCGAGGACAAGAAGCGGTTGAGCGCGTCGAGCGTGGCCTTGGCCGCTGACTCGAGGTCACCGTTGGACTGGGCGATGCCAATCCGATCGCCCGCGTCGGAGAGCGAGCGGAGGGTCACGATGACCGGCCAGCCGCGAGCCGTCGCGATGTTGTTCACCGCGACGAGGAAGAACGGCACCTCGAAGCCGAGGTCGCGGAGCGCGAAGAGCGTCGCTTCGGCACCGCCGATGAGCGGACCGCTGCCTGATCGACCGATGCCGGTGCGGCCCCCCACGCCGAGGTGGACCTCGCTCACACCCTCGTGCACGTTGAAGTCAGTGCGAACGAGCGCGACGCGCTCGCTCGCCACGCCGCGAGAAGCGGGGGAGCGGTTCGCGTCCTCGACGGTGACCGCCGCGGTTGGGTAGTACAGGCTCGCGACCTGCAGGGCCACGTGCCGCACCGACTCGGGGTCTTGGCCTCGGACGAAGAGCGTGACGCCATCCACCTCGCCGTTGTCGCGATGCTCGACGCCCACGCTGAGCACGCCAGGCAGCGAACGCAGCTCGAGCTCGAAGTCCTCTTCGCTGGGCGTCATCATCGCTTGATCATGCCCTTCTTTTCGTAGAGCCTCGCGTCAGCGATGCGAAACAGCTCGGCGGGGTCGGTCGAGTCTCGAGGCGCAGAGGCAGTGCCCACCGAGAACCCGATCACGATACCGGACGGCACGATGAGCGACCGGAGGCGCTCGAGGAAACTCTCGACCTCGGATCCCTCGGCGTTCGCGAGGATGACCGCGAACTCGTCGCCGCCGATGCGAGCCGCGGTGTCGCCGCTTCGCACCGAGCGGCGCAGCGCGAAGCCGAACATCCGCAGCACGTCGTCACCGACCGCGTGCCCCGCCGTGTCGTTGATGGCCTTGAGCGCGTTCAGGTCGGCCAGCACCAAGGTGAACGCCCAGCCGTAGCGCGAGCTCTGGACGGCCGCGGTATGCAGGGCCGAGTCGAAGGTCCGGCGATTCGAGATGTTCGTCAGGGCGTCATGTGCGGCGCTGTAGCGAGCGAGGTGGAGCGACAAGGAGAGCTGGCAGACGCTGCGCACCGCGTCGCGCACGACCTCGGGCACGATGTCGGGCACCGTGTAGACGCCGGGCTCGAGCCCGCCACCGGGGAGCGCGTCGAGGTCAGCCTGTCGACGGCCGTGCCGGAACGCCTGGGTGCCGAGCGCCTCGTCAGCGAGCACGACAGTCACGTCGTCGAGACCGAAGCGGGTCACGAGGACGTCGAGCACCGCGTAGACGAAGCCGATGCCGAGCTCGGACGAGGCGAGCTCGTCGAGCATCTTGATGAACAGCCACGGCTCGTAGAGCTCGCCGCCTTGGTCGTGATCCTCGGTCTGGGCTTCGTGCTCGACGTTGCTCACACAGGCCTGCCCTCCGGGTGCAGGGTCGCTGACCTCGCAGCCCGAAGGGCCGGCAGGCTGATGATGCCCGCGTCCAGCACCGAAGTCAGATCTTCGGCCGCGATTGGCATCGAGATCAAGTAGCCCTGTCCTCGGCTGCAGCCGAGCTCCAGCAGCTTGTCGATCGTCGGGCCACCCTCGATGCCCTCGGCCACGACCTGCAGGTTGAGTGCGCTGCCGAGTCGGATGATCGCCTCGACGATCGCCCGGTCGCAGGGGTCCGAGGTGATGCCCTTCACGAAGCTCGTGTCGAGCTTGAGCAGGTCGACGGGGAGTCGCTTGAGCTCGGTCATCGACGAGTAGCCCGTGCCGAAGTCGTCGAGCGCCACCTCGACGCCGAGGGCGCGGAACCCGCGGAGGATCCGCGCCGTCTTCTCGGGCTCTTGGAGGACAGCGTGCTCGGTCATCTCGATGCACAGCCAGTCACCCGGGATCTCGTGGACCCGCAGGCAGGTCTCGACGAACTCGACGATCTCGTCGGTAGCGAACTGGGCCGGGGACATGTTCACGCGGACGACGAGCTTGAGATGGGGGAACTGGCGTCGCCACGCGGCGAGCTGGCGGCACGCCGCGGCGAAGACCCAGCGCCCCATGTCGACGACGAGGCCGGTCTCCTCGGCGACCGTGATGAACGACGCCGCGGGCAGCAGTCCCCGGGTCGGGTGCTGCCAGCGGACGAGCGCCTCGACGGCGAGCAGCTTGCCGGTGCGAAGGTCGATCTCGGGCTGGAAGTGCAGCCGGAGCCCGTCGCCGTCGATCGCCTCACGCAGCCCGAGCTCGGTCCGGGATCGCTCGTCGACGGCCTCACGGAGGACCTGGTCGAAGACGACTGCCTGACTGCGGCCCTGGGCCTTCGCGGCGTACAGCGCGACGTCGGCCTGACCGAGAAGGTCCAGCCCGTTCTCGGAGCCCCGCTTCGCGAGCACGATGCCGATGCTCGCGGTGTGGGTGACCAACTGGCCCGCGATCTCGATGGGAGCGCCCACGACGTCGAGGATCCGGTAGGCGCTCGCGAGCACCTCCATCTCGCTCGCCGCGTTGTCGACGAGGATGACGAACTCGTCCCCGCCGAGCCGGGCGGCGAAGTCGTTGCTCCTGACACTCGTGCGGATGCGGTCGGCGATGGTCGTGAGCAACCGGTCGCCGTTGGCGTGCCCGAGGAAGTCGTTCATCACCTTGAACCGGTCGAGGTCGAAGACGAGCACCGCGGTGGAGCGGTGCGCACCCAGACGGTCCGTCAGCTCGCGAAGGAGTGCTCGACGGTTCGCGAGACCCGTCAAGTCGTCGTGGTAGGCGTTGTACTCGGTCTGCTCTTCGGCATCGAACCGAGCCTGGAGCTGCACGAGCATCGAGGCGACCGCCTGGAGCGCGTTGATCTCCGGGGTCGTCCACGCGTGAAGTCCGAAGTGCAAGAAGCCGAGGATGCCCCAGGTCGCGTCGGGCATAAGCAGCGGCACCGCCGCGCCGCCGACGAGCTTGACACCGGACCCCTCCTCGACGCGTTGGAGGTACTCGTCAGGCGTGCTCGACTCCGGCAGGTAGGGCTCCTTGAGGTCCTTCATGGCCAAGAAGACCGGGTCGGCGTCGAAGGGGACCTCGCCAAGCGGGTCGGGGATCACGACCTCGCGGACTGGCCACTCGGCCTCGAGGATGCTGAGACCGCGCGCGTAGTCGTGGCGCCGCAGGAAGGCGACGTCGGCCCCGAGGAACTCAGCCAGCACCCGGCACGTCCAGCTCAGGACCTCCTGGCGAGTCCGCGAGGAGGTCGACATGAGACGCTCTGCGACCTGGGCGACGAGCTCGTCGAGGCTCTGTTGGTGCAGCAGGGCGCTCTCGCGCGTGGCAAGCGTGGCGACGTGGCTCAGCAGGCCGCCCAGCGTCTTGGTGAGCGCGCGTTCCCGGCTCGACCATGCGCGCCCCTCGCGCGCGACGACAAGTGCGCCCTTGACACCGCCGCCCTGGACCTTGATCGGCTCGACGAGCACGCCCCACGCGACGCCACCGACGACGCACGAGAACGATCCGATCGCAGCCTGTCCGGCGAACTGCCCGAGCACGCGGTCACGGATGCGCGCGTGGATTGCTTCAGACCCGGCGGACGTGAATGACGCCTCGTCGAATCCGAGGAACGCGAACTCTGACTTTGCGACGACGTCGACGATCTCTGTACCCGGGACGACCTCGACGATCGTGTCGATGACAAGTCGTATCTGCTCGCCCGCAAGTCCCTCGGACATGTGGGAGGTGGTTGTCACAGAAAACCTGCCTTCGACGACTCGTTGTCAGGAACCAGTTCGTTGCCGGATGCTGCGTTGAGGGGCCGCTTTGAAGCGATAAGTCTCGCACACAACCTATGGGCGGGAAACCCCTAATTTCGCATCTCTCCGTGGCCGGCACTGGTGCCGTTGTGCAGCGGTGTTACTACGGCCATTGCCGGGGTGGAATCCCTTTGTCGACTGAGCAAGTGCGTCAAGGGCAGGCGTGCGCTGAGGACCGTCGGCGGAGCGGCGTGCAACACCCTCAACAGCAGCGCAACACGCTCTCCATCAGACAACTCGAACAGGTCATTGAATCGGTGTGTCATATCTGCGAGTGCGTCAATGTTTCGGTCGCCGACGAGGCCAAGGCGCTCTTCTTCGTCGACGGCGTAGAGGAAGATCGGTGAGACCGGGTGCACGCCGAGCCCCTGGACCTCGGAGGTCAGCCAGAACCGCTCGACGGCGGCACCGCCGCGAACGTACGCGATGGGGTCGGCGCGCGGCACGACGATGGCGGCCATCGCCGAGCTCGTCCCCACGCCCGCTCGAGAGCGGAGGCCGAGCGCCTGTCCGGCGCGCCAGTCGGCGAGGTGCGCCATGACGTCAGGTCGCGACAGCAACTCGAGGGACGCGAGCTCTGAGGGTCCGAGCTCAAGCGTGCGGATGTCGATGCCCTGGTCGACAGCGTCGCGACCAGGGAAGCGGAGCTCCGAGAACATCTCTCGGTGCAGCGTCGGGGTGAGGAAGCGGATGCGATCCGACTCCGCCAAGAGCTCACCCAGTCGATCGATCTTGGGCCGCTCGGTGAGCAGCCGAAGTTGCGCCCCCTCGCGCTCCACGCCTCTCGTGAGCAGATGCAGCGTGGCGGCGTCGATCGCGGCGGGCTGGCCCATGTGGCGGTTGGCCGCTCGCCGCTGTATCTGGCCAGCGAGCGCTGAGATGTCGGGATCAGAGCCCTCGCCCAAGCGGATCGTCGCGACGTGGCGGGAGGGATAGCCCTCCGGGAAGAGCTTCACGGACCCGAGCATCCCGAAGGATGCGGCAGCCGCCCGCGCGTTGAAGATCGCAGCGCCGATCCCGACGTAGCTGGCACGGAACCGCACGTCCATCGCGGTCGTGCGCTCAGGCACCAGGTAAAAGCGGATCTCAGTGTCGTCGGCCTCAAAGCGCCAGGGTTGGACGTTGCCACCTGACGGCGCCCGACGCGCAGCGTCGACGATTCGGTCGATCGCGTCGGCGTCCTCGGGAAGTGGCGCCTCTGCCACGATCGGCTCGCTCGGATTGTCCACTGGCGCGGCAACCGGCGCCAGCTGGGAGATCACCTCTTCGAGGTCGACGTGGACCCGTCCCGAAGGAAGCTGACCCTTGAGACCGAACCGCCGCACGACTGCCGCCGCGGACGCCGCCCCAAGTGTCACCTCGCCACCGAGCTGCGGCCATGCGGTGATGGTTCGACCGATCTCGAGCAGCGACGCCGCGCCACGAGAGGTCACGTCGGCGGCACCCATCATGCGCAGCACGATCGGCGCCTTTTGCTCGATTGACAGCCCGGCGAGCTCTGTCGAGTCCACGCCGGGGAGGAGCCCGTGGAAGATCGGACGGTCCGGCTCGAGGTCGTACCGCTCGACGTCGAGTACCCCGCGATCGCTCGTCTCCATGATCACGGGAATCCGGCGCTCCCGGGCCGCCTCACGAACGAGGAGCTTCACGTCGAGGGAGTCACATTCCTCGATGACGAGGTCGAGGCCGTCGAGGAAGGAGCCGAGGTTGTCCGGCGTGATGCCCTCGGTGACCGACACGATCCGGAGGTACGGATCGATCTCGGCGATGCGGCGCGCGGCGACAACCGCCTTGTTGATCCCGAGGTCGAGCACCGTGGCGGGCAGGCGGTTGAGGTTTGACAGCTCGATCGAGTCGAAGTCGGCGAGCCGGAGCTCTCCGGCGAGGCCCTCCATCGCGAGGACGTGCGCGATCGAGTGGCCCGCGCTCAGCCCAACGATGCCGATGCGAAGCGTGCGCAGCCTCGACTGCTCGTCGCGCGTCAGCTTGTTGCGGTTGCGATCGAGCCGCAGAGCGGTGAATCCCTTCGGTGGGAGCAGTCGCACGACGGTGCGGCGCCACGGGAAGTACACCCATCGCTGCCCTTCGTCGAGCATCGACGTGGCCGGCGCCGGCTTGAGCTCGGCCAGCTGGGCGTGCTGCTCGGAGTAGCGGTCGAGGATCTGCAGCGACGTGTCCTCCCGGAGCACCTGGAGGACCTCGCGGTGCGATCGCTGCTGCATGTCGAGCACGACAGGTCGCCACGGGGCGCCAGCGGTGGCGACGGACTCGATCGGGCTTGCGGCTGTGGCGTTGCGCCGCGACAGCTGCTCGGCCTCGAGGCGGAGGTCCAGCTGGTGCGAGGGCGAGCAGAGCTCGTGGCTGCGTGCCCGGTACCACTCGACCGCCACGGTCCGGTATCGCTCGTCAGGGAATGGCACTGACGTGGTGCCCACTTGGCGGGCACCGGTCTCGTGGCCGGTTTTCAAGAGGGTGTCGGACACCGCGGCGATGGCAAACTCCGCGCCGAGCCACTGCATCGCGTGGGTCACGGCGCGAGAGATCGTGGCCACCAGGCGATGGCCGGTGACACTCTCGCCCTTGGAGAACGCACCCTTGATCTCGATCGCGCCGTGCGCGATATGCGCATCGATCAGTCGCGCGAAGTCGTCAACCTCGGGCGAGGACGCCATCTCTTCGATGAGTGCTGCCTGATGGCTGCCCTCGAGGGGTCCGTGGCACCGCACGCCGGCGACCACCTTGCCGTCAGCGGCGAAGCCGAGGAAGAACAGGGAGACCCCATTGCCCTCCTCCAGCTCCTGGCGGTGCAGCGTGCCTTCAAATCCATGGGCACGAAAGATCCCCTCTGCCTCATTGAGGTAGAGCTTCCACAGGTCAGGTCGAAGGACGGGGTGGTGCCCCTCGAAGCGGACCCCAGAGAGCCGGTCGACGAAACTGGCGCCATATCGGTACCGACGTCCTACGACGTTTCCCATGATTGACGCTCGCGCTCCATGATTTCGATCCGCACAGCGGATCGGCGGCCCATCGGATGACTTGACGAAACTACAACACTGAAGTTCAAATTCGGTGGAACGTGCGCGTGCTCGCCGTCGCGTCGTCGTCATGTCCGTCCGGAAGCGACGGACGCGAGGACCAACGGAAGTCAGTTCCGGGTGCGGCCGGGCCGATGCGTCCGAGTCGGTGACTGGCACGGCTCGGTGTAGCCAGATGCCGTGTCCCCCACCGCGTGAGGCCAAGAGCGCAGCGTGTGGCGACCACTCGGCGTGTCTCAAATTGCGTCCAACAAATGCGTAACGAACCGGGTGAAGAGCCGAATATTCGGGGTCGAGTGCTACTCTCGATTCGAGGTGTTGCCGCTCGAATCCAAGGTCTCTCGGTCGGCAGCGAGCAGGGAAGTGGTGTGCCGTGGCAGCTGATGCCGAGCACGACGCCTCGAGGCGCGGCGACCCCGATCTCGCTGAGGAGCTTGAGCGCGCCCTCGCCGAGCACCAGTTCCTGCTGCTCTACCAACCGACCATCGACCTAAAGGATGACGCGTTCGTCGGCGTCGAAGCCCTGCTGCGCTGGCGGCACCCGATCAGGGGCACCATCAGCCCCGACGAGTTTCTGCCAGTACTCGAATCGACCGGACTGATCAACGCGGTGGGATCGTGGGTCCTCACGACCGCGTGCCGGCAGGGCGCCGACTGGTACGCGAGGGGCCATCGCTTCTCCGTGTCGATCAACGTGTCGCGCCAACAGCTCGAGCAGCCCTCCCTTCCGAGCGAGGTGGCGCGCGCTTTGGCCGACAGCACGTTTGATCCGCGGCATCTTGTCCTGGAGTTCTCCGAGCGCACACTGGCTGGCGGCGCGGAGCTCCGCGCGACCCTCGAGCGGCTGAAGGAGACTGGCGTCCAGCTCGCGATCGACGACTTCGGTATGGAGCCGGGGAACGCGTCGCTCCTCGAGTCACTCCCGATCGACATCGTCAAGATCGACCGAACCTTTGTGTCGGACCTCTCGACGTCCACCAGCCACGCGGCGCGCGTGCACCAGCTAGTGCAGCTGGGGCAGCTGCGACACGTCCAGACCGTCGCGCAGGGCATCGAGGACGATGACCAGCGACTACGGCTGCAAAGCGAGAACGTGGACGTCGGACAGGGATTCTTGTTCTCGGTGCCGCACGACGCAGAGGCGATCGACAGATTCCTTGAGGACTACGCGATCTTCTCGGGGAAGCCCCTCTGAGCTGGTGTCTCGACACGCACGGTCAGCGAGGTGTCCAGGGTTACGCTGGCACGCACCGTGCACCAGCAATCGCAGTAGAGGGCGTTCGTGATACTCGGGATCCTCGTCGGCTCGTGCACGCTGCTCGGCCTTGCAGTCGGCTCCTTCCTCAACGTGGTCATCTATCGAGTCCCGAGGAAGGAATCGATCGTCGCCCCACGATCGGCATGCCCTGACTGCGGGACGCCGATTGCCAATCGCGACAACGTGCCGGTCGTCTCGTGGCTGTTGCTGAAGGGGCGCTGCAGGTCGTGTGGCCTGCGCATCTCGGCTCGGTATCCACTGGTTGAGGTGGCCACGGCAGCGCTGTTCGCGGGTGTGGCCGTTCGATTCGGGGCGCACGCGGCGCTCCCCGCCTATCTCGTCATGGTCGCTGGGCTCCTCGCGCTGGCGTGCATCGACGTTGAGACGAGGCTGCTGCCCAAGAGGGTCGTCTACCTCGTGTTCGCGATGGTGGCTGCGCTGCTGGTCGTCGCGACCATTGCCACCGGCCACTGGCGATCTCTCGCGCTCGCGGCGACGTTCTCCGCCGTGTGGTACGTGCTCTTCTTCGCGATCAATCGCATCGACAGTCGACTGCTTGGCTTTGGCGACGTGCGGCTCGCACTCGTGCTCGGATTCGGGCTCGGCTGGCTCGGTGTGCCCGCCGTGCTCATCGGCTTCTTCGGCGCCAACCTGATTGGCGCCGCCGTCGGCATCGCACTCATGCTCGCCAAGCGATCGAATCGATCGACGCCCCTTCCCTTCGGCGCGTTCCTGGCGCTCGGCGCGGTCGTGGCCATCTTCGTTGCTCCGTCGCTGCACCTGCACCTCCGGTCGATCTGATGTCCAAGCGTCCATCCTTCGAGCTGCGCTTCGCCCCGGTGCTCGTGCTCGCGACCACGACGTGCGTACTCGCCACCTGCATCGTCGCGCTGGTGGCATCACCTGAGCGAGCAGCCTCGCTTCACCTGCAGCCTTGGAGTCGGGTGACACTCGCCGTCTCGGCTGGCGCCTTGGCCGTCCTCGCCGTCGTCATGGCAGTGGGGGAGCTGCGACGATCTCGAGGTGCGGCGACCGTGCGCGACGAGTCATCGCCAGACGAGCGTGTCGTGCTTGAGCGCCGGGCACGAGAGGCGGTTCGACGATCCCAGCGGCTCGCCAGCCAGTTGCACCAGTTGATCGCGGCCTCGATCTCGATCGCCGGCCTGCAGTCGGAGCGCGATGTCGTCGAGGGACTCGCGCGGCGCACCCGGAGTGCGTTTGATGCGGAGACCGCCGTCGTCACGCTGATCGAAGGCCCCGGGGCACCCCTGGTCGCGACCGCGTCGAGAGGTCAGGACACCCGCGCCGAGTCGGCGGACTCCTCGGGCGCTCCGCAGGTCTCCTTGGCCGACCTGGGTTCGGGCAACCCGCGGCGAATCGGAGGGTGGCTGGTGGCCCCGATCCTGGTTGCGCGCGGTGCCGCAAGAGGGGCAGTGTCCGTGCGGCGCCGCGACGACGTCGGCTTCAGCGACGACGACGTCGAGATCGCGACGCTCCTCGCCCAGATGGCTGCTTCAGCACTGAGTGCGACCGAGCTCAACCAGTCGATCCTGAGCAGCGAGGAGCGACTCCGGGTCCTCGTCGAGACCGCCCCCATTGGCATCGTCGAGTCGAGGGCCGACGGGGAGATCCGGTGGTGGAATCTCGCGGCCGGCTCACTCTTCGGGTGGAGCGACGAAGTGCCGGCACGCAGTGGCGTGACATTCCCGCTGGGCATGATCGCGCCCTTGCGCGAGCTCTGGACCACGGCGGCGAGCGGTGCACCAGTGACGAGCCACGAGGTACCTGGCATCGAGATCAACGGGAGGCGGCGCGATCTCGCCGTCTCGGTGGCTCGATTGCCGTCGACTGCGGGCGTGAGCGACAACTTCCTCACCCTCGTCGACGACGTGACCGACCACCGTCAGCTCATGGAAGAGCTCCGCCACGCCCAGCGGATGGAGGTCATCGGCCAGCTGTCGAGCAGCGTCGCGCACGACTTCAACAACCTCCTGACGCTCATCGCCGGATACACCGAGTTGCTCAACGTCGAGGTCGCCGTCAGCGATCGTGCGCGACAGCTGATCACCGACATCCAGGCGACGACGTCTCGAGCATCGACGCTCACCGGCAAGCTCCTCACCATGGGGCGCACAAAGTCCCCTGCCCCCGTTGTCTTCGCCCCCGTCGAGGCGGTGCGGGCGATCGCCGAGGTGCTCGACCGGATCCTCGGCGCAGACATCGAGCTCGCGCTCGATCTTGACCGCTTGTCGGCGAACGTCCGAGTCGACTCGGACCAGTTCGAGCAGATGGTCATGAACCTCGCCACCAACGCCCGCGACGCCATGGAGGCAGGGGGGTCGCTTCGGATCGCGATTGCCCCCGCGAATCTCGAGGGGTCAGTCGCGGCGCGCGCGGGCCTGCCGAGCGGCGAGTACGTCCATGTCGAGGTGACCGACACTGGCGCCGGCATGGACGACGCGACCCGGCTGCAGTGCTTCGAGCCGCTCTTCACCACCAAGGGTCCTTCGAGAGGCACGGGGCTCGGCCTCCCCGCAGCCCGCCGGGTCGTGACCGAGAGCGGCGGGTCGATCAACTGCCGGAGCGCGCTTGGCCAGGGGACGACGTTCGACATCTATCTGCCCGCCGTGTGGGACAAGGCGCCGGAGCCCGTCGAGACCGAACTGCAAACCGGGGCCGTGGAGACCGCGACCGTGCTCCTGGCTGAGGACGAAGAGGGGATCCGGTCCCTCGTGAGCCGTGTCCTCGTGCACCGGGGGTTCGAGGTGCTGGAGGCGGAGAGTGGCGAGCGGGCACTCGAGATCGCCCGTGCCTACGACCGGCCGATCGAGCTCTTGGTGAGCGACGTCGTCATGCCCGGGATGTCGGGCCGCGAGCTCGCCCTCGAGCTGCAGGCGCAGCGTCCCGATCTCTTGATCATCCTCGCGTCCGGCAACCTTGACGCAACGGTGCTGGAGGGCCTCGCGGACGGGTCGGCGGTCTTCCTCGCCAAGCCATTCAAGCCCAGCGAGCTCGTCAACGTGATTGCCGAGCTGCGGTCGCTTCGGGGTCATGCCTCGCGGTGATCCTTGTTGAGCCAGGGGCGAGAGCGCAGCGTCCCGACTAGCTATCGGCGTGCTCCGTTGACTCTTCGTTCGAAGAGGTTGCCGCATGGGGGGGCTCGAACCGGTAGCCGACGCCTCGCACGGTCGTGATCCACCTTGGGCGGTCAGGGTCGACTTCGATCTTGGATCGAAGCCTACGGATGTGCTCGGTCACGGTCGCACCGCCCTGCCACTCCGGTGACGAGAGCCACACGTTCTCGAGCAGCTGCTCACGCGAGTACACACGTCGCGGTGAGGCGGCGAGAAAGGCGAGCAGTGCGAACTCCTTGGACGTGAGCTCGATGAGCTCGCCGTCGAGTCGCACCTCGTGCGTCAGCTCATTGATCTGCAGCGGTCCGAATGACATCGACGGCTCGTCGGTGTCAGCGTTCGACGTGGCTCCGGACGCGCGCCGGAGGACCGATTCGATTCGTGCGGAGACCTCGCCGAGTGAGAACGGCTTGACCATGTAGTCGTCGGCGCCCATCTTGAGGCCCGCGATCCGGTCAGTCTCGAGACCGCGACCAGTGAGAAAGATGGTCGGCACGTCGCTCATCAGTCGGAGTTCGCGGAAGACGTCGCGACCGTCCTCCTTGCCGAGGACGATATCGAGTAGCACGAGGTCGGGCGGTGTCGCCGTCGCAGCCGAGATGGCACCGGCGCAGTTCGACGCAACGTCGACGTCGTAGCCCTCGGACGTGAGGTACGTGCGGAGCATCGTGACCATCTCGAGCTCGTCTTCGACGATGAGGATCCTCGTCATCGTCGTCGCAACTGGCCGTCGTGCTCGTGGTCCACGAGGTGAGGTTACAAGCGAGGAGCCTCCGGGGCGTGGTGTTCCGAACTGCTGGCTCGTTGACGTCGTCATGGGATCAAGCACGCCGACCGAATCGCTGACTGAGATGTCTGTCATGCACCAAGCATGCCGGGTTCATCTCGCAATTGCGACAGAAATCCACTCGCACTTTGGAGGACGACCGTTGTTTCGTGCCTAGAGCGCGACAGAAGGCCTCGGAATTGAGCCTGTGTTGGGATGACGTGGACGCGCGAGTGACGTGTGACTGTGAGGTTGTCACGCATGATCACACATCGAGTCCACCGCCTTTCCCGCCGCGCAACCCTGTGGCCGATGCGCACCGCCTCCGCGATGCACGACGCGTCATCGCGTCGTCGCCGGACTCATCACCTCGCGGCGAAAGGTGCAATCGTCGTTGCGATCGCGCTCACGGTCGGTGTTGCGCAACCGCAGCTTGCCGCCGCGTCCAAGCGCCCTGGCAGCCCGAAGCAAGTCGGCTTCCGCGTCGCGGCGAGTACGAACCCGAGTGACACGGCCAACGCACTGAGTGGCGTGTCGTGCCGCGGAGCGAGCTTCTGTGTGGCTGTCGGGTTCTATGTCATCGCAGGTGCCGACAAGACCCTCGTTGAGAAGTTCGACGGCGCACGCTGGAACACGTCGCCAAGCACTGACCCGAGCGTGATCTCGAACTACCTCGTCGACGTCTCGTGCCCGAGGAGCAACTTCTGCATGGCAGTCGGCACCCGCGGCGCTGGCGCCACGCAACAGACGTTGGTCGAGTCGTGGAACGGAAGGTCATGGACCACGGCGACGAGCACGAACCCCGCTTCGGAGGACTCGTTCGACGCGGTGTCATGCCCGACGCCGCGGTTCTGCGCGGCGGTCGGCGAGCAGGTGCAGCGCGGCGTCGACCGCACGCTCGTCGAGACCTGGAACGGTGTCCGCTGGCGGAACGCGAAGAGCTCCAACGTCGGACGCGGCGAGAACCAGCTGCTCGGCATCTCGTGCGCGTCGGCGACGTTTTGCGCAGCCGTCGGCGAGCGAACGTCCAGTGGGCACAGCGCCACGCTCATCGAAGGGTGGAACGGCAAGCGGTGGTCCGTGCTCCGCAGCACCAACCCGGGCGTCATCAACCTGCTCAGCGGCGTGTCGTGTGCGACGTCCAGATTCTGTGAGGCCGTCGGCAACCAGGTCCGTGGGTCCGCGACACGGACGCTGATCGAGCGGTGGAACGGGCACCGGTGGAACACGGTCCGAAGCACGAGCCCCAACCTGCACAGCACGCTGTGGGCGGTGTCGTGCCCCCAGGCCCGCTCCTGCAAGGCCGTGGGCGACGTCGAGGCGGGCAGCATGACCAGGACACTGGTCGAAGGGTGGAACGGCTCGCGCTGGTCGACCTCGGCGAGTGCGAATCCCAGCTCTCGGGACGGACTCAACGGTGTGTCGTGCGCCACGTCGAGCGCGTGCAAGCCGGTGGGCTACCAGGTCGTGGACTCGACCACCTATGACTCCCTCATCGAGTGGGGCACGTGATCGATGTGCGCTTCACAGACCCCTCGAGCGCGCGTCGCCGTGAGCAGCGCCTGACTCGAGCAACATCGCGCCACTGGGTCGGGGACGTCTCGTGCTCGTCGGGGAGCCGACGTCACGGTGACGCCCTCGGCGTCCCGCTGGGGGCGACTCGTCAATTCGGTCGGCCCCGGACAATGACACACCGCTCGTGGCCAGGCGACCACGCGAAGTGCCGCATGCCCGTCTCTGCATACGTTCTCTATCCCGCTCAAGCGGACCAAATCGGTGTGTCTAATTCGAATATCAACACCCGCAAAACTCTGCCTGTAACCCATGGCTATTCACAAAAGTGTCATGTCATACTGACGGCGATCAGTCGACTCCCAAAGAGGGGTAATCGTGGCTTTTAAGAGGAATAAGCAAGGAGCACCGCGCGAGGAGAGGGTCACCGACGCCGCGTTGGTGACCGCTGGCTCTCGCACGGGCAGCTCGGCGCCCTCAAGCGCGGTGCGCACCTCGGGTGCAGCTCTCGCCGTCGCGGACCACGAGCTCGACGGCTCGCACGACGACGGCTTCGGCTTCGACGAGGCGGACGTCGTGACGTCCAAGACCGTGACGTCGACTGAGAAGCTCGCCGGAATCTCGCGGGGCCGACTCGGCAACCTCCTGATTGAACGACAGCTCGTGAATGAGTCCCAGCTCGAGCTAGGGCTCGCCCACCAGCTCGAGTCGGGCGGTCGGATCGGCGAGGTGCTCGTTTCGATGGGTCTGCTCGACGACCGCGGGCTGGTCGAGGCACTCTCCGAGTTCCTCGACGTCCCCGTGTCGAACCTGCGTCGAGAGAACATCGAGCCTGAGGCACTGGCACTCATCCCCGAGCAGGTGGCCCGCGAGTGGCTGGCGGTGCCGGTCCGAATTGGCGAGGAGGGCCTCGACGTGGCGGCGGCCGAGCCGAGCGAGGAGCTCCGCGACCTGCTCGCGACGACCGCTGGGCGCCCGGTCCGGATGATGATCGCGCCGCTCAGCGACATCCGGTGGGCGATCGACTCCAACTATCGGGCGATTGTCGGGGTGGACAACCTGGTGGCAGCGTTCGTCTCGGTCGAAGGGACGCGGAAGCGGCACTCCAATGAGACCGAGGCACCGGCGGACATCGAGTCCGAGGACGCGCCCGTGGTCCAGGTCGTCGACCGGATCCTCACCCAGGCGATCCGCGACCGCGCCTCTGACGTCCACATCGAGCCCGGCGACGGGATCGTCCGCATCCGATTCCGCGTCGACGGCGCTTTGAAGGAGATCATCTCGCTGCCGAGCGTCATGGGTGCGGGGCTCGTGAGCCGCATCAAGATCATGGCGGGGATGAACATCGTCGAGCGACGTCGCCCCCAGGACGGGCAGCTGACGACGGTGATCGACGGGAAGGACGTCGACGTGCGAGTCGCGACCGTCGCCACGATCGCGGGCGAGAGCTGCGTCATGCGAGTGCTCGACAAGACCAAGTCGGTCTTCCGGCTCGGGGATCTCGGGATGCCGCCGGACACGCACAAGACGTACTCGAAGCTCGTGCGCGCGCCCTTCGGCATGATGCTGTGCGCGGGGCCGACGGGGAGCGGGAAGACCACCACGCTGTACGCCACGCTGAGCGAGGTGAGCAACCCGACGCTCAACGTCATGACCATCGAGGACCCGGTCGAGTACGTCTTCCCCTCGATCAACCAGATCCAGACAAACGAGCAGGCCGGGCTGACGTTCGCGACCGGCCTCAAGTCCATCCTTCGACAGGACCCCGACGTGATCCTGGTCGGCGAGATCCGAGACGTCGAGACCGCGCGCGTCGCCACGCAGTCCGCCCTCACGGGCCACTTCGTGATCTCGTCGATGCACGCCACGGACTCGGTCTCGGGGCTCCACCGATTCTTGGACATGGGGATCGAGTCGTTCCTCATTGCGTCATCGGTGCTTGCCGTGGTCGCCCAGCGACTGCTCCGGAGGATCTGTCCGTCGTGCAAGACCGTCTACGAGCTCACGCACGAAGAGCGGATGTTCTATGAGGAGAGCGGCGGCCCGACCGACAAGCAGGTCTTCTACCACGGGACCGGCTGCAACTTCTGCGGCGGCACCGGGTTCAAGGAGCGCATCGGCGTCTACGAGCTCTTGCAGATGACGCCGGAGATCAAGCGACTGATCGTCGGTTGGGCAACCCAGGAGGAACTGCGAAACCTCGCCAAGAAGCAGGGCATGCGAACGCTTCGCGAGGAGGCCATCAGCTTGGTGGCTCAGGACATCACGTCCGTAGACGAGGTCGTAAGGAGCATGTACACGCTATGAGCACCGACAAGGCCACCCGGCCCACCGCGAAGTTCCACTTCTCGGCCCTCAACGCAGAGGGCCACAAGGTCACCGGAACCGAGGAGGCAGAGACCGCTGGCGCGGCGCACCTCGCGTTGCTCGAGCGCGGCTATCAGCCGCTCGAGGTGACCGAGAAGAAGAGCGTCCTCAAGTTTGAGATCGTGAAGAAGAAGGTGCCGCGCAAGGACGTGGGCCACTTCTCGCGCCAGCTCGCCGTGTTCATGCGCGCGGGCATCCCCATCATGGAGGCGATGGAGGTCATCTTGGAAGAGACCTCCCAGAAGCTCATGCGCAAGGTGATCCAGTCGATGATCGAGGACCTCCGAGCTGGCGACACGTTCGCGGGCGCGGCTGCGACGCACCCCGAGGCGTTTCCCTCGTACTACGTCGGCATCCTCGAGTCTGCCGAGATGACCGGGAGTCTCGACTCGTCACTGAACCAGCTCGCCGACTACATCGATCGCGACACCGAGGCTCGTTCCAAGTTCGTCTCCGCGATGGTCTACCCAGGCATCGTGCTCGTCATGTCGGTCGTCGTCGTGTTCGTCCTGGCCGTCTTCGTGCTGCCTCGCTTCGTCACCTTCTTCAATTCCCTCAACGCCAAGCTTCCGTTGCCAACCCGTCTGCTGCTCGGCATGTCGGCGTTCGTCAGCAAGTGGTGGTGGGCCCTGTTCCTGCTGCTCCTCGTGGCCGTCGGCGGGTTCATCGCGACGCTCCGGGCCCCCAAGGGGCGGGCGTTCCTCGACAAGATGGCCCTTCGTACCCCGGTGCTCGGGGACCTGATCCAAGCCGCCGTGCTCGAGCGCATCTGCCGGGTGCTCTCCTCGATGGTCAGGGCCGGCGTGGACCTCCCGCGCGCACTGACGGTGACGGCGGATTCCACGAACAATGCCGTGTACCACGACGCCCTCGAGCACATCCGCGAGCAGATGATGGAGGGCAAGGGGCTCGCTGGCCCGCTCGCGGAGACGGGCCTGTTCCCCGGCGCGGCGCGCCAGATGTTCCGAGTGGGCGAGGAGACGGGCACCCTCGACCAGCAGCTGGAAGTCGCGGCCGAGTACTACAGCCGGGACCTCGACGAGAAGGTCAAGCGCTTCACCAGCCTGTTCGAGCCCGCCGTCATCATCTTCATGGGCGTCGTGGTCGGCTTCGTGGCGGTCGCCCTCATCTCTGCGATGTACGGCATCTACAGCCAGGTCAAGGTGTCGTGAGTCACCGTCGCACTCCATGGTCGCGGTGCCGGCGCATCCTGCGCCGGCAACGCGCCGTGCGTGCTTACGAACCGCCGACGCGCGGGAGCGACGGCGGCTTCACGCTGATCGAGCTGCTCATCACCATGCTGATCCTCCCGATCATCATGGGCGCGGTCGCTGCGGGACTCATCGCCGTGCTGTCGATACAGGGCAGCGTCTCGAATCGCACCTCCGACTCGGGTGACGCGCAGGTCACCTCTGCCAACTTCATCCAGGACGTCCAAAGCTCCGAGCTCATCACCACGGACACCAGCGCATCGCAGTGCGGTCCCGGCACGCAGTTGCTGGGGCTCGAGTGGACGTCGGGGTCATCGACGACCGTCGTCACCTATGCGGAGGTCGCAAACGGGACGAACTGGCTGCTCGTGCGCCAGTACTGCGCGAATGGATTCGCGGCGGCGCCCACCTCATCGTCGACGGTCTCGTTCGACATCGCGAGCTCGCTCGCGGCCCCGACGCTGCAAAGCAGCGACCCCACCGCGACGACGCTGATGAACACGCAGGCCAAGGCAGGCTGGATCAGCGTCCAGCCGGTGACCGAAGTCGTCTTCCCCGTCTTCGAGCCGCTGAGCAGCTACTCGTTCTCGCTGACCGCAGACCCTTCTGCGAGCGCGCCGCCCAGCACTGCTGGCTCACCGATCGTGAACCCGACCAACACCGTGTGCGGCTTCGCCCCCACGAATGGTGGCACGGTCAGCAACGGCTACTACGCACAGACGCTGTGCTTCGTCGACTTCTCAGCGTACAACGCGTCCCAGGCCGCGGCGCCGGCTTGCCAGGAGATGGTCGCGTCGATCCCCGGTGGCGACGTCCTCAGCTTCTGCATGAGCGAGTCGGGCAACCAGCCAATGTTCGCCTCGCCGCTGCCGACCTATCCGGAGGCGTTCCTCGGCAACACCCTGCCGGACGCGAAGGGCGATATCCAGCCGTTCTACACCGGGCTCGGCTGCCCGGACAGCACGCCGCCTGAGACAAGCTCGGGCGGACCGACGCCGTCGTGCATCAGCCCGGCGATGTACCAGACGAACTCTGGCTTCGGTCCCACCAACACACTCAACTTCACCAACATCACCGTGACGACCGTCACCGGCGCGCCTGCCACGGGTTGGCAGTTCGTCAGCGCGGACGCCGAGACGACTGACGTCAGCGAGTCGATCATCTGGCAGTCGAATCAGGTACTCCACCTCTTGAACAACTCGCCAGGCTCGAACTACGGCGATACGTGCAACAACGCGCCCAGCTACAGCGGACCGTTCGGTCTCGGGACGACGCAGGTCACGTGCCAGTCGGGCAACCAAGAACCCTCCTCCACAAAGACGGGCACGCCAATGGTTCAGGCCACGACGCCAACGTCAATGACCATCACGATGAAGGGTGCCGGGCTCGAGGGCATCTCCGTGGGGCTCCTCCTCTCATGACGACCAAGGAGCGCCGCGTGCGCACTGACCGATGGAGTGGCGACCGGAGCTCGACACGGCGTGCTGCGCCGCAGCGGGTCACGTCGCGCTCCGAGCACCGAGAGGATGGCGACACGCTTCTCGAGGTGCTGTTCGCCCTCCTCATCTTGAGCATCGCGTCGGTGGCGCTCCTTATCGCGTTCGCCACGTCCATCTCGGCATCGGCGACGCACCGCAGCGCGGCCTCCATCGACACCGTGATCCGCACCGCCTCCCAGCAGGCGATCGCCCAGATCCAGCAGCAGACGAACCCGACGTATGCGTCGTGCGGGTCGCTCGCGTACTACACGACCTCCCAGTCAAGCGGCGGAGGTGCACCGAACTTCAACCTGCCCTCGGGTTACAGCGCCGCCGTGACGCAGGTCCAGTACTGGACCGGCTCAGCCTTTACTAGTTCCAACGTCACCCCCCCGTGCGTCGCGAACAACCCCGAGTGGATCACGATCACCGTCTACATCGCGAATGGGCAGAGCTTCCAGAACAATTTCATTGTGGACGATCCGTTCGCGCCGCCGGTTCCGGTGGTCGGCCCCGCCGAGAAGCTGGTCTTCGCGGTCTCGCCCGCAGGCGCGATCGCCGGCCAGCCCTTCACGACCCAGCCGATCATCCGAGTCGAGGACTCGAGCGGCAACCTCGTCACGACCGACCTCTCACCGGTGACGCTCGCGATCATCTCGGGCACGGGTACGAGTGGGGCGAATCTCTCCCAGTACTGCGTCGGGACCGAGGTCTCCGGTGTCGTGTCGTTCGCGAACTGCAGCATCGACACCGCCGGGCTCGCGTACCAGCTGCAGGCAACAGACCCCAACGTCTCGAATGGCTTCCCGGCGTTCAGCGCGGCCTTCAACGTGTACATCCAGCTCGCCCAGCCAGTCATCACGTCCTCGACGCCGTCGACGACCACCCAAGGAGCGATCAGCGTCGCCTTCACGGGCTCGTCGAACGCGCCAAACGGCGAGTCGTACACGGCCACGGCGTGTGCCAACTCCGGCCCTGGCTTCGGTTGCGTCACGCAGAACAACTTCACCTCTGGCTCCCAGATCACGGGACTCACCCCGGGCACGACCTACTACGTCACGGTCACCGCGACTGCCCCGTCGCCGCTGTATCTCCCGGCGACCTCGGCGCCCGCAGGTCCGACCCTCGCCACCACGCAGCTCAACGCTCCCGGCACGCCGACGCTCGCCTACGGCACCGTCCCCGGCTCGGTCGCGGTCACCTTCGCCACGCCCACGCCCGCGGCGCCCGGTCAGATCTACACCGCGACTGCGTGCACGAACGCAGGCATGACGTCCGGCTGCGTGAGCGGTGCCGTGACCCCCGGTGGCAACCTCACTGGACTCGCCTACAGCGCGGGCTCGCCCGGCTCGACGTACTACGTCGCCGTGCTGGCCAACGCCTCCTCTGGGTACTTGGCCTCCGCGAGCTCGGGGGTCTCGTCGTCCTCGCAGCAGGCAATCAGCCAGGTCAACGCGCCGACGAACTTCTCGGTCGCGTCGTCCGCGACGACCGCTGGCGCCATCGCGGTGACCTTCACCGCGTCAGCTGGCCCCCAGCTGCCGTCGTCGTACACGGCGACGGTGTGTACCAACGCGGCCATGACGACGTCCTGCATCGCCCAGGCCATCAGCCCCGGGACGACCCAGGTGACCGGGCTCACCCAGGGCACCACGTACTACGTCCAGATCACCGCGAACTCGCCGTCGGCGGCGTACCTCCCCGCATCGACGGCGGTGTCGTCGGGCACGCTCGCGACCACGCAGCTGACCGCCCCGACGGGGGTCACGCTGGGCTATGGCGCCGTCGCGGGCGCGGTCAACGTTGCGTTCACGGCCCCAGCGAATGCCGCGTCCAGTCAGACCTACACCGTCAAGGTGTGCACGAACGCGGCGATGACGACCGGCTGCGTGTCCAACGCGAACTTCACGGCCGGCAACGACTACGCGGGACTTGCCTACGCACAAGGCTCGGCAGGACCCACCTACTTCGTCACGATCACCGCCAACGCGTCGTCGGGGTACTTCGCCTCCCCCGCGACGGGTGTGGCCTCGCATGCCGACACGAGCAAGTTGAACGCACCCGGGATCCCGACCTCGGTCACGTCGATGACCACCGGCAACGCGATCATCGTGACGTTCGTCAACTCGGTCGGTGCAGCGCCGGCGAGCTATGGCGCCACGGCGTGCACGAACTCGTCCATGACGAACGGCTGTGTGACCGGTGCGATCACCTCGGGCGGCACCTTTGGGGGCCTCGTCGGTGGCCAGAGCTACTACGTCGCGGTCACGGCGAACCCGCCGGCCGGCTACGTGAGCGCCACGTCGCCGACCTCTCTGACCTCGACCCTCGCCTCGACGCAGCTCAACACCCCGATCATCAACGCCGCCTCGCCGTCGAGCACGACGGTGGGCGCGATCACCATCAGCTACTCGGGGTCCTCGAACGCCCCCGGCGGCGAGACCTACACGGCCATGGCCTGCACCGACGCCGCGATGACGCTGAACTGCGTGTCGCACGCCGCGTACCTCTCCGGGGCCCAGTTCAGCGGGCTCACCGCCGGCACCAACTACTACGCGACGATCACGGCGGTCAACAACGGGATCTACATCGGCTCGACGTCGTCCGCGTACGGGCCGACCACGGCGACGATCCAGCTGTCGACACCGACCACGCCGGTCCTCGCGTATGGCGCGGCACCCGGCACGATCACCTTCACGACGACTCTCGCGGGCGCCCCGGTCGGCCAGCTCTACACGGTCAAGGCCTGCACGAACGCGGCGATGACCTCCGGCTGCGTGACCACGATCAACGTCCTCTCGGGCGGCAACGCGACCGGGCTCAACTACTCGGTCGGCTCGCCCGGCACCAGCTACTACGTGACGGTGACCGGCCAGCCGTCGGGCGGGTACCTGGGCTCGGGTACGTCCGGTGTGGGCGGACCGCAGGCGGCCACGAGCCAGGTCTTCGCGCCCGGCCTGCCCGCCGTGGCGTCGTCGACCACGACCGCTGGCGCGATCACGGCGACGTACACCAACTCGGCCGGCCCGACGACCGGGAGCTACACGGCGACGGCGTGCACGAACAGCTCGATGACCCAGAACTGCGTCGTCCAGGCGGGCTTCACCTCCGGCTCCCTGATCACGGGGCTGAGCCCGGGCACCAGCTACTACGTCCAGATCACCGCCAACTCGTCGAGCCTCGCGTACGCGAGCGCGACCTCACCGACGTCGTCCTCGGCGCAGGCGACGACACAGCTCGCCATGCCGACGATCACCACCGTGTCGTCGTCAACCACGACGGCTGGTGCGGTCACGATCGCCTACACGGGCTCGTCCAACGCGCCCGGCGGCCAGACCTACACGGCCAAGGCCTGCACCAACGTCGGCATGACGACCGGCTGCGTGTCCAACGCCAACTACGCCTCGGGCGCCCAGCTCACCGGGCTCGTCCAGGGCACCAGCTACTACGTGACGATCACCGCCAACGCGTCGAACGGCTACCTGGCGGCGACGACCGCCTCGGTCGGACCGACGATGGCGACGGTCCAGCTCGCCACGCCGCCCACGCCGATCCTCGCCTACGGCACGGTCCCCGGCTCGATCGCGGTGACGGCGCCGTCGTCGAACGCACCTGTTGGCCAGCTCTACACGTTCAACGCGTGCGTCTTCCCATTCCCCTTCGGTTGCATCACCACGTCGAACGTGCTGTCCGGCGGTAACACGACCGGGCTGAGCTACACGCAGGGCTCTGCGGGCAGCAGCTACTACGTGACGGCGACCGCGCAGGCCTCGCCTGGGTATCTCGCCTCCGGGACCTCTAGCTTCGGCGGCCCGCAGGCAGCCACCAGCCAGCTGAACGCGCCGACGAACCTGACCGCGTCGCCGTCGTCCACGACCGCTGGT
>PMON01000075.1 GCA_003162395.1 Acidimicrobiaceae bacterium
GACGCCCGACGAGTACAGGTCGAGGCTGTTGATGCCGAAGAGCTGCACGACGATGAAGCACATGAACACCGCGACGAACCATCCAGGGAGTGTGTGCTGGCTCACGAACGCGTTGAACGGCGAGGAGCCGTTCCACGAGGCGTTCGTCCCTACGAACGTGAAGAGGGCCGAGCCGAGCGTCATGAGCGCGATCTCGGGCAGCGCGGTCCCCAAGAGGATCCACCCAACGACCGAGCGGCCCGAGACGCTCGAGGGCAGGTACCGCGAGTAGTCGTTGCCGTTCTCGGTCCACCCGAGCCCCGACAGCGTGATCGTGAAGGCAAGCCCCGCGGTCCACAGCTGCCAGTTCACGTTGCTTGCGGCGGGCGCCGACACGTGCGCGTGCCCCGCCGCGAAGCAGGCGAGCACGACGTAGATGATGACGAAGGGCACGATCAGCCAGCGAAGGACCCTGGCCATCGTCGCGTGGCCGAGGAACGGCAGCACGACCTGGACTGCGACGGCGCCAAGGATCAGGAGCGCCTTGAGCCAGTTCGAGGCAGGGAGGCCGCCTTGGTGGGCGAGGACGAGGCCAGCCCCGACGATGAGGATCAGCCCTTCGACCTCGAAACCGATCTGGGTCAGCCAGTTGAGAGCCGCGATGACCCGTGACCCGTTCGGCCCGAAGGGCGCCCGGTTGATGGTGAACGTCGTTGTCCCTGCCTGCGGGCCCTGCAGGGAGGTGAGGCCGACGAGCGCCCAGGAGAGGTTGCCGATCACGATGAGGACGACCGTCTGGACGAAGCTGAACCCGAAGCTCGCGAGGATTGCGCCGTAGACGAGGTACTCCACGTTGACGCTCGCGCCAGCCCAGAGCCCCGCGACGGCCCGCGGCGTCGCCCAGCGCTCGGACTCGGCGATGAAGTCGATGCCGTGCTGCTCGACGTGGAACGCCAAGTCGCCCTCAGGGACGCGGTCGACCAGGTCGGTCATGCGCGGGCTGGGTCGAGCGGCGTTCGGATGCTGCGAGTCTTGCCGACAGGTCCTCGTCGCGGCGGCAATGGTGACTGACCCACCTTGTAGCGTGGCGCAGGTGTTAACCCCGGATTCCCGCGTGTCGCTCGTTGCCGCCCGTGGACTCGTCAAGCGATTCGGCGACTTCACGGCCGTCGACGGCATCGACTTCGAGATCTACCGCGGCGAGAGCTTCGGCTTCCTCGGGCCCAACGGCGCGGGCAAGACGTCCACGATGAAGATGGTGTCGTGCATCTCGCCGCCGACCGAGGGCTCGCTCACCGTGCTCGGACAGGACCCGAAGACCAAAGGGCCCCAGATCCGGGCTCGCCTGGGGCTCGTGCCCCAGGAGGACTCCTTGGAGCTCGAGCTGTCCGCGATGGACAACCTCATGATGTACGGCAGGTACTTCGATCTCCCGCGCGCGGAGATCAAGCGGCGTGCGACCGAGCTCTTGGAGTTCACCCAGCTGTCCGAGCGCGCGAACGAAAAGGCCGACAACTTCTCCGGCGGCATGAAGCGCCGCCTGACGATCGCCCGGTCGCTCATCTCTGACCCTGACCTCTTGATCCTCGACGAGCCGACCACGGGGCTCGACCCGCAGGCCCGGCACCTCGTCTGGGAGCGGCTCTACCGCCTCAAGTCAGAGGGCGTGACGCTGGTCATCACCACGCACTACATGGACGAGGCCGAGCAGCTCTGCGATCGCCTGGTCGTGATGGACCGCGGCAAGATCGTCGCGGAAGGCGCCCCCCAGGCGCTGATCCAGCAGCACTCGACGCGAGAGGTCCTCGAGCTGCGCTTCGGGATGGACGGCCACGGCCCGCGCGCAGCAGCCGTGGCGGACCTCGCCGATCGGGTCGAGGAGCTGCCGGACCGATTGCTGCTCTACGTGGGCGACGGCGACGAGGCGCTCGCGGCCGTCCACGCCCGAGGGCTCGCGCCGCTGAGCGCGCTCGTTCGGCGCTCGACCCTCGAGGACGTGTTCTTGCGACTGACCGGTCGCACACTGGTGGACTGAGATGACGACGAACACGACAGCATCGACCGAGGTGACCCAGGTGGCCACGACGAGGCCCGTGCAGCCCACCCTCGGGTGGGCGCCGTGGCGTCGCGCGTTCTGGTACCACGCCACGTTCTGGTCTCGCACGTGGCGGGGCCAGGTCATCTCGAGCTTCTTGTTCCCGGTCCTGTACCTCGCCTCGATGGGGCTCGGCGTCGGCAAGCTCGTGAACCACCACTCCGGCGGCGTGTCGGGCGTCACGTACCTCGAGTTCGTCGCGCCCGCGCTGCTCGCGATGACGGGCATGCAGATCGCGTCCAACGAGTCGATGTGGCCAATCCTCGCGTCGTTCAAGTGGACGCGGAGCTACTGGACCGCGGTGTCCACGCCCATCACGCCCCGAGACCTCGTCATCGGCAAGCTCAGCTGGGTCGCGGTGCACGTGGCCATGGTGGGCGTCATCTACACCTGCGTGCTCGAGGCGTTCCAGACGCTGCTCAGCCCCTGGGCGGTGCTGCTGCCGCTCGCCGGGGTGCTCACGGGGCTCGCCTACGCCGCGCCCATCGCGGCGTTCACGGCCACCCAGGAGAACGAGAAGTCATTCCCGGTCTTCTACCGCTTCGCGATCATCCCGATGTTCCTCTTCTCGGGGAGCTTCTACCCGATCAGCCAGCTGCCCTCGTGGCTGCGCGTCGTGGTCCAGTTCGTGCCGCTGTACCACGGCGTCGCGATCTGCCGGACCCTGGCGCTTGGCCAGGGGTCGCTCGCGACGACCGGGTACCACGTCGGGGTCCTCGTGGCGCTCGCCGTGCTCGGCGCGTACCTGTGCGACCGCAACTTCCGCAAGCGACTCGAGGCCTGATGGCACTCGCCTCGACGCTGCGCGTCTTCCCGACCGGCGCCTTCGGCTCGCGCCGGGCGGTCCACATGCTCGAGCGCAACACGATGATCTACCGCAAGGGCTGGTACTTCTTGGTGTCGGGGTTCTTCGAGCCCCTCTTCTACCTGCTCAGCCTCGGCATCGGGCTCAACCACCTCATCGGCGACGTGCACGTCGCCAACCGGGCCGTCACCTACGCGGCGTTCGTCGCCCCCGGCATGCTCGCGACGTCGGCGATGAACGGCTCGATGCTCGACGCGACGTTCAACACGTTCTTCCGGCTCCGCGTGGACCACACCTACGACTCGGTGATGGCGACCCCTCTCAGCGTCGAGGACATCGCCCTCGGCGAGCTGTCGTGGTGCCTGACGCGGGGCTCGCTCTACTCGGTCAGCTTCCTCGTGTGCATGTGGGCGCTCGGCGACACGCTCTCAGCGTGGGCGATCCTGTGCCTGCCGATCGCGATCCTCACGTCGCTCGCCTTCGCGAGCGCGGGCATGGCGGCCTGCACGTTCCTGCGCAGCTGGCAGGACTTCGACCTCGTGATGCTGGCGCTCTTGCCCATGTTCCTGTTCTCGGCGACGTTCTTCCCGATCGGCCAGTACCCCGGGTGGCTGCAGCTCGTCGTGCGCGCGACGCCCCTGTACCAGGGCGTCGCGCTGGCGCGCGGGTGCAACCTCGGCGTCTTCAACTGGGCGATGGCGGGGCACGCCGGCTACCTCGTCGTCATGTCGTTCGCGGGGATCGTCCTGACCTCTCGTCGGTTCCGAAAGCTCCTCACGCCGTAGTGTCGTGCGTATGACAGACCTTGATCTCAACGAGCTGCGGACGAGCTACGAGGCGTCCCAGCGGCGCATCGACTCGATGACGAGGACGCTCGACACCGAGTCGCTTGCGACGTTCGTGCCGTGCTGTCCCGCCTGGACGGTGAAGGACGTGGTCGGGCACCTGACCGGGCTGCTCGAGGATCGCCGGGCGGGACGCATGCCAACGGACGGGTTCAGCGACTGGACCGGCGCCCAGGTGCTTCGCCACCGAGACGAGCCGGTGGCCGAGGTCCTCGACGAGTGGCGCGACCTCCCCGTCGACGTCTCGGACGCGCCGCCGTCGCTGTTGGCGCTGGCGTTCGACGTGGTGACCCACGAGTTCGACATCGCCCAGGCGCTCGGGGTCGAAGGCGACACGACGACGGACTCGGTCCGCGTCGGCGCACGCCGTGCAGCCGAGCGGATGGCAGCGATGCTGACATCGGGTGACGCGCCAGGCGTGGTCGTGACCACCGAGGACGGCGACCAACTGATCGAGGGCACGGCCTCGCCCATCGCGCTGCACACGACCAGCTTCGAGCTCATGCGCCTCGTGACGGGACGGATGAGCCGTGCGCAGGCCACCTCGCTCGCGTGGGACGGCGACGCGTCACTCGTGCTCGACGCGCTCTTCGCCGACGGGTTTTTCACGTTGCAGCCGCGCGATGTCCTCGACCCACGACGCGGCGCCACCACCTGAGTCGCGCCGCGATCGAGTGCGTGCAGGTGACACCCCCACCGTGCGCGACCAACATTTTTGTGTCAGCCATTGACGAAATGAGGCGTGACGTGCGGCGTCGACGAGTGCAACTGGTGGTTGCAGGATGACACACGCGATTCCCTGTGACAGGTGCGCGTCCCTGTGACAGGTGCGCGGTGACATGACAAAACAATGTTCCGCAACGAGCCGCGCACGACGCATGGGCGACCACTTCGACGCGCGCAGTGTTGCTATCGTCGCGCCGAGAGGGCCGAAGGGCCACGGTGAGATGCAGGTCCGCCTGGGCCTGCCAGATGGAGGGGGTCACGTGACTAACACCTACGACCGACGACAGTTCCTTACGCAATCCGCCGCGGCCGCTGGTGGCGTGGTTGCAGCTGGAGCCGTGGTCGACCAGATTGCCGAGGCCGGCGTAGCCGGTGCAGTTGACGGCAGGATCAAGCTGGGAGGCACCCTGAAGATGGGTGTGATCTCCGAGCAGAACAAGCCGTTCACGCCGGACTACGCGAACATGGACACGTCGGGCTTCTGCTATGCGCGCGCGGTCTACGACCCGCTCATGGTGGTCGCGTCCGACGGCAAGACCGTCTATCCGTACCTGGCCAAGTCGCTCACGCACAACGCCGGCTACAACGAGTGGACCATCGCTGCGCGAGCGGGCGTGAAGTTCCACGACGGTACGCCGTGCAACGCCCAGGCCATCTACGCGAACCTGGTCGCGGACTTCAACTCGGGGCTGACCGGCAACGCGGTCAGGGCGCTCATCAAGGGCTACACCCTCAACGCCGCGAAGCAGACCGTGACGGTCCTCACGAGGTACAAGTGGACGACCTTCCCCTACACGCTGGCCGAGCAGCAGATCGCCTTCATCGCCGCGCCGCACACGCTCGGCTCTGGGAACGGCAAGAACAACGACTACACGGGTGACCCCGTCGGCACCGGGCCGTTCGTGTTCAGCTCGTGGGACTACACCGTGGCGTTCGTCTGCGTCAAGAACACGCACTACTGGCGACCGGGTCTGCCGTACCTCGCGCAGGTCGAGTACCACTCGATCCCGGACGGCCCCACGAGGTTCGCCGCGCTTAAGAGCGGTGCGGTGGACATCATCCACGAGGGCGAGGGCGACATCACCAAGCAGTTCCCGCACCTCGGTGGCGGCTACAACTTCACGCTCGACTACCCGAAGACCCCCGCGTACGCGCCGAGCTCGAACTGCATGATGTTGAACTGCAAGCCCAACCTGCACATTCTTCCGCAGGGATCGCCGTTCACGGACATCAACATGCGCAAGGCCTGTGCGTACGGGCTCGACCCATCGAAGTTCGTCTCGGTGGTCGACTCAGGGGAGTCCGTCGTGATCGACGGGATCTTCGAGCACGGCTCGCCGTACTACCGGAAGCAGTCGTACCCGAAGTTCAACGTCACCACGGCCAAGTCCTACGTGAAGAAGGTAGCGGCCTCCAAGCGGAAGTTCACCCTGACCTACGTGTCGGGCGACCCGGCCGTGGCCAGGGCTGCGACGCTCGTCCAGCAGATGATGAGCAAGATCGGCATCACCGTGACGCTGTCCGGCACCCCGCAGGGCAACCTGATCGGTGACGCGATCTTCGGCGCGTACCAGGCCGTGACCTGGGCGCAGTTCGGTGGCGTGTCGCCGGACCTGAACTACCCCTGGTTCTCGACGAAGTCACACCTCAACTTCGCCAACAACCTGGACCCGAAGACCGAGGCACTGATGCTCAAGGCCATGGCGCAGACGTCGACGACCGCGAGGAACAACGCGTGGGCGGCGGTCAACGCCCAGATCAACAAGGACCTCCCGTATCTGTGGACCGACCGCGTCGTGCTCGGCGTCGCGGCCAAGTCCTACGTGCAGAACTGGAAGACCTTCGAGACGCCAGCACCCGCGAAGCCGGTCCTGCAGCCGAACCAGGCCGTGCTCTTCTTCACGTCGACCTGGCACTCGTAGTCAACTCACCGGTCACTCGGTCACTGCGGTGGCGCCCGAAAGGGCGCCACCGCAGTGCTGCGTTCTGGCCTCATGTGGCATGACGACGGCCGCACGAGCGCACGTCTCGGTCGCTCGATGACGCGACGCGGCTCAGCGACTGCCCCGAGGTCGCGTCCGCCTCATTGCGGCTGGCTCGCCCCGGCGACCTGCGTCGCGACACGACCTGGCGTGCGCCGCCAGATCACGGGGATCAAGCAGGCGACGCCGGCAGCGACGCCGGCCATCGTGACGAACGGCACGGCGGGGCCCGCCTCGAAGAGCGAGCCTGAGACCATCGCGGAGATGGCCATCGCGCCGGTCTGGGCCGTCGTGAACACCCCCTGGCGCCGACCCATCTCCCTCGGGTCCGCACCCTCGGTCAGGATCGACTGGGCCGAGGGCAGCGCGAGCGACGTGCCCAGGGCCTCGAAGCAGCTGAGCGCCAGGAGCCCAGGCACGCTGAGCAGCGGGTAGATCGCGCAGAACGCGCACGCATTCAGGATCCCGAACGTCGCGAACATCCGTCGGTCGGTGTGGTCCGCGAACCAGCCCCCGAACCGGAAGCACACGACGTAGGGCAGCGCGAACAACGTCCAGGAGATCCCGAGCTCGAACGACGAGGCCCCCTTGAAGTCCATGAGCAGCGTCCAGCACGACTCGTACGCGCCGATCACGAGCCCGAACGAGGCGGCGACGCAGACCGCCCCCACGAGTCGCGCGTCGATCGTGACTTTGGGCAACGGCTCGTTGTTGCGCACCGTGTTCGGCCCGAGCTTGCTGCGCAGGACCGGGATCGCCGCGAAGCTCGCGGCGATCGCCGCGAAGATGAACACGTAGGCCATCAGGCGGATGCCGATGAACGCACCGAGGAGGGGCCCGAACGCCGCGCCGCCGAGCTGGGCCGCGTAGATCCGCGACGAGGCGCGCCCTCGCTCCGCGGCGGGCACGACGAGCGCGACCGTTGCCAGGGTCGCGACCTCCGCCGCGCCGGCTGCCGCGCCCTGGACGAACCGCATGCCGCCGTACGCGAGCGGCGAGAGCGGCAGCAAGAACCCGAGGCAGGCGATGGCGTAGAAGGCGAGCGCGGCGATGAGCACGGGCTTGCGCCCATAGCGGTCCGAGAGTCGTCCGGCGACGAACTGGAACACGAGGCCCCCGATGAAGTACGAGGCCATGACCACGCCGATCGTCGCGGGCGTGGCTCCCTTCTGGCCCAGGTACAGCGGCAGCAACGGGAGCACCGACGTCGCCCCGAGCCACTGCAGGAACACGACGGTGACGAGGCGTGTGACGATCGACGAGGGTCCCACCTCGTCAGCCATGGCGCGGATCGTAGGGCGGTACCATCGTCGAGTGGCGCCTGGGGTCTCGGTGCAGCTCCCCCTCAATGCGCGCCGGATCATCATCCGCGGCACGAGCGGGTCCGGGAAGACCACCCTCGCGCGCCGGATCGCCGCCTGCCGAGCGATCCCCCACGTCGAGCTCGACGCCATCTTCCACCAGGCGGACTGGACCCCGCTCGACGATGCGCAGTTCCGCGCGGCGGTCGCCGCCTTCATGGACGACGAGCGGTGGGTCGTGTGCGGCAACTACCGCCAGATCGCCCCGCTGCTCCTCGAGAGGGCCGACACGGTCGTGCTGCTGGACCTGCCTCGTCGGACCGTGATGTCGCGGGTGCTGCGACGCTCACTGCGCCGCGCCGTGCTCCGAGAGGAGCTGTGGAACGGCAACAAAGAGCGGCTCCGCAACTTGTTGCGGAGAGATCCGGAGATCTCGATCATCGCGTGGGCGTGGACCACGCACGCCCAGCGCCACGTCGAGATGGGTGCGTTCCTCGCCAACCCGCCCCGCGACGAGCTCCGGGTGGTGCACGTGAGGTCCGCGGCGCAGCTGCGCCGACTGTCAGTCGGACTCGCGGTCCGAGGGTCCGGGTCGACGAGGACAAACTCGACACTCGCGAGAGACGGGAGCCAGTCAGATGGACCTTGAGCTCGAGGGACGTGCGGTGATCGTCACTGGAGGAACGGACGGGCTCGGCCTCGCACTCGCGCGCCGACTCGTCGGCGAGGGCGCCCGCGTCGCGGTGTGCGGCCGCGACGAGCGACGCCTCGACGCAGCCAGAGCAGCGCTTGCAGGTGGCGACGCCTTCGTCGCGCAGGTCGACGTCACCGACGGCCCCGCCCTCGACGCGTTCGTGGACGGGGCTGCGGATCGGTTCGGGCGGCTCGACGGCATCGTGTCGAACGCCGGCCGGGCGTCAGCAGTGCCGGTCGTGGACTCGACCGACGAGCAGTGGCAGGACGACTTCGAGCTGAAGGTGCTGGCTGCGGCTCGCCTCGCGCGGCGGGGCTCGGCGCACCTCGAGCGAGGCGGCGCGATTGTCAACGTGCTCGCGATCAGCGCCAAGGCGCCGGACGCCAACACGACGCCGACCTCCGCGTCGCGCGCCGCAGGGCTCGCCCTCACCAAGGCGCTCTCGCGCGAGCTCGGGCCGCGGGG
>PMON01000045.1 GCA_003162395.1 Acidimicrobiaceae bacterium
GACGATGGGCGCGCTGCACGCCGGGCACGTCTCGCTCTTCGAGCGTGCCCGCGCCGAGTGCGACGTCTCGCTGGCGACAATCTTCGTGAACCCGCTCCAGTTCAACGACCCAAAGGACTTCGCGGCGTACCGGATGGTCCTCACCGACGACCTCGAGGTCGCGCGGCGCGCCGGGGTCACCGCCGTGCTCGCCCCCTCGACGGCCGAGATGTGGCCGAGGTGGCCGTCGCCGAGCACCACGATCCACGTGGCGAAGATCGCCGAAACCCTGGAGGGCGCGGACCGCCCGGGGCACTTCGACGGGGTCGCCGCGGTGGTCGCGAAGCTGGTGGTGCTCACCGGGCCGTGCGTCGCCTACTTCGGGGAGAAGGACTACCAGCAGCTCTGCGTCGTGCGTCGCCTCGTGGAGGACCTGGCGCTCCCCGCCGAGATCGTCGGGTGCCCCATCGTGCGCGAGGACGACGGCGTCGCGCTCTCGAGCCGCAACGTCAGGCTCAGCGAGCTCGGACGGGTCACCGCGAGGGCGCTGCATCGCGCGCTGCGAGCCGGACGCGACGCGCTCGAGCGCGCCGGGACCGTCCTCGCGGCGACCGAGGCGATGCAGGCAGTCGCGAGCGAGGATCCCGGCCTGGCGCTGGCATACGCTGCGATCGTGGACCCCGACTCACTTGGGGCACTCACCGAAGCGGTTGCTGGCGCGCGGGTCCGCCTCCTCATCGCCGGCACCGTCGAGGGCGTGCGACTGGTGGACAACCTCGAAGCCGTGGTTGGGCGGGGCTGATGGCAGTGGACGCCCTGGTCGTCGGGAGCGGCGTCGCCGGGCTGTCGGTCGCCGTGCGGCTCGCCGATGCCGGCATCAAGGTCGGCGTGGTCACGAAGGCAGCGCTGGCCGAGACGACCACGCGCTGGGCACAGGGCGGCGTCGCCGCGGTCCTGCACGACGACGAGGACTCGACCGACTCGCACCTGGCTGACACGCTGCAGGCCGGCGCGGGACTCTGCGACGTCGACGCGGTCCGGGTCCTCGTCGACGAGGGTCCCGCGCGGGTGGAGGAGCTCATCGCGCTCGGCGCGGTATTCGACCGAGAGGCATCGGGCGCCCTGCAGCGCGCGAGGGAGGGAGGGCACTCCCACGCAAGGATCCTCCACGCCGGCGGCGCGGCAACGGGCGCGGAGGTCGAGCGAGCACTGGTGGCCGCGACCCAAGGGACCGTGTCAGAGATCCGCGAGCACGCCGTCGCGGTCGACCTCTTGGTCGAAGAGGGCGTCTGTTGCGGCGTCGCCGTGCGCGACGAGTCCGGGCGCCACGAGCTCGAGTCCTCGGTGGTGGTCCTCGCGACCGGTGGGGCTGGCCAGCTCTTCGAGGTCACGACGAATCCACACGCCGCGACCGGCGACGGCCTCGCGATCGCGCTGCGCGCCGGCGTGCCCGTCGCCGACGTCGAGTTCATGCAGTTCCACCCGACCGCGCTGCACCACCCCGCGATGCCGCGGCCCTTGCTCTCAGAAGCGCTGCGAGGGCACGGCGCACTGCTCCGGAACGCCGCGGGCGACCGCTTCGTCGACGAGCTCGCCACGCGCGCGGTGGTCAGCCGCGCGATGGCGGCGGAGATGGCACGTGACGAGGTCTCGCACCTGTGGCTGGACGCCACGGGACTCGAGGAGTTCGCGGCTCGGTTCCCGACGCTCTCGGCGAGCCTCGCGGAGGCCGGCCTTGACCCCTCGACGGACTGGCTGCCCATCGCCCCGGCCGCCCACCACCTGGCCGGGGGCATCGTCACGGACCTCGACGGCGCGACCGCGCTGGAGGGGCTCTTCGCGGTCGGCGAGGTGGCCTGCACCGGCGTGCACGGTGCGAACCGGCTCGCGTCGAACTCGCTGCTCGAGGGCATGGTCTTCGCCGCACGCGTGACCGACGGCATCGAGTCCGGGAAGCGTGGTCCGTCGCCGACGGGCGCGATGCGCGCGCTGCTCGGTCGCGAAGGTGGCATCCCGATGCTGCCGGCGGACATCGCAGCGATCCCCTCGAGCGCCTCGGCGACTTGGGACGTCGCCGAGGCTCGTCGGGGGCTCCAGCGCGCGATGACGAGGGGCGCGGGCGTGGTGCGCTCCGCTCCGAGCCTGCACTCGGCGCGTGCGGCGGTGGCTGCGGCGAGCAGCGCGGCGACCGGCGACGGCCCGGCGGCTGCCGAGCTCGCGAACCTGGTGACCTGTGCGGAGGCCCTCTTGACCGCTGCCCTTCGCCGCGAGGAGTCGCGGGGCTGTCACGTGCGAGAGGAGTTCCCCCTGGTGCTCGACGAGTGGAGGCGGCGACTCGTGCTCACCGCGACGCGGTGAGCGTCGATCCCCCCACCGCCGAGGTCGAGCGCGCGGTTCGCCTGGCGCTCGACGAGGACCTCGGGCCTGCGGGCGACCTGACCGGGGCGCTGATCGACGAGGCAGTCGTGGCGAGCGCCGACGTCGTCACGCGAGAAGACGGCGTCCTCGCCGGCGAGGCCTGCGCACGTGCCGCGTTCCGACTCGTCGACGCGGCGCTCGAGGTGGCCTTCTTCCTCCACGACGGGGACCGAGTCGCCGGCGGCGACGTGATCGCGACGGTCACGGGCTCCATGCGGTCGATCCTCGCCGCGGAGCGCACCGCGCTCAACTTCCTGTGCCACCTCTCGGGGATCTCGACGGCGACGCGCACACTGGTCGATGCAGTGCACGCCGTGAACGAGCGCGTGGTCGTGCTGGACACGCGCAAGACCACGCCGGGACTGCGCGCCTTGGAGAAGGCCGCGGTGCGCGCCGGTGGCGGCACCAACCACCGCGCGTCGCTCTCCGACGCGGTCCTCTTGAAGGACAACCATCTTGGCGTCGTGTCGATCAGCGACGCCGTGCGAGCGGCGGTCAGCCGCTACCCGTCGACACGGGTCCAGGTCGAGTGCGACACCGAGGCCCAGGCAGTCGAGGCCATCGCCGCGGGCGCGACCGCGGTCTTGCTCGACAACATGGATCCCGCCCGCGTCGCTGCGTGCGTCACTCGAATCCGGACAACGCGTCCCGAGACGTTCGTCGAGGCCTCGGGGGGCATCACGGTGGCGACCGCGCCCGCCTACGCCAAAGCCGGCGTCGATGCGGTGAGCTCGGGCGCCCTCACGCACAGCGTCCGCGTCCTCGACCTTGGCCTCGACCTGCACGAGGGATGATGTCGTGATGCTGCTCGCGATCGACGTCGGCAACACCGAGACAGTCGTGGGCCTCTACGCCCGTGACGGCGAGCCGTCGCCGAACGGCCACGGCGCGAGCGCGGCGATCGCCTCGGAGGGGGAGTCCGCCCGCGGTCTCGCGTTCCACTGGCGCCTCTCGACGGCCTCGTCTCGCACCACCGATGAGTACGCCGTGGTCATCACCCAGCTCTTGGACCTCGAGGGCCTCGACCTCGTCGGGACCGTGTCGGGCGTCGCGATCAGCTCGTCGGTCCCCGAGGTGACCGGTCAGCTGCGCCGCATGGCGGCGCGGTGGCTCCCTGCAGCCCACTGCGTCGTGCTCGGCCCCGGCACCAAGTCCGGCATGCCGATTCGCTATGCAAATCCAAAGGAGGTGGGCGCGGACCGGATCGCGAACGCGGTCGGCGCCTTCGACCTCTACGGCGGCCCGTGCGTCGTCGTCGACCTCGGCACCGCGACGACCTTCGACGCGATCTCGTCGGACGGCGAGTACCTGGGCGGCGCGATCGCCCCGGGCGTGGCGATCTCCCTCGACGCCTTGTACACCCACGCCGCCGCGCTGCGCGCCGTCGAGCTCGTGGAGCCGCGCGCCGTCGTCGGCCAGTCGACCGAAGAGGCGATCCAGTCCGGCGTGCTCTACGGCTTCGCCGCCCAGGTCGACGGGATGTGCGAGCGCTTCGAGCTGACCCTCGGTGAGTCGACGATCGTGCTCACGGGCGGGCTCTCCTCGCTGATCGCCCCGTACACCACCGCGACCGACTACGTCGAGCCCTGGCTCACGCTGCATGGCCTGCGACTCGTCTACGAGCGCAACGGCGGTGCGGCGTGAGCGACGCCCCGTACTCGTTTGCGCACACGACCTTCGCGGCCGACGTCCACGCGCAGTTCGGGCACCTCGACACCGGCGCGTCCTCGGGCACCGTGGTCGCCGTCGCCGGGCGCGCCATGCTCGTGCGACCCCAGGGCAAGCTTGCCTTCGTGACGCTGCGTGACTCGACCGGCGAGGTCCAGCTGTTCGCGTCGCAGGCCGACACGCAGGACTTCGAGCGCTTCGGCAAGCTGCGCATCGGTGACTGGGTGGGTGCGACGGGCGAGGTCATCCGGACGCGCCGAGGCGAGCTGTCCGTCAAGGTCGCCGAGTGGGTGCTGCTCGCCGAGACGCGGCACGGCTTTGGCGACAAGTGGCTCGGCATCTCGGACCCGGACCTTCGCTACCGTCGACGCGAGGCGGACCTGTGGGCGAACCCCGACGCGCGCGTCGCGCTGTCCAAGCGGTTCGCGCTCACCCGCGCGGTGCGCGAGCGGCTCTGGGCCCAGGGCTTCGTCGAGGTCGAGACGCCGATCCTGAACGCGGTGCACTCCGGGGGCGCGCTGCCGTTCTCCACGCATCACAACGCGCTCGACGCCGACTTCACCCTTCGGATCGCCCCCGAGCTGTGGCTCAAGCGGCTCGTCGTCGGGGGCTATGAGCGCGTCTTCGAGCTCGGCCGGCTCTTCCGCAACGAGGGGATCAGCCCCAAGCACAACCCCGAGTTCACGACCGTCGAGGTGTACGCGGCGTACCTCGACTACAAGGACATGATGACCTTGACCGAGGAGCTGATCGCCGGCTGCGTCCACGACGTGTGCGCCTCGACGTCGATCGCCTACCAGGGCCGCGACCTGGACATGGCCGCGCCGTGGCCGCGGCGCACGGTGGCCGAGCTCGTCTCCGAGCGCCTCTCGACGGACGTGTCGGTGCACACCGACGAGCAGCGGCTGCGCGAGCTGCTCGCCGACGCAGGCGGCGACGCCCTGGCCGCCGCCGGCACGGGCAAGCTGCTGATGGCGCTGTTCGACGCCGTCGTCGAGCCCGAGATCTGGGACCCGGTGTTCGTCACCGAGTACCCGCTCGAGGTCTCGCCGCTCGCTCGGCGGCTGCGCGGCGACGACCTGCTCACCGAGCGCTTCGAGGCGTTCTGCGTCCAGCGCGAGCTTGCGAACGGGTTCTCCGAGCTGACGGACCCCGACGAGCAGCGCAAGCGGTTCGAGGCCCAGGCCCAGGCGCGAGCGCTGGGCGACGACGAGGCCTTCGAGCTCGACGAGGACTTCGTCGTCGCGCTCGAGTACGGGCTCCCCCCGACCGCGGGGCTCGGGATCGGCATCGACAGGCTCGCGATGATCGTCGCAGACGTGGCGAACATCCGCGAGGTGGTCCCCTTCCCGACGCTCAAGCCAAGGGCGGACTAGGAGCCTTTTGAACAACGCCCGATGTGGGCGTAGCTTTGAGCCGCAGGTCCTCGACATGTCTGTACCGAAGCGCCGACGTAAAGAGGGTGAAAGTCGGTCGCCCTGGATGGGCAGTGCCCGAGGCGAGGTCCCTCTTTGACAGCTTGGACCTGCACGTGCGTGCTCGGGTGGCTGCGATCGTGGCCAGCCAGTTCGCGGGCGGTTCGCGCCCCTACGAGGCCACGCCCGAGAGGGATCGCTCGAGGCTGACCAGCCGCTCGGGCTCGTCGAGACCCTGCCTGGACAGCTCGCGCCGCGCGCGGCGCAGGACTGACACCGCAGCCCCCCGGCTGCCTCGCGCGGCGAGCGTCTCGGCCGCGCGCAGGTACCAGCGGTCGTCGTCGGGGACGAGGTCGATCGCGCGCTCGACCGCCCAGCTCGTCTCGTCGAGGTCCCCCCGCGACATCGCGACGTCACAGCACAGCTCGAGCAGCTCGAGCGCCACGCGGCGTGCGTGCTGGCGGGGGATCTCCGCCCAGTCCTCGTAGGGGTCGTCGGGCAGCAGGTCGCCGCGGTACCTCGAGATCGCGGACCTCGCGAGCGCCACGGCATGGGTGGGCTCGGAGCGCCCGAGCGCGAGCGCGCGCCGCGACTCTTGGTCGAACTGGGCCAGGTCGACCGCGATCGACGCGTCGAGCACGATCGCCTCGCCGTCGCGCACGACGACCTCGCCCGCCTCGGCGCGGAGCCGGTTGAGCACCGTGCGGAGCCGGTTGCGGCCCGCGTCGAGGCCGACCTCGGGCCACAGCGCCTCGATCGCGCGCTCCGCGGGGATGCGCCCGTCGCTGACCGTGACGAGCTTGACCAGCTGGGCGCCTTGTCCGGGCGAGATCTTGACGGCCCGCCCGCCGCGGGCGAGCTCGAAGCGACCGAGCACCCGCAGCGTGATCGGCAGCACGGCCACCTCGAGCGCGCACGCGGCGGGCTGTCCCGTCTCGACCGCGAGCGCGATGAGCTGCTCGGTGAGCTGGCGTTCCTTCGTGAGTGGCAGGTGCCCGAGCCGCATCGCCGCGGCCTCTTCGAAGGCACGCGCCGCCAGCGCACCCGCCCCCCGGTCGCCGCGGCGGAACGCGGCGTAGGCGCGGAGCAGGTCGATCCGCCAGTACTCGCGCGGGTCGATCCCCGAGCTCGGCACCAAAAGCAGGACCCGCTCTGCCTCCTCGGGGTCGCCGTGGCGGGCGAGGAGCGACCCCTCCGCAATCGCGATCAGCGCGTCGGCATCGACCGAGAGCTCCCGCGCCCACTCGAGGCGCTCGTAGGCGAGCGCGACCTCGCCGACGCGCCCGAGGTCGTCCGCCGCCCACGCGCAGAAGTCCGCGCCAGCGATGGGCCACCACGTGCCCTTGTTCGCCTCGACGGCGCGCAGGTGCTCGATCGCGCCGGCGGCGTCGCCAGCCCGCGACGACGCCGACATCGCGTTCCAGTGCGCGTAGGCGCGAAGCTGCTCGTCCTCGAGTTGCGTCGCGACGCGAAGGACGTCGTCGATGTTGCGCTGCATCTCGTCGTGGCGGCCGAGCTCGAGCGCGGCCTCCGCGCGCATCGTGAGGAGGTAGGCCCAGCGTCGGGGTCGATCAGTGATCTGGCCCAACGCCTCGTCGAGGCGCTCGATCGCCCCCTCGACGTCGCCCCTCGCGTACTGGATCCACATTGCGCGATACGGGGCGAGCCCCGCTGCCGCGGCGCGCATCCCCAGCCGAACGTAGGCCGAGGAAGACTCAGCCATCAGCTCGTCCGCCTCACGCAGCGACGCCAGATCCCGGCGGCCGTCGGCGTCGTAATGCCAGCACACCGCTCGACCGAGGCAGGACAGGACCCTGGCGCGCGTGAGGAGCTCGGACGGCCCCAGTTGCTCGAGCAGCCTGCGAGCCCACGCCTCTGCCTCGTCGAACCTGCCCAGACGGACCAGGTCGTTGGCGCGCTCGGCCTCAATCGCGCGCCCGAGTGCGTCGTCACCGGTCTCTGCGTTGATCTGCTCTGCGCGCTCGATCGCGCGCTCTCGACCCTCGAACATCGCCGCGGTGTCGAAGAAGCGAGCCAGGATGACCAGCACCATCGGGTTGGCCCGGACCGCGTCGTCGCCCAATCGCTCGACTGCCGCTCGGTACTCGCGGACGTCCATCGAGTCGACGGCACCGAGGTCGCCGCTCGAGAGCAGCCGAGCCGCTGCCTCCTCGTCGCCGGCTGCCAACAGCAAGTCGAGCGCCTCGCCCAGTCGCCCGAGCTCGCAGTAGCGCTCCGCGGCGCGGCGCATCGACGGTGCGTCCGAGCTCGCGAGCGTCGCGAGATAGTCGCGGACCGGGCCCGCCAGGTCCCACCAGCCGCTGTCGGTCGCGAACATCGGGACGCCGACTGCAAGCGAGCGCTCGAAGAACCCCGCCGCCACGGCAGCGTCGACCACGTCGGCGTTCAGCAGCGGCAGCCGGGCGAGCTGCGCCAGCCCGTCGCGGCCCTCCGCGGACAGCGCGGCGATCGCCTCGTCGAGGATCGCGGCCACCGCGCCCTGGTGCGCGGCGTGGGTCGTGCGCTCGGCGAGCTCGAGCACGCTCTCGCCCGTCCTCTTCGCCCGGGCAGCGGCGAGCACGGTCGCGGCGGTCCAGCCGCCCGTCGCGCCGTCGATTCCTCTGGCGACGTCCTCTGCGACGTCGAGCCCGAAGCCGTCCCTGCACAGCCGGAGCGTCTCGTCGCCAGACAGGGCAAGGTCCGAGGCGGTGAGCTGCAGGGCGTCGGCACGACGGAGCCGCTCGGCACCGGGCGGAAGCCGCCTGCCGAGCACGACGAGGCGCTGGTCGCCGCGCAGGCCCGAGGCGAGTCGGTCGATGAGGAGCCCCGCGTCGCGCTCGGCATGGTGCACGTCATCGATGACGAACGCGCAGGGCTCGTCCGCCAGGGCTTCGACCATGAGGTCGATTGCACCCGTCGGGTCGTCAGGCGCCGAGGCGCTGTCGTCGGCGGCACGCGTGAAGCCCGCCGCGGCGACCGCGGCGCGCAGCCGAGCCGCAAGGACGCTGCCGGACATGCCGCCCTCGTGCAGCGTGACGTTGATCCCGATCAGCCCCCAGGCGTCGACGAGCTCGGAGGCGAACACCGTCTTGCCGAAGCCGCCAGCAGCCTCGACCACGACGACCCGCTCGGTGCCGCACCGATCAGTCAGGCGCCGCCGCCCCACATGGTGCGTAGGCAGACTCTTCATGCGCGGCCCTCTCGTCCCGGCGCCGGCGACTGAACACCGCCCGGACCGAGAATTGTACGACGCCGCGGTCTTGTTCCTCGGCGCGGGCGGCCCTTGACGCACCGCTGGCGGAGCTGCCCATGGCGGGGTGCGCCGCGGTCCGCGAGCTGCTCGACTAGATCGCGCGGACCTCGGCGAGCAGTGACTCGACCAGGGCGCCGAACCCATCGCGCAGCCGCGGCTCGGGCACGCCGACCAGCGCCTCGTGTGCCGTCGCGGCCCACCGCGCACCCTCGTTCAGCGCGACATCGACGCCGCTCGTCGTCGAGACGAGCGATCGCGCCTTCTCGCGCTCGGGCTCGTCGAGCGGCTGGCCGAGCATCGCTCGCAGCTCGCTGCCGACCGAGGGATCGTCGAGTGCCACCAAGACCGGCAGCGTGTAGATGCCCTCGCCGAGATCCTGGCCGGACGGCTTGCCGAGCTGGCCGTCGACGGCGATCAGGTCGAGCACGTCGTCGCGGATCTGGAAGACCATGCCGAACGCATGGCCGAAGGCGGTCAGCGCGTCGGCGACGTCGGGTGCTCGACCAGCCGTTAGTGCGCCCACTCGGCACGACGTCGCCATCAGCGACGCGGTCTTGCCGCCGATCGCGTCGAAATAGTCCTCGACGGTGCGCTCAGGGTTGTAGGCGGTGCGCACCTCGGAGACCTG
>PMON01000001.1:0-4525 GCA_003162395.1 Acidimicrobiaceae bacterium
ATCCACGACAAGCACATCGAGCTCATCGTGCGCCAGATGCTGCGCCGCTACCTCGTGGCCGACCCGGGGGACTCCACGTACCTGCCCGGCCAGCAGGTCGACTCGCAGCGATTCGGCGAGGGCAACCGCGAGCTCATCGCCGAGGGTCGCCGGCCCGCCGAGGCGCGCCCGATGCTCATGGGCATCACGAAGGCATCGTTGGCCACGGACAGCTGGCTGTCGGCCGCGTCCTTCCAGGAGACCACGAGGGTCCTCACCGAGGCGGCCATCGACGGCAAGAAGGACGACCTGCTGGGACTGAAGGAGAACATCATCATCGGCAAGCTCATCCCTGCGGGATCGGGCATGAGCCACTACCGCGAGATCCGCCTCGACATGCCCGACGCGGTGCACGCGCCGGACTGGGCGTCGTTCCGCCCCGGCGACGAGGACTCGGACCTCGCCGCGTGGCTGCGTGACTCCTCGATCGAAGGCGTCGGCGACGAGCCGGTGAGCGACATCGACGCGGTCTGGCTCGGCGAAGCCCCGACCGAGGAGGACGGCTTCGGTGGCGGCACGGTCGCGCAGGCATGACGTGAGCGTCATCGACGTGGAGGCGGCTGGACGATGCGGGCCGCGCACGCCTAACATGGACTGTCCGCGCGTCGGCTCTCGGCGCGCGACCCCCGCTGTACCCAGGAGATAGCCGCGTGCCCACGATCGCCCAGCTGGTCAGGAAAGGCCGGCAGGTCAAGACGTCGAAGACCAAGACCCCTGCGCTCAAGGGCGCGCCCCAGCGCCGGGGGGTCTGCACGCGCGTCTACACGAACACGCCCAAGAAGCCGAACTCCGCGCTGCGCAAGGTCGCCCGCGTGCGCCTCACGAGCGGCGTCGAGATCACCGCGTACATCCCCGGGGTCGGCCACAACCTCCAGGAGCACTCGATCGTGCTCGTGCGCGGCGGCCGCGTCCGCGACCTGCCCGGCGTCCGCTACAAGATCATCCGGGGCGCGCTCGACACGTCAGGCGTGCGCGACCGCAAGCAGGCTCGCAGCCGCTACGGCGCGAAGCGGGAGTCCTAATGCCCCGTAACGGCCCCGCCGCCCGTCGCGAGCTCATGCCCGACCCGGTCTACCGGTCGGTCCTCGTCACCCAGGTGATCAACAAGGTCCTCCAGCGCGGCAAGCGCACGGTGGCCGAGCGCATCGTCTACCAGGCCCTCGAGCAGGTCGCCGCCAAGACCGAGTCCGACGCGGTGTCGGTGCTCAAGCGCGCCGTCGAGAACGTCCGCCCCGAGCTCGAGGTCCGCTCGCGTCGCGTCGGTGGCGCGACCTACCAGGTACCCGTGGACGTGCGCCCCCGGCGCGCCACGACCCTCGCCATCCGCTGGCTGACGAGCTTCGCCAAGGCCCGTCGTGAAAAGACCATGGCCGACCGGCTCGCCAATGAGATCCTCGATGCCTCGAACGGCATCGGCGCCGCGGCGAAGCGGCGCGAGGACATGCACAAGATGGCCGAGTCGAACAAGGCCTTCGCCCACTACCGCTGGTAATCGCCATGGCCGACACCCAGCAGCAACGGGCGGTTGCGCTCGACAAGATCCGCAACATCGGGATCATGGCGCACATCGACGCCGGCAAGACCACGACGACCGAGCGGATCCTCTACTACACCGGTAAGAACTACAAGATCGGCGAGGTCCACGAGGGCGCCGCGACCATGGACTGGATGGTCCAGGAACAAGAGCGCGGCATCACGATCACCTCGGCCGCGACCACCTGCTACTGGAACAACCACCTGATCAACATCATCGACACGCCCGGCCACGTCGACTTCACCGTCGAGGTGGAGCGCTCGCTGCGAGTGCTCGACGGGGCCGTCGCGGTCTTCGACGCCGTCGCGGGGGTCGAGCCCCAGACCGAGACCGTGTGGCGCCAGGCCAACAAGTACGGCGTCCCGCGCATCTGCTTCGTGAACAAGATGGACCGCGTCGGCGCGGACTTCGAGCGCTGCGTGGCGATGATCAAGGACCGCCTCGACTGCGTGCCCGCGGTCGTCCAGCTCCCGATCGGGGCCGAGTCCGAGTTCAAGGGCGTGCTCGACCTGCTCACCATGACCGCGCTCGTCTGGCACGACGGCATGGGCGAGGAGTGGGAGTCGCTCCCCATCCCCGATGCGCTCGCGGCCGACGCCGAGGACGCGCGCCACCAGCTGATCGACGTGCTGAGCACCTTCGACGACGTGGTCATGGAGAAGTACCTCGCCGAAGAAGAGGTGACCGCCGCCGACCTGCGCCACGCGCTGCGCGCCGGCACGCTCGCGAACGCCTGCATCCCCGTGCTGTGCGGGAGCGCCTTCAAGAACAAGGGCGTCCAGCCCATGCTCGACGCCGTCGTCGACTTCCTGCCGAGCCCGATCGACCTGCCGCCGACGGTGGGCACGGTGCCGGGCAAGGAGGACCCGCTCGAGCGCAAGCCGAGCGACGACGAGCCCTTCAGCGCGCTCGCCTTCAAGATCATGACCGACCCCTACGTCGGCAAGCTGACGTACCTGCGGGTGTACTCGGGCACGCTCGTGAAGGGCGCGACCGTCACGAACACGACGAAGGACCGAAAGGAGCGCCTGGGGCGCCTCCTGCAGATGCACGCGAACAACCGCGAGGACCTCGAGACGATCCACACCGGGGACATCATCGCGGCGGTCGGGCTCAAGCAGACGACCACGGGCGACACCCTCAGCGACTCGAACCACAAGATCCAGCTCGAGGCGCTCGTGTTCCCCGAGCCCGTGATCCACGTCGCGGTCGAGCCCAAGACCAAGGTCGACCAAGAGAAGCTGTCCAAGGCCCTGTTCGCCCTGTCCGAGGAGGACCCGACATTCCGGGTCCGCTCGGACATGGAGACCGGCCAGACCGTCATCTCGGGGATGGGCGAGCTGCACTTGGAGGTCCTCGTCGACCGGATGCTGCGCGAGTTCTCCGTGGACGCCAACGTGGGCAAGCCCCAGGTCGCGTATCGCGAGACGGTGCGCAAGAAGGTCGACAAGATCGAGGAGCGCTACATCCGCCAGACGGGTGGCCGGGGCCAGTACGGACACGTCGTGATCTCGATCGAGCCGCTCGGCCCGGGCGGAGGCTACGAGTTCGTCGACGCCATCTCGGGCGGGGTGATCCCGAAGGAGTACATCCCCGCCGTCGACGCCGGGATCCAAGAGGCGCTGACCTCGGGGGTGCTCGCGGGCTACCCGACGGTCGACCTGCGCGTCACGCTCACCTACGGCTCCTACCACGACGTCGACTCCTCGGAGATGGCGTTCAAGATCGCCGGCTCCATGGCCGTCAAGAAGGCGGCCCGCGCGGCGCGGCCCGTCCTCTTGGAGCCCATCATGGCCGTCGAGGTCGTCACCCCCGACGACTACATGGGCGAGGTGATCGGGGACCTGTCGTCTCGGCGAGGCAAAGTCGAGGGCATGGACCAGCGCGGCAACGCCCAGGTGATCAAGGCGCAGGTGCCGCTCGCCGACATGTTCGGCTACGCTACCGATCTGCGAAGCCGGACCCAGGGGCGCGCCACGTACACGATGCAGTTCCACGCGTACGCGGAGGTCCCTGACGGCATCGCGAAGGAGATCGTCGCGAGGGCGACCGGCGCGTAAACCCGGGCACCCCCGGGACACATGGCCCGACCCGAAAGGGGGAGGTCGCCACGACAGCGGCGGGACGGAGGTCCCGCCACCAAGCAGGAGACGTAGTTCCAAATGGGCAAGCAGAAGTTCGAGCGCACGAAGCCGCACGTCAACGTCGGCACCATGGGCCACATCGACCACGGCAAGACCACGCTCACGGCCGCCATCACCAAGGTGCTCGCCGAGAAGAACCCTGGGACCACCTTCACGCCGTTCGACCAGATCGACAAGGCGCCCGAGGAAAAGCAGCGCGGGATCACGATCTCGATCGCGCACGTCGAGTACGAGACCGAGAATCGCCACTACGCGCACGTCGACATGCCCGGGCACGCCGACTACATCAAGAACATGATCACCGGCGCTGCCCAGGTCGACGGTGCGATCCTCGTGGTCTCGGCCACCGACGGCCCGATGCCCCAGACCCGCGAGCACGTGCTGCTCGCGCGCCAGGTGGGTGTCCCCTACATCGTGGTCGCCCTCAACAAGGCCGACCTCGTCGACGACGAGGAGCTCTTGGACCTCGTCGAGCTCGAGGTACGCGAGCTGCTCACCGAGTACGGGTTCCCCGGCGACGACACTCCGGTCGTGCGGGTCTCGGCACTCAAGGCGCTCGAGGGCGACCCCGAGTGGTCAGCGAAGGTTCTCGAGCTCATGGCGGCGGTCGACTCCTACGTGCCCGAGCCCGAGCGCGACACGGAGAAGCCCTTCTTGATGCCCATCGAGGACGTCATGTCCATCACCGGCCGCGGGACCGTGGTCACCGGCAAGGTGGAGCAGGGCATGGTGAAGGTCGGCGAGGAAGTCGAGATCGTCGGGCTGCGCGACACCCAAAAGACCGTCGTCACCGGCATCGAGATGTTCC
>PMON01000001.1:4647-4769 GCA_003162395.1 Acidimicrobiaceae bacterium
CCGCAGTTCTACTTCCGCACGACGGACGTGACCGGGTCCATCTCGCTGCCCGCGGGCACCGAGATGGTGATGCCCGGGGACAACACCGAGATGACCGTCGAGCTCGGCAAGCCGATCGCCAT
>PMON01000028.1 GCA_003162395.1 Acidimicrobiaceae bacterium
GGAATTCTCAATGGCCATTGACACTAGAGGAGCCGCTCGTCACGCAGGAGCTGCTCAAGTCCTTGTGACAACGGGGTCGACAGAGCTCCTGGGACGAGCGACTGCAGCAGCGCTGGGTCGGCTCGAAGATGCGGACGATCACTCTGCCTCCACCTTGCTTGGTCGACAACGATCGCGAGCGACCGACCAAGAAGGTCCGAGATCCTGCCGACGACTTCGACCACGGAGTAAGACACACCGGTCCCCACGTTCACGGTCATCCCCGGCGGTGCGACTTCACATAGCCGGAGAATCGCCGTTGCGGCGTCATCGACGTACACGAAGTCACGCATTGGTGACGTGTTGCCAAGATGGAGCTCATCACTCAGCCGCAGTTGCGAGACTATCTCAGGGATCACATGAGGATTCGTCTCGTGCGCGCCGTACAGATTGAAGAGTCGACAGATCACGGGCGCGCATGTTCCTTGCTGCGCCGCAATGCGAACGATCCCTTCCGCTGCGAGCTTTGAGAGCCCATAGACGTTGTTCGGACCAATTTCGGATCCCTCTGTGTGCGGCTCTTCGGATGGAAGGTAGACGTCCGCAGTTGAGGCGAGCACAAATTTCGGACCTCGTGAAAGGAGCCGACATGCATCCAGCAAATTCTGCGTTCCAACAACATTGATCTCGAGTGCTGTGGCCGGCTCGGCGACGCATCTCGGGATGAAGTGCAGCGCAGCGAGATGAATAACCACGCTCGGCTGCGCCTCGACGAGTGCGGTCACAGTCGCCTCGCGGTCCCGAATGTCCACGGACGCAACCTTGTGTGCCGGATGGATGAGCCGTTCGTCGACCACGGCATGGTCGGTGCTGCTGTTGTCGATGGAGGTCACAGCGCAGCCACGGTCTAGGAGCTCGCGAACAACTCGAGACCCTAAGAACCCGGTCCCTCCCGACACGACGACCGCGGTCCCTGGCGAGAACACCTCTCTGGCGGGACGCCCTGACTCATCCACGTTCATGAGTCCTATTCGTTTGCGCGTGTTCGAGCATGTCGTGCAGTTGGATTGAGAGCGTATTCCAGTCCAACTCCAAGGCCGCGGCCGTGCACTTCTCGCGCAGTTCGTCGGATGAAGCGACCGCTCGCTCGATTGCATCTGCAAGTCCAGATGGCGTGGGCTCGCCGACAGTGCCTATTCCGTAGCGTTCCACCACGACCGCCGTGCCATTCAATGGAGAGGACACCGTCGCGATTGGCAGCCCAGATGCCGCCGCTTCGGCGACGACATTGGGGAAGCCCTCTCGAGAGGACGAGATGGCAAGGACTCTGGACGATGCCAGAAGGGCTCGCTTCCGCTCGTCGTCAACCCTCCCCAGCAACTCCACACGAGCGCGGACATCCGGCTCGAGCCCAGCAATCATGCTCGCGAGACGACCGAATTCGGGCCCGTCTCCGGCAATACGAAGGTGATCCTGCATCCCCCTCTCACAGAGTGCCCGAAAGGCGTCGATCAGAAGCGGAAGATTCTTGTTCGGCACCAGCCGACCGAGAGACAAGATACCGTCCCTCTCACTCGCTGGTGCCTGCCAGTATTCGCGCACCCACACGCCGGTAGGGAGATAGGCGATCGATGACCCGCTGAGTCGCCAGATCTGCTCCGCGGCCCATGTGTTCACTGACGCATTGAACCCGACTCTTGGTGGCAGCGTGCGAGCGAGTACCTTGTGGACGGCTCCCGTTCGGAACTCGCACCAGTCGATGCCGCCCCGCTGGCGCACCGCACGAGGTGAGAAGACGATGGGGAGGTAGGGCCACTGATTGAAGTAGACGGCGTCAAACGAACCATGCCTGAGCTCCCGCCTAGCCTCAAGCGCAAAACGAAGGATCCCAACAGGGGACCGTTGGAGCGGCTTTACCCAGGGCTGCTCGTATCGGGGGAGGAATGGCGCTCGGAGGATGCGGACCCCGTCGAGGACCTCGTCTCTCGAGGCTTTCTGCACGTTTCGGGTGCAAATGACAGTGACATCATCACCCAGTGCGGTGAGCCCCTTCGCCAGCGCCTCGAAACGAGTCTGCTGCCCGCCGACGCTGGGAGTGTACAACTCAGTAATAAGTGCAACCTTGAAGCGGATGCGAGATGGTAGCACCGCTCCAATCTACGCCGATTGCCCACGTGCCCTCACTCCGCCGCTTGCAAGTTGGGCCTCTCCGGGTCCTCGACGACAATCGTTCCTTGGTGTTGGACAGACTCCAATCGTCGACGATCTGGGCCCTCTGCCAACAGCGTCACGATCTCGAGTTTTCGCAGGTTTTAAGGGATCGTGAAGTCGTAGCGTCCTAGGACCCGGCTCGCCCGCCTCGAGGTGTTTTCTCTGCCCTCTCAGAAGTTCCCCGAGAGCACCGCGCCTGCGAGCGGACTCCAAGGGAGCGCGCTCGGTTGGTCTCAGCTACCTGCTGCAATACGAATGCCGAACGCGTGTCTTTCACGGGTGATTTAAGTGGCGTTGCTGCGTCGGGAAGTTGAAAAACTTAGAAACACCGCCGGATCGCGCGCTGCGCGAGCGGCTGGATGTTGCTGGGCTTGTTCGGGTTTGGCTTCGCGAGCATCGACCCGTTGCTCGTCGACAACCATGGGCCCCAGTAGTAGATGCCTTTCATCCTGTGCTCCTTCATGAATGAGCACGCCGCCGTGAACCAGTTGACCTGGATCATCTGATTGAATTTGTAGACAGAAGTGGGGGTCAGCCGACCCTTGTACGGCTGTCCGTACGCCCCGTCCTGCGCGGCGATGCCGATCTCATCGATCGTAACCTTGCTGATAGTCGGGACCTTGTAGTACGTCCTCGTGGTGAATAGGTGGTTCCAAAATGCGGTGAGCTGGGCCGGCGTTGCGGTGATCGGCGACGACACCTTTGGGTAGGTGTCGAGCGCGAGCGTCGTTCCGGGCCGATCGACCTTCACGGTCGGCGTGTCCCAGGAGTAGTCGAAGACGATGTTGCCCGTGTACACGCCACGGGTGAGCGAGATCGCCGTCGTCCAGTTGGGCATGTCCGCGAGGCTGTCGAGCTCGGACTGAATAGCGAAGTGCTCGACGTGGTCAGTCTGGGCCATCAAGAGGTAGGGCCGCAGTGTCGCCAGGTAATTATGGAACCACTGGCTGACGTCGGTCGGATGGAGCTTCACTCGCGAGGCCCCAGGCGACTGCGAGTAGAGATTCTGCTGGTCGATCAGGGGACGAAGCAGGACGCTGAGGCCGTAGTGATGCGCGACCTTGACGACGTCACCAACGAAGTTTGCTGGCGGTGTCTGCTCGGTGGTGTCCGTGCAGGACTCCATCGCGACCACGCTGTTCGAGGACAGCGAGGCGGTGTACAGGGGGAACGCGATCGCGATCGCGTTCGCGTGCAGCGCCTTGTACTGCTTCACTTCCGTGGTGGCCCACTGGTTGACCTGCGCCGCGGTCTGGCAGTTGTAGGTGAAGTACGTGTTGATGCCGAACACGTACGGCGGCGGCTTCGTCGCATGCGGCGTCGCGCCCAGGGCCGCAGTGGCGGACACCACCGATCCCATCAGCGAGGCGAGGACAACCGCAGTGAGTGCAGCCCGTCGACGCATGTCGTTCGTCCTCCTGGATCCGGTAGCAGGTGTCTGCAATTTAGAGTTTTTTCAATTAGGCAGGGAGCGAAGTCTATCGGGCGACTCGGCTCGCTTTCAATCAGGGCACGGAGCGCTTCGGAGCCCGACCTAGGACAGGAAGTCTTGTCCAATTCTCACTGAGTAGTGTTCGGTCGCCGAGTCGAGAGACAACCGCTCAGGTCGCCATTCCAGCATGTGAGACAACTTGATGAACCAACAGCGCTGGCCCGGGGCCCTATTTCAACTGCCTCGGATACACTCACGCCGAGTGATCAACGTGCCGCGTCGAACGAAACTCAGCCACGCGATGGGGCTGCGGAGATGGCGCGGCCTTGCCTGTGGCGCCGCCGCGCTGGCGCTCGCGTTCACGACCGTTGCGAGCACGGCGGCCTCGGGCCAGACCAACACCCAGGTGCTGGCCGCCGTGAGCGCCTCGCTCTCGATCAAGCAGCTGCCGGGATCCCTCACCCCCACGCTCTCCCAGGCGGTGAACGACAAGACGTCGCCCTTGATCGCTGGTGCGAACGACATCCTGAACAAGTGCGATCCCTACTGGAATCACAACCAGGCCGCGAAGCCCATCCCCTGCCATTACGGGGACCTCAGCTCAAAGAAGACGGTTGTCATCTTCGGTGACTCGAACGCCGGCAACTGGGTGCCCGCCTTCGACCAGATCTTCAAGGCGCTGGGCTACAAGATCGACCTCTTCGGCTTCATCGGATGCACCACCGCCCCCGTGCCGGAGACCGCGACCTCGCAGCCAGGGTTCTCCGGGGAGTGGAAGCTCTGCAACACGTGGCACAGAACGCTCCCCGCGGCGGTCCGCGCGGTGAAGCCGGTCGCGATCATCTCGGCGTCCTCGCCCTGGAGCACCCTCGACCAGACGGAGCGCAAGGACTGGGTCGCGGCGATGAAGACGGCGTACACGGAGATGACGATCGGGCTCCCCAAGACGGTTCGTATCGCGATGGGGACCTCGCCGCTGTATCCACAGCTGGTTCCCTTCTGCCTCGCCAACAACCCAAGCCATGTCCAGAAGTGCGCGCTCAACTACTCGAGTCCAAAGAGCTGGTACGCCACGCTCCTCGCCCGGGACGTCAAGGTCGCCGCCGCAATCAAGGGAACGCTCATCCCCTCATGGCAGTGGTTCTGCAAGGACTTCAAGTGCTCTCCGGTGATCCTCAACTACCTGGTCTGCATTGACCGGGATCACACGACCACCGCGTACGACCTCTTCGTCGAGGACTCGCTGAAGGCGACCCTGCTCAAGCGCGTGAAGCTTCCTTGACCACGCGTTCCTAAGGGCGCTGCATGCGCGGTGCAGAGAGGATGCTCGCACGGACACGCGACGCGACCGAATGCCGATTGCCTGATGCGGATGCATGGGGCGGCTCGTGCTTTTGGGCGAGCGACGCTTTGACGAAGGCCCCGGGTGTCAGCGCGTGGCTGCGTACGCGTGGCTGCGTCTCGTTGTGAGCCCGAAAACAGTCCTGCCTCCACGTACCATCAGAAGCACCCGGGCGATCGGCTAAAAATTTGGGCAATCGGCTAAATTTAGTTCCGTCCTTCGCGGTTGGTGCGGGTCGCGGTGATTGCAAGGACAGGCGAATGTTGCAGGTTTGGCATTGTCCCCGGGATGCACGTAGAGCGCAACCGCTTCGCTGACGCTCCGGGCTGCTCTATCCAGATTGGTCACCTGTCCCTGCTCGAGCGTCACGCAGGGCGCCGAGGCCCACCGCTGCCAGTGCGGGTACGTGAAGTCGCTTCGTCAACTTCCTAATTGCAGTTGCGTATTGACTGGATGCTTCGCTGCCGAGCCGCGCTTCCGACCTACCGCGCTCGGGCCACATCGTCTAAAATGGTGCCGTGCGCCTCACCAAACTGCGCCTCACCAAACTCGCTGTCGGGATGACGTGCGTCGCGATGCTGTTCGCCACGGTGGCCGCAGCGTCGACCGCTCCGGGGTCCTCCAAGCAAGTGTCCACTCTTGTTACTGCGTCCATGCACATCACCTCGCTCACGGCGACGACGTCGGCGGAGCTCCCCGGCGCACCGAACGACTTCTCGTGGGCGCATTACCCGAGTTTGGGTGGCTCCGCCTCATCGCATTGTCTGACTGCGACGTCGTGCGTGTACGGGGACGTGAAGGCAAAAAAGACCGTGGTGCTGTTCGGCGACTCCCACGCACTGATGTGGCTCCCCGCCATCGTCCCCGCGGTCACGGCCCACAAAGAGAAGCTTGTGGTCCTTTGGGCCAACCTCTGTCCCGCGTCATCGGTCGAGTTCTACGACCCCAAGCAAGATGATCCAGCGCACTGCGACGCGTGGCGGTTCACCATGATCGGAATCATCAACAAGCTCGCGCCATCACTCGTGATCATCGCCGAGCGGACTGACCAGGTTGCATCTGGACCGGATGCCTTCTTCAACAACGCGCAGTGGCAGGTGGGGCTGACCAAGACGATCAGGGAGCTCAAGAAGCGAACGACAAAGGTGGCGGTGATCGAGTCCGCTGTGTCGTTCGGCTCCATCGTCCCTCAGTGCCTCGCCGCCAATCCGAGCAGCGTGCAGAAGTGCTCGGAAATTGCGCCGAAGCCATCCGGCGGTCTGCTCCAGCAAGCCCAGATCAACGCTGCAAGGGCGACCGGATCTCTGTTGGTCAGGTCTAGCTGGTGGCTCTGCGCCAAGAAGGCATGTTCTCCGGTGATCGGGAACTTCATCGTCGTCATCGACGCGGGGCACATCTCCTTTTCCTATGCCAAATACCTGTCGGGCGTGATGGGCTCCGCTCTCAAGCGGGACCTCTAGACCCCGCCACCGCGCGGGGCGCCCGCAGGCAGCGACCATCTAGGCGAGGCCTCGAGGCCGGTTAAGACCTCGCCGAGAGGCATCTGGACTCCCTCCTGAGACGCGTCGGCGCGTCGAGTACGACGCGAGCGCGGCACTCGCTGCTATGCGCGTCGCCTTCACGCACGGCGAAGCGTCGAACGTCTAGTTCACCCGGACAGCGTCATGTCCACGGTGAGTTGAGACATCGGACGGCCGAGCAAGGCGAGGTGGACGCCAGGACCCACGCCGGCGTCGCTTTGCTGCATGTGTCGAGACATACGAGGACAACCTGACCAAAAGATGTCCTACGGACATTGCTCGCAACCTCTATCGACGACACCAGGTGGTCCACTCGGTGTTCCACACGCGCATCGGTGCCCTCGGCGACGCGGTGCAACGTGGAAGAGTCGCACCTCACGTCCGCCGCTTCGCGATGCGACCGAGTCCCGCCCGTAGTCCTACCGGTAGTGACGACGGCGAAGTCGCGCCTTGCTGAGGACTCTCGGACTCCACCCTGCGTCGGCAGCGTTGAGATTGGTGCCAGGCGGCACGAGCTCGTCAATCTGGTCGAGGACTCGTGCGTCGAGGACGACGTCGGGTGCTGACAGCTGCGACTCGAGCTGTTCCATGGTGCGGGGCCCGATGATCGCAGAACTAATCGCCGGGTGCTCCAGGACGAAGGCAAGCGCGAGTTCGAGCAGGCTCAGACCGGCCTCGTCGGCGACCTTGGCCAGTGCCGTCACCACCTCGAGCTTCTTCTGATTGCCAGGCTCGTTGAGGTCGTAGCGCGCGGGGATCCGCTCGGCTCGACGACTTGTGTTCTCCTTGCCCTCGCCGAAGCGGCCGGACAGCCATCCCCCGGCGAGCGGGCTCCAGGGGATGACGCCCATCCCATAGGCCTGCGCCACGGGAAGGACGTCTCGCTCGATCCCCCGCACGAGGATGGAGTACGGGGGCTGCTCGGTCATGAAGCGTTCGCGACCGCGCCGCTCTGCGACCCACTGCGCCTCGACGATCTGCTCAGCGGGGAACGTCGAGCTCCCAATGGAGCGGATCTTGCCCTGGTGCACGAGGTCGCTCAGCGCGCCGAGCGTCTCATCGACGTCGACCGACTCGTCAGGACGGTGGATCTGGTACAGGTCGATGTAGTCCACGCCAAGCCGGCGAAGGCTGTTCTCGCACTCCGCAATGATCCATCGCCGAGAGTTCCCCTGCGCATTGGGATCGTCGCCCATCCCGGCGTGGACCTTCGTCGCGAGCACGATGCGGGTCCGATCCTGCGAGGCGAGCGCCTTGCCGACAATGACCTCGGACTCGCCCGCTGAGTAGACGTCGGCGGTGTCGATGAAGTTGATTCCCGCGTCGATCGCGCGGTGAATGATCCGGATCGAGTCGTCGTGGTCCGGATTGCCCCACGCGCCGAACATCATCGCGCCGAGGCACAGTGGGCTGACTTTCATGCCGGTCTTTCCGAGGCTGTGGTACTGCATGGCGCGACCTTACGCGGCACGACGGGGGCCCCGCATCGCCGCGACGATCGCGTGGATCGCCGCCGCGCCCTAGCCCACCGACTCGCCGTACATCTCGCCCAGGGGATCCTTCAGCAGCTCGAGCCGCTCGCCGTCGGGGCCGGTGAAGTACAGCGACGCGCCGCTCAGGTGCATCGTCTCGATGCCCGTCTCCGCCAGCTTGCCCCGGAGGTGCTCCCACCGCTCCTCGGTGACGGAGATCGCGATGTGGTGCAGGCCACCGAGCACCTCTCGGTACGGGCCGAGGTCGAGTCCTGGGAAGTCGAAGAAGGCGAGGAGGTTGCCGTTCCCGACGTCGAAGAAGAAGTGCGTCGATCCTCGATAGTCACGGTTCTCGAAGAGCTCGGTCAGTGGGAACTCGAGGATGCCTTGATAGAAAGCGATCGTCCTCTCGACGTCACTCGAGAGGAGCGCGAAGTGGTGGACACCGCGGGCAGACGAGGCCCCCCGCTTCTCGCGGTCCTGTAGGTGTCGTTCACGAAGCCGATCCCACTCGTCCGTGCGATCGATGTCTGCACCGTGTGTCGTCATCGAACCTCTTCCTGCACGTGTACCTCAGACGGTCCCGGGCCGGGAGTGATTCTGCAGCAGTCTCCTCGCCTGCGCCCCATTCCGTTGCCAGCGCCCCTTTCCGTTGCCGCGGACCCGTCCCGACAGGGGCTGGCGAGCCTACTAGGGGGCAGGTTTCTCGGCATACGTGTCTCCAGAGCGAAACTCGCGGCGTCGCCTGCAGTCGATCATCCGAGCTGGGGAATTACGCTCCAGTGACTATGCGATGGTTCGTGGTCGCCGCACTTCTGGCGCTGAGCGGTGCGGCGACGGTACCCGGGGCCTCCGCCTCGACCAAGCCTCGCCTGCCCCCGAATCTCATCGTGCTCGTCGTCGCGGGTCAGTCGAACGCACTCGGCTACCAGTCCTTCGTGATCGACCCCAAGACGCACAAGGACGTTTTCACCGACAAAGGGGCCTCGCCCGCGGACCGCCGCGTGCTCTTCACGTTCCGGGACTCCGGGGTCTCGGGAGGTGCACTCCCGCCAGGGTGGCTTGACACGCCTCAGAAGAGGACGGGTGCCGCCAGTCCAGTCTTCGGACCCGAGATCGGGCTCGCCAGGTATCTGTACAACGCGGGCCGCAAGAACCTTCTCGTCGTGAAGGTTGCAATCTCAGGTTCGTCGCTCGCCGTGGACTGGGCACCTCACGGCGAGGATCTTTCACTCCTCGTGTCGCGTGTCCAGGCCGCCCTGGCCTGGGCCACCAATCACAACCTGCGCCCGACGATCGGCGGGTTCTATTGGGTGCAAGGGGAGCGCGACGCGACCGACCGTGCCTACGCGGCCGACTATCGGACGAACCTGGTGCACTTCATCGCCAACGTTCGCCACGACCTCCTTCTCAAGTCGTGGACTCCTTTCGCCATCGCGCAGACCGACATCGCTTCCTACATCAACTTCGAGCAGGCACACCATCAGTGCTCCACGAAGAACTGCAGGTCAGAGAGGCTCTGGAACTCAGAGGTCATGAAAGCCCAGTCATCGGTGACCGGCAAGCACGTCTTTCTCGCCAAGACGGCGAAGTTGCCGAGGTTCAAAGACGCTCTTCATCTGACCGACGCAGCAGAGCTCTCGCTCGGTACGACATTCGGCGAGCTGACTCGATCGCATATTTAGTGGTGCGTGGCTGATTTGACTTGGTGTCCGGCGCCGCGCGACGACACTGCACTTGGCGATGATCCAGCCCGCAGAAATGTGCCGACGAGGGACCGTGGGTCGTCGTTCCGATGAGGCCCATACATCGATCGAGTCGACGAGCGAGTCGAAGTTGGTAAATCGTTCCACGCTTCACGCAACCGATTGAACTGGGCGAACCGGCCATTAACGAGGTTCAGCCACATCGCGCTCGTCGGCGAGAAGTGCGGGTGCCACCGGGCACGCTCGGCGTGCGCAAGCCCTTGGGCGACCTGCGGTGCGGTGCGCGGAGAATCACTCGCGGGCTCATTGGGACATCCGGGCGAGCGCAGCCGCTCGATCCATTCGATGGCCAAGTCCTGCGTGGGACAGATGCCACCCGATCTGGTACATTGCCCGCGTCGTCCGAGTGAAGCAGGTGACCAAGGATGAAACGCAGCTTGTCAATCGCGATCGCCGCCAGCCTTGGATCGTTTGGCCTGCTGTCGGGCGTGGCACATGGGCTGGCACCTCTTCCGACGGGAGCTTCGGCCGCACGAGTTGCGCAGCTGGTCGCAGCCTCACACAAGATTACGGCCATTCCAAAGAACCTCGTCGTGCCGCTCCAGGACATCGACTATGACGGAGTGTCTAGCTACTTCAAAGTACCGCCCTCGCAATGCCTGACCATGACTTCCTGCGTCTACGGATCGACCACAGCAAAGCGATCGATCGTCCTGTTCGGCGACTCGCATGCACTCATGTGGGTTCCGGCAGTTAATCCGATCGCCATCAAGGACAAGTACAAGCTTGTTCTGCTTTACCAGAATGACTGCTCTGCAGCCAGCGTCACCTTCTGGGATACCATCACAGGGACATATATGACCGCTTGCAATTCTTGGCGCGCCTCTTCAATTGCTGCTCTGAAGTCGGCGCGTCCGAGTGTTGTGCTCCTGGCGTCGCTCACGTCCCTACGCTATTCAGCTCCTGGAAAGGTGTTTACGAGCGCGCAATGGCGGACTGGGTTGGAAACGACGATCTCGAAGTTGAAGAGCAAGAGCACGAAGATGGCCGTTCTAGGTGACCTCAACATGATGAGCGTCCCTCCGCCTCCGTGCCTCGCCGCTAATCAAAAGGCAATCCAGAAGTGCGCCTCCGCGAATCCAAATCCAACAAAGGCCGACGACAATCAGAATTCCGCGGAGGAATCCGCCGCAAAGATCGAGCGTGTTCGCTATGTCAATACCTTGCCCTGGATATGTACCAAGAGTTGTTCACCAATAGTCGGCAACATGATGGTGTATATGGACAACTGGCATCTTACCGCGACATATTCGGCATTTCTTTCGAAGGTCATGGCAACGGACCTTGCGCCACTCTTGAAGCGTATCTGAGCTCTTGACTTCGCACTAACCCGGATCCGGCGATAGCGGTCTCAAACCGCACGTAGATCCAACGACGCGTTTTTCGGGAGACCTACGTCGGTCGACGAGTGCGTTGAGGGCAACACGAGCCTCTCGCTGCCCTCCTGTGCGCTTACAGGGCGGCGCTCGGGCGTCGTTGAGCACACGCCGCCGATGGCGGCGGTGCAAGTGCTGGTTCAGCAGTCATGTATGGCGCGCACACTGGTGAACGCCGCGACGAGCTCGTCGTGCCAGGGCCAACCCTCTTGGATGCGAACCACGACGCGCCTCGCGCCGTGCCCGATGCGTCCGGCACAGTGCAAGAACGCATAGCGGAGTCGCCTCGACGCGCGCGATCTTGCGCCCCCGCTGGCGTCCGAGACGCTCGGCGGTGCGATCGAAGTGGTCCTTGTAGGCAGGGTGCTTTGCGGCGTGCGTTGTCGCCTCGATGAGTGCCCAGCGCAGGTACTTGGGCCCGTTCTTCGCGAGTGGCCCTCGCCGGTCGCTGGCACCTCACTGGATGACCCGCGGCGTGAGCCCGGTGTAGCCGACGAGCTTCTTCGGGCTCGCGAAGCGGTGGACGTCGCCGGATCTCTGCGGCGATCGTGTAGCCGAGCACCCAGCCGATCCCAGGAGCGGTCGTCAGCAACTGGACGTAGGGGTGCGTCGCGCCCGAGTCTTGGAGCTCGTGCTCGATGGCCTTGATCTCGTCGTCGAGGGTGTCGATGAGCGTGAGGGCGGTTGCCATGTCGGTGCGCCAGGGGTCCGGGACGTCGAGCCGGCCAAGCAGCTCACGGCCCTCGACACCGAAGAGGTCCGAGGGGCTGCAGGGCTTGCCGAACGCGAGAAGGGTGGATCCGGTTCTTCAGCATCACGCGGTGTCGAGCCAGGTGCAGACGGAACCTCGCGCGCTCTCGCTCGGCGCGGACCCCGGGAGTGGGGAGCCAGATCGAAGGCACGAGATCGCGTCCCGGAGAGCTCCGCGAGCACCCAAGCGTCGAGCTTGTCGGTCTTGCAGGTCAGCGGGGCGAGGCCCTTGGCCTTCTGTGCGTCGGCGATCTCGACGTCCCAGCCGTGCAGCTCCAGGTGTCGTGGACGAACCGAGCCCCGTTCATCGACTCGATCACGGCCTGGACCGGACCGCCAAGTAACTTGCACCTCTTGGACAAGGTGCCGCAGCCCGTCCGCGTCAGGCGGGCACAGCGTGGTGGCGAGACGAGTCCCGTCGTCCGCCAAGACACAGACGTCCAATCGCTTCCTGCTCAAGTCCAAGCGTGCAACATTGTGTCTGGGGCCTCCTTTGTGGGTTGGTTCCGATGAGAACTCCAAGTTCCCACCGGGGAGGCCCCCTTTCTTGACATTCAGCAGATGCTGGACAGCATGTCTCGGGACATCGTGGACAGCTCTGGAAGGGTGTCCATGGGTGTGGCCCGCTACGTGCTCGACGCGGTGGTCCTTGAGAGTCGGTGCATCTGGGAGGTGGCTCGTGCTCGAGGTGTCCACGCCCTGGGTCGCAGTCCTCGTCGCCCGCTACCGCCAGGGCGCTACGAGGCGCTCGAGCCGCGCTCGAGGCACCCCCCACCTCGCCACGCCGAACCGAGTTCCCAAAGAAGAGGGGGCTTCTACGAACTTGGCCAGATCCCAACGTCGAGACGGGCGATCACCGGCTCACTCCCAGCCAGACGATGACGGGCTGCTCTCGATGCGCCACCAGAGCCAAGGGCGCGCCAGTCGCCCCGTGGCCCGCCAGCTCGGCGGTCTCTTGCTCCTCGGTCTGCTCCGAGCAAGCACGACCGGGTTGGTGGCGTTCTTGAGTGTGGTCGGTGGCGGTCTCTTCGCACCCCAACAACGCGGCCATCATGGACTCCGCTCCCCCCACAGCAAGCCGGCATGGCCTCTGGGGTGCTGAACATGACCCGCGGAATGGGAACGGCCTCGGGCCTGGCGATCACAGGCGTGCTCTTCACCGTGAGCGGAGGCGGCAACGCGACGCCACTGCGCGCAGACCATGCGTTTCATGGTAACCACGGTCATTCTGGCAAGTCTTGCAGCCGCGACCGGCGTCCGGGCATCAGTCCGGTACCAACGGTACCGTGCGCACCCGGACGCCGATCGTGAGCTGGCGCCAATAGTTAGGTCTTCTCAAAAGTGATAGGTGTACGAGACCGCGCCCGTTCCCCCCGACGTGATGACAAACAGGTTGAAGACACCGACCCTGGCCCCCCCGCCGGTGACCGCGGTGATCGTGGTCGAGTTGACCACGACCACGCTGGTGGCGGCGATGGCTCCGACGGTGCCGGTGCCCTGGCCGATCTCGACGGTCGCGCCGGTGATGAAGCCGGTGCCGGTGATGGTGATGTGAGTGCCCCCGCTCACCGGGCCGTTGTTCGGGCTGACCAGCGAGACGGTGGGGACGACGGAGTTGTAGGTGTAGTCGTCACCAGCGTTGACCGCGCTGGTTCCTCCCGCGGTAATGACATACAGGTTGAAGAGACCGACCTTGGTCGCCCCGCCGGTGACCGCGGTGATCGTGGTCGAGGAGACCACGACCACGCTGGTGGCGGCGATGGCTCCGGTGAGGCCAGTACCCTGGCCGATCTCGACGGTGGCGCCGGTGATGAAGCCGGTGCCGGTGATGGTGATGGAAGTGCCCCCGCTCGACGGGCCGTGGTTCGGGCTGACCAACGAGACGGTGGGGACGACGTAGTTGTAGGTGAAGTCGTCACCAGGGTTGCCCGCGCTGGTTCCTCCCGACGTGGTGACAAACAGGTTGAAGAGACCGGCGTTGGTCGCCGCACCGGTGACCGCGGTGATCGTGGTCGAGTTGACCACGACCACGCTGGTGGCGGCGACGGCTCCGATGAGGCCATTACCCTGGCCGATCTCGACGGTGGCGCCGGCGATGAAGCCGGTGCCGGTGATGGTGATGGGAGTGCCCCCGGTTGTCGGCCCGTGGTTCGGGTTGACGGCCGAGACCGTCGACGGACCCACCGTGTAGCTGATCGACGCGGTGCCGGACTGGCCGTCCAAGCTTGTCGCCGTCACGGTGTAGGTGAAGGTCCCCGGCGTCGAGGTGACGAGCGCGCCAGTGGGCGAGTTCGCCCCGTTGGAGTCGACACAGCTCGCGATGCCCGGACCGCCAGCCCCTTCTGCGCAGCTGAAGCTGGTCGGGACCGACTGGTTGACGGCGTAGGTGTTGCCCGAGGTCGGCGAGGAGATCGACGCGGTCGGGGCGTCCGGGACCACGGTGTAGCTGATCGACGCCGTGCCGATCTGGCTGTCCGTGCTCGTCGCCGTGACGGTATAGGTGAAGTTCCCCGGCGTCGAGGTGACGAGCGAGCCGGTGGGCGAGTTCGCCCCGTTGGAGTCGACGCAGCTCGTGATGCCCGTGCCGTACGTCGAGTCCGAGCAGCTGAACGCGGTCGGGACCGACTGGCCGACGCTGTACGTGCCACCGGTCAGCGGCGAGGTGATCGTCGCGATCGGCCCCGCAGCCACCGTGTAGCTGATCGACGCGGTGTCGGTCTGGCCGTCCAAGCTTGTCGCCGTCACGGTGTAGGTGAAGGTCCCCGGCGTCGAGGTGACGAGCGCGCCGGTGGGCGAGTTCGCCCCGTTGGAGTCGACGCAGCTCGCGATGCCGGTGCCGTACGTCGAGTCCGAGCAGCTGAAGCTGGTCGGGACCGACTGGTTGACGGCGTAGGTGTTGCCCGGGCTCGGCGAGGAGATCGTCGCGGTCGGTGCCGAAGCCACCGTGTAGCTGATCGACGCGGTGCCGGACTGGCCGTCCGAGCTTGTCGCCGTCACGGTGTAGGTGAAGGTCCCCGGCGTCGAGGTGACGAGCGCGCCAGTGGGCGAGTTCGCCCCGTTGGAGTCGACGCAGGTCGCGATGCCCGGACCGCCAGCCCCCTCGGTGCAGCTGAAGCTGGTCGGGACCGACTGGTTGACGGCGTAGATGTTGCCCGAGCTCGGCAAGGAGATCGTCGCGGTCGGGGCGACGGCGGGGATCACGGCGTTTGAGGGCGCCGACGCGGGCCCATCGCCTACGCCGTTGGTTGCGACCACCGTGAACGTGTAGCTGTCGCCATTCGTCAGCCCGGTGACGGTGCACGTGAGCGCACCAGTGGTCGTGCAGGTCTCGCCGCCGTTGCTGGGCGTGGTCGAGTCCGCGGCGGTCACGGTGTAGCCGGTGATGTCGCTGCCGCCGTCAGAGGCGGGCGCGGTCCAGCTCACGGGCGCCGAGTGGTTGGCCGAGGTGGCAGAGACGCCGGTGGGCGCGCCGGGGAGCGTGGTGCACAATCCTCGTGGCGAGCTCGTCGTCCCGATGTCGTTCAGCCAGGTGTTCGCCGTGCCCGCGGTGCCTGACCCGCTCGACGCGTCGAAGCAGTCGTAGGTGCCGCTACCCGTGCTGGAGTTGTCCGAGAGTGTCCCACCGCTCGGAGCACTGGCGTTGTCGGTCCCGGGGTTCAGCTCGATACCGTTTTGGAGCGAGCCGGTCACGGTGTTGTCTTCGACGAGGAAGCCGCTCGGCGCGGCGAACCCTCCGCCGTAGTTGCTGCCCGTGATGTGGATCCCGTAGTAGAAGCCCGAGATCTTGTTCGAGGACATCGAGACCCCGGTACCCGGTGCGTAGAAGTTGCTGTTCAGTTGGATCCCCGACGCACTCGACGCGCCGTTGCCCTTCAAGGTGTTGTCGGTCACCGAGGTGTTCCAGTCGCCGCCGCCGAGGTAGATCGGGGTCGAGGCGTTCGCGTCGTTCAGGTCGGTGATCGTGACGGAGTTCGCGGAGATGTGCGCGTCGGTGCTGCAGAACAGCGCGAGGAAGTTCTCGTCGATGAAGCCGGGCCCGTAAGTCGGGTCGGTGAACGGGGCACCGTTGTCCACGAAGGAGTTGCTGCGGATAGTGAGGTTGTCGCTGAAGTTGGCTGTGCCCGGCGACGCACCGCATGAGCCGGTGCCGGTGGTGTTGATGCCAGCGCCAGGACCAGAGAGGTTCACGAAGGAGTTGTTGGCGATCGTGATGTTGTTACCCGTATTGGCCCAGACGAGGACCGCTTGGCCGAAGTCGCCGGAGTTCGCCCATGACGGCGTGGCCTGCACGAACTTGTCGTTGGCGATGGAGGACGGCGCCGGATTGGCGATCCCGTTGGTGTTCAGGTAGAAGCCACCGTTGCTTACGTCCACGATGTCCTTGGTGAACGTCCAGCCCGAGCCGACGTCGGACGCAACGACCTCGCCCGTGCCGCCGGTGTAGCCGTTGAGGGTGAAGCCCTCGATGGTTCCCGAGGTCGCTCCCGACGCATACGTGATACCGCCGGTCCCGTCGATCACCGTCTCGGCGCCCGAGCGCGTCCTTGCATCAGACTGGTACTCGGCGCCGAGCAGGATGAGCGGCTTGTTGATCGAGAGGCTCTCGTTGTACGTGCCGGCGCAGACGTAGATCGTCGCACCGGCCGAGGCAGCGGTGATCGCCGCTTGGATCGTGGAGAACGACGGCGCGTGGCACGACGGGCTCGACGCACCCACGATGGTCGCGCCTGCAGGTGGTGCGGTGGTCGCCGCACCGGCCGCGCTCGAGATTGAGAGCGAAGCTCCCACCAGGACTCCGGCGCAAAGAGCAATGGACGTCGCGAATTTCATGAGCTTTGTCATGGTCGTACTTCTCTCATTTGTGGCCTCCACGGCCCCCGCACTTCTGGAAATCTATTCGAACATCTCACCATTTTTCGACTTTGTCAAATCGTCGATACGAATCAAGAACCTGACAAGATCGATCAACAATTACGCAATTGCCGCAAATCAGGATTGGGGAAAGGTGGATCATTCGAGCATTTGGCAACCAATGGTTACATCTGTGGCGAGGGAAAGCCGCAACTCAATGTAGGACACTGGAGCAACGCCGAACAATACTCATTCTAAATCGGGGGCAATGAGCCTCCTCGATGATTCGAGCGGATCCCGGCATGTCCATCGTCGGTGCGCTCAATCGACAGCGGCCGTAGCAACCAAAACAAGCTCCCTCCTCAACGTATCCAAGAGCTTGTTCACCGAGTGACGACAAGGGTGTGCGTGGTCCACATAGACAGCAGCAATGGTCCCGAGATACGTAGCGCCTCTGAGCGATGCTGCCTGTTGCATGCCTTGGAATTGTTGGGACTCAGCGTCTTCACAACTGAGTGAGCACGCTTGGAAGTTGTCAGGATTCCCACCCAGTCACGTGCCGGAGTCCTGGGGCGGTTCTGGCGCCGTCTGCACTTGCTCAAGCAATCGACACGGATGTCGGCGTTTCGCTCCCGAATGGTCGTCCGATATCCCTGCAACGAGGTCGAGGGCATTGACTTGCGAGATCGCCCATTTGTGAAATGCCGTGCACTCAACACCTGGTGCATTGAGTTGATAAAGAGGAAGGACGAGAGGCGGCAGGGACGACAGCTTCATTCCCTTCACCAGCAATCCCTCGAGCTTGATTTGGCGTGGCCACCGGGACAATTCGCCCAGTCCATACCGACACACTCTGTCAGGGCATAGCAAAATGGAATGGTCAGCCAAATGTCCCAATCGGGAGCGAGGTCTCGAGGCATGTCTGGCGATGCCTTGAGACGCCCCAACCAGCGGAGAGGGAGGGATTTGAACCCTCGGACCCAGTTTCCCAGGTCAACTCATTAGCAGTGAGTCCGATTCGGCCGCTCTCGCACCTCTCCTCGCCCCACGCGCGAGGGACGGGCGAACCCGGAGCCTGTCGCGCAGCGAGGCACCTAAACGGTACAGGCCCCCAGGCGCTTCGACCAACCGTGCCGGTCCGGACGCCACCTGGGGCATCGGGATCGGCGCAAACGGCCGCTACGGCTTGACGGTCATGGTGCGCTTCGCCGAGGTCGACGCCTTGAAGTCTGTGGACCGCCGTGGGACCCGGAGACCTTGTAGGTCCCGGCTTTGAGCTGGGACTTCGTGAGCGTGCAGGTCCCCTTGCCGTGCGACAGCGTGACCGTGCAGAGCTTGCCCGAGGTGTCGTCGATCGTGACGGGGTCCACGGTTGGACAGAGTCATGGCGTCTCCCTTGAGCGCACACGCCCCTTCGCCCCGAGACGGCTCGTCGGAGAAGCTCTTCTACTTTCGTCTTCCCGCGCGGGACTCGACGACGCAATGACGAGCTCGCGCGAACCGAACAACAGGCCGCTCGTCGGTGACCGGTGTGTACATGACCGACCACTCGTCTGCAGCGTCACCACCGAGCCGCGGCCTCGCTCAGTAAGTTCTCGACGTGTCCTTCTACGAGTCGTCGGTGCTCCCCCGACTCGTCGACGTCGCCTGCGGTTCCAAGGGCTACCTGCGCTGGCGCGAGAAGACCGCCGCCGGGCTCTCCGGCACGGTGCTCGAACTCGGATTCGGATCGGGCGTCAACCTTGCGGTGCTCCCGGCGGACGTCGTCGAGGTCCTCGCCGTGGAGCCGTCGGCCACCGCGATGCGGATCGCCGAGCGGCGGATCAGCACCTCAGGTGTTCGGGTCGTCCACGTGGGGCTCGACGGGCAGCGGATCGAGCTCGATGACGCGAGCTGTGACAGCGCGCTGTGCACGTTCACGCTGTGCACCATCCCCGACGCCACCGCCGCGCTCGACGAGGTCCGCCGCGTGCTGCGGCCAGGGGGCCGGCTGCACGTCTTGGAGCATGGGCTCGCCCCCGACGAGTCGGTCGTCGCCTGGCAGCACCGTCTCGAGCCCCTGCAGCGCCGACTGTTCGGCGGCTGCCACCTGACCCGCGACCCGATCGCGCTGCTCGAGGGCGCGGGGTTCGAGCCGGGCCACGCAACCCAGCGCTACGGCAAGGGCCCCAAGCCCTGGACGTACCTCACGCGCACGGTCGCCACGGTGCGCGATCACTGAGCTCCTGGCTGGGTCCCGAGCCCTGGGCCGGCTGGCTTGCAGCACGCGGCGCCTCGGTACGGTTGACCCGTGACACGCGTGACGCCCGCTGATTGCTGGCTCTGCGATCTCGACGGGGTGCTCATCCGCGACGGGCTCGCCATCGACGGCGCCGCGCGGTTCTTGGAGCGGCTCCGGGTGTCGGGACGCCCGTTCCTCATTCTCACCAACAACTCGATGTTCACCCCGCTCGAGCTGCACGACCGGCTCGCGAGCGTGGGGCTCGAGGTCACAGAGTCCGAGCTGTGGACGTCCGCGCTCGCGGCCGCCCAGTTCGTGAGCGAGCAGCGGCCCGGCGGCTCGGCGTTCTGCATCGGAGAGCCCAGCCTCTTCGCCGCACTCCACGACGTCGGCTACGACACGGCCGCAGCCGGCCGCCCGGACTACGTCATCTTGGGCGAGACCCAGGAGTACTCCTTCGACGTGATCACGACGGCGATCCGCCACGTCGACGCCGGCGCCCACCTGCTGGCCACGAATCCCGAGCCGACGGGACCGTCGCTCGAAGGCCCGTTGCCGGCCTGCGGCGCGGTCGCTGCCCTCGTCGAGCGCGCGACCGGCGCCACGGCGTTCTACGTCGGCAAGCCCAACCCGCTCATGATCACCGAGGGGCTCAACACGCTCAACGCGAGGCCATCATCGACGGTGATCGTTGGGGACCGCATGGAGACCGACATCGTGGCGGGGATCGAGGCCGGGCTCGACACGATCCTCGTGCTCTCGGGCGTGACGACGGCCGACGAGGTCGAGCGCTACCCGTTCCGACCCGCTCGCGTCGTCGCGTCGATCGCCGACCTCGTCGACGAGCTCTGAGCGATCGGCGTCAGCCGTTCGCCGTAGCTCCCGCCGACGGCTGCACGGCGTGGATCGCCCGGGGCCGACCCGTCGAACGGGCGAGCGCGCCGAGGAACGACGACGCCCAGGCATGGACGTCGTGGCGGAGCACGGTTCGCCGCATGCGCAGCATGCGTGCCCGCCCCTCGCGCGGCGCGACGGTCATCGCGCGCACGATGGCCTCCTTCATGCCCTCGAGGTCATGGGGATTGACGAAGAACGCGCCCTTCAGCTCGGCGGCCGCACCTGCGAACTCGCTGAGCACGAGCGCCCCTGAGAGGTCCGTGCGGCACGCGACGTACTCCTTGGCGATGAGATTCATCCCGTCGCGGAAGGGTGTGACGACCATGACGTCCGCGGCGAGGTACATGGCCACGAGCTCGTCCATGAGCAAGGACTGGTGCAGGTAGTGGACCGCCGGCCGCCCGACGAGGGCGTGATCGCCGTTGACCTCGCTCACGATCTGTTCGAGGTGGCGACGCTCGCTCACGTAGTGGTCGTCCTCTTCGCGGCTCGGGACGGCGACTTGGACCACGACGTGCTTGGAGGGGTGCAGCGTCCCGTCGGCGAAGAGCTCGGCCACCGCGCGGATGCGGTTGTCGATGCCCTTCGTGTAGTCGAGTCGGTCGACGCCGAGCAGCACGACCTCAGGGTCACCGAGGTCAGCGCGGATCTGGCGGGCGCGCGCGCGGACCTCGGGGTCCTGAGCGCGCTCGACGAAGCGCGCGGAGTCGATCGAGATCGGGAACGCGCCGACGTTGATCGTCCGGCCGTCGTACTCGATGCTCGACGTCGTTCCCTTGGCCCCCGAGAGCCGGCGCGCGAGGCGCGAGAAGTTGGCGGCGGCCCCTGGGACCTGGAACCCGACGAGGTCCGCCCCCAAGAGCCCGTCGAGGATGGCGTGGCGCCACGGCAGCTGCAAGAAGAGCTCGCGTGGCGGGAAGGGGATGTGCAGGAAAAAGCCGATCTTGAGGTCGGGCCGCAACTCGCGCAGCAGCCTCGGCACCATCTGCAGCTGGTAGTCGTGCACCCAGACCGTGCCCCCGAACGACGCGACCTGTGCGGCGGACTCGGCATAGCGCCGGTTCACGTCGCGATAGGCGTGGAACCAGTCGCGATGGAACGTGGGCGTGCGCACCGCGTCGTGGTAGAGCGGCCAGAGCGTCGCGTTCGAAAAGCCGAGGTAGAACTCGTCATAGTCGCGCTGGGTGAGGTGCACGGAGCGCAACCGCATCCCTTCATGCGTGCCCGGCGCGTCACGGGGCCCGATCTCGCCGCTCCAGCCAACCCAGACGCCGTCTCGTCCGGCGAGCACGCCGCTCAAGGCGGGCACGAGGCCCCCGGGACTCGGCTCCCACGCGCGGCTCGGCGGCTCGGCTGGATGCACGGGCAGCCGGTTCGCCACCACCACGAAGTCCGACGTCGCGGACCCCGCGATCGGGGGCGACGCAGTTCGCTGCCTGCCCGCGCTCACCGCGAGGCGGTCCTCACGTCGTGTTCGGGCGGTCGTCCGTGCCCGCCGCGTTCCACCAGGTGGGCGAGCCTGCGTGTCCCCCCGTTGTCGCCGCCGCCTGCTGGTCGGCCTCGATCACGTGCAAGATCGCGTTGATGAGCGAGAGGTGCGTAAGCGCCTGGGGGAAGTTCCCGAGGTGCCGGGCGGTCGACGGGTCGATCTCCTCGCCGTAGAGCCCGAGAATGCTCGCCGAGCCGATGAGCTTCTCGCAGTTCGACCGCGCCTGCTCGATCTCGCCGATCTCGACGAGCGCGGACACGAGCCAGAACGAGCACGCCGTGAAGCTCCCCTCTGGCTCCTGGTTGATGCCGTCGACGCCCGACGCGGTGCGGTAGCGGTAGACGAACGCGCCCTCGCCGAGCTCGTCGGCGATCGTGCAGACCGTGGCTCGGATCCTCGGGTCGTCGGACGGCAAGAAGCGCACGAGCGGGAGGACGAGCAAGGACGCGTCGAGCTCGTCGGCGTCGTAGCTCTGCGTGAAGCAGCCGTCCGCTCGCACCGCGTGCGCGCAGACATCGGCATGGATCTCGAGGGCCGCGTTCCACCAGCGGTCGGCGCGCTTGCGCTCGCCGCGCAGCGCGGCGAGGCGCGCGCCTCGGTCCGCGGCCACCCAGCACATGACCTTGGAATAGGTGAAGTGCATCGGGACGCCGCGGCTCTCCCAGATGCCCTGGTCGGGCTGCTCCCAGCACGAGAGCGCCGCCTCGACCGCCTGGACGACGATCCGCCACGCGCGCTCGCTGAGCGAGTCCCGTGACTTGGTGTGCTGGTACACGCAGTCGACGATGGCTCCGAGGATGTCGAACTGGTCCTGGCTCGACGCGGCGTTGCCGACGCGCACCGGGCGGCTGCCCGCGTAGCCCGAGAGGTCGTCAAGCTCGCGCTCGTCGGGCAAGACGGCACCGTCGACGGGATAGAGGACCTGGAGGCGCTCGCGGCTCGACGCCGGGCTGGCCCCGTTGACGAGCGGCTCGAGGACGTCGCCCAGGAACGCAAGGAAGTCGTCCGCCTCGGTGTCGAAGCCGAGCGCGTGCAGCGCCCAGAGCGCGAACGACGAGTCGCGCACCCAGGTGTAGCGATAGTCCCAGTTCCGCGTCCCGCCGGGGTGCTCGGGCAGCGACGTCGTGGGCGCGGCGAGCAGGGCCCCGGTCGGTGCGTAGGTGAGGCCCTTGAGCGTCAGGGCGCTGCGCTGCACGTGCTCGCGCCACGGGTGGTCGGGGAACCGGCCCCGGTCGATCCAGCCCCGCCAGAAGCGGTTGGTCTCGGCGCGCCAGGCGTCCACCTCGGCGACCGATGTCGGGCGTGGCGAGTCCGACCAGCTCAGCGCCACGAAGGTCGACTCGCCCTCGGAGAGCTGGTGCCGGGCGCGCACGGCGCGACCCTCGATCCCCATGCGCAGCCCGCCGGACAGGTGGAGCGTGAGCGGGCCCTCGTTCGTCGTGGCCACGTGGTCGTAGGCATCGCCCACGTACGCCCAGCGTGCGTCGCTCCTGCCGTAGTCGAAGGACGGCTCGCAGGAAAGGACGAGGTCGACGCTGCCGTGCAGGCAGGTCGCCTGGCGGATCAGCACGTGCCGGGCGTCGGCGTCGCTCGGGGTGCGGCGGTGCCGCTCGGACCTCGAGCCGTCGCGATACCACGGCCCGATCGCCAGGAAGTCGGTGACGGTCAGCCAGCCGCTCCTCGTCTGCCACGTCGTGGCGAGCACCATCGTGCCCGGCACGTACTGGCGGTGCGCGGGGACCGCGTTGTCCGCGGGTGAGAAGCGGAAGGAGCCGGCTGCGCGATCGAGGATCGTGCCGAACACGCTCGGGTCGTGGGGCCGCGGGATGCAGAGCCACTCGACCGCCCCGGTGGGGGCCACGAGGCAGCTGTTCTCGCAGTCCGAGAGGAATGCGTAGTCGCCGATCTGCGGGAAGATGGCCTCGAGATCGTCGGCGTCAGGCGGCCCCCAGGTCGTGGGTGCGAGCAACGTGCGATGAGGGATGTCGCGCATCACTGGCCGCCCAGGCGTGGGCGTCGTGCGCCCCTGCACGGTGCGCCGCTCGTCAGGCTCCGTCGCCCGTTCATGCTCGGCACTGGATGCCTCGAGTGTCGGCGCGCCGCCCGGACGCTGCTCGTGGGTGCATGAGACATACGCTCATCCTCTTCCCAACGGACCACAGGGTCAACCTCTCCCATGACAATCCCCGCGCCACTTCGTGCGTGCACGAACGGCTGCGTGATCAGTCGTGATCCGTACTAGGCATCTGAGCCTACCAGTGCGCCGTACGCGGCCGTCTGGAGGTCGACGTGCACCTGAGGCGGGTCAGGTGAGCTGAAGAGCCGCTGGGTCATGACGATGACCGTCAGGTCGCGAGCGGGGTCCACCAGCCAGGTGGTGCCGAGCCCGCCGTCCCAGCCGAACGCGCCGGTTCGTGGACCCTGGGTGATCACCGACTGGCAGAAGCCCCAGCCGCGTCCGAGGAGAATCGGTGCCGACTCCGTCGCGGCCTGCGAGTCACGCAGCTGGTTGGTCGTCATCGCGTCGACGAGCGCCGGCGCGATGACGCCGTCGCCGTCGCGACGAAGCATCCGCGCGAACGACAAGAGGTCGTCGACGGTCGAGACGAGCCCGGCCGCACCGTCCTCGAAGTTGGGTGGTCGACTCCACGCGCCGCTAAGAGCCGGGTCCCACACCTCGAGCCCGTCACCTGTCGCCACGTACGCGGTGGCCAGGCGGTCGACGTCGCTCGCCCACATCGCGGTGTCGCGCATGCCGAGCGGCTCGAACAGCCTCGAGGCAAGGACCTCGGAGAGCGGCGCGCCCGCGGCGCGTGCGATGAGGACGCCGAGCACCGACGCGCCCGTGTTGTACAGCCACGTCTCGCCGGGCTGGGCGAGGAGCGGCAGCGACCCGAGGGCTTCGATCCAGGCGTCGCCCGCGGGCTGGTGCGCGGGGTCGGGCGGACCGAACGTGTGGAGGTGCAGGCCGCGCTCTGCCTCGAGGATCGGCCAGGGGCGCTCGGCCGTGAACATCGCCGCGGAGATCCCAAAGCCGAACGTGAACGTGAGCAGGTCCCGCGCGGTGATCGCGCGCTCGGCGCGCACCGTGTCGTCGAGCGGCGCGTCCATGCGGCGCAGCACGCGACGATCGGCCAGCTCGGGCACCAAGCGGTCGACCGGCTCGTCGAGCGAGAAGAGCCCCTCGCCAACGAGCGCGAGCGTCGCGGCCCCCGTGACGAGCTTGGTGACCGAGGCGATCCGGAACATCGAGTCGCGCGCAACCGGCGCCCCGCCGATCGACAGGGCGCCGGCTGTCGCGACGTGGACCTGGTCACCGCTCGCCACGAGCGCCACGATGCCCGGCACGCCATCGGACGCCACGTGGCGCCGCGCGGTCTCGTCGAATGACTCGAGACCATCTCGTCGAAGTGGGTCCGCCACTCGGCTGGCTACGCCGCGCGAAGTTTGAACACCGCGCCCGACGGGTCCGCGACCGTGGCCATCGTGCCGTACGGGGTCTTCTCAGCAGCCTGGATGATCGAGCCGCCCAGGGCCACGACCTTCTCCGTCGCTGCCACGACGTCATCCACCTCCCAGTAGACGAACCAGCTCGACGCGTTGGTTCCAAGGAAGGAGCTCGCGTCCATGATCCCGGCCAGCTGGTCGTCGCCGCCCGGCTCGTTCATCACCGAGTAGCGGAACTCGTCGGTGTCGCCGACCGAGGCGGTCTCCCAGTGGAACACCGACTCGTAGAAGTCGACGGCCTTCTTGAAGTCGCTCGTGTGGAGCTCGAACCAGCTGGGCGAGCCCGGCTCGCCGAGGACCGAGAAGCCTTGGAACGTGCCGGGCTGCCAGGCACCGAGGTGCGCGCCCGTCGGGTCCATCAGTATGCCCTGCGTGCCGATGTCGGCCACGGCCATCGCCGGTCCCATGACGTCGGCGCCCTTCTTCGTGGCGTCTCGAGGGTGGCGTTGATGTCGTCGGTCTGCAGGTAGACCTTCCAGGCGTTGTTCGCCTTGATGTCGCCCATGTCGCCCATGCCGCCGGCGACCTCCTTGCCGTTGAGCGAGAACATGAAGTAGCCCCCGAACTCAGGGCTCGGCTCGAGCGCCTCCCAGCCGAACAGCTCGCTGTAGAACTTGCGGCTCCCCTCGACGTCAGAGGTGAACAAGTCGGTCCAGCAGGGCGCACCGAGCGGTGCGCGGTCACGAGTGGTCATCGTGGCTCCTCTCTTCGCTTGCCATTCAACTCGCTTGATGCGACGGCCGCCAACCCGCTCTCGGCAACGCTCGCCGAGCGGTCTCAGGCATCATGTTGCCGATGGCACGCGCGCGCACCCATGGTGAGGTGGCCGAGACGCTGCGTCGAGCGGGTTGCGTCGCCGCCGACGACGAGGCGCGCGAGCTCGCGGACTCGGCAGACTCCGCCGCGGCGCTCGACGCGATGGTGGCTCGCCGCGTGGCCGGCGAGCCGCTCGCCTGGATCACGGGGCGGACCGTGTTCTGCGGGCTCGAGCTCATCGTCGACCCGGGCGTCTTCGTGCCTCGATGGCAGTCCGAGGCGCTGGCTCGCGCAGCGTCGGTCCTCCTGCCCGAGCGCGGCGTGGCAGTCGACCTGTGCACCGGCGCGGGCTCGATCGCGGCCGTGCTCGCGGCTCGTCGTCCCACAGCCGAGGTACTCGCGACCGAGCTCGACCCGGTCGCGGTGGCATGCGCACAGCGAAATGGGGTGCACGTCGCGCAAGGCGACCTCTTCGCGCCGCTGCCCGCGCGCCTTCGGGGGCGTGTCGACGTGCTCACTGCAGTCGCCCCGTACGTGCCTCGGATCGCGCTGCATCGCCTGCCGCGCGACGTGCTCGCCTTCGAACCTTCGATCGCACTCGACGGCGGGGAGGATGGCCTTGACGTCGTGCGCCGGATTGTGGCCGAGAGCGTCGACTGGCTGGGTGCGGGTGGTGACGTGCTCTTGGAGGTGGGCAGCGACCAGTGCGACGACGTGGCGCGCCTCCTCGAACGCGCGAGGTACCACGCGCCGTCGGTGATCGAGGACGCCGACGGTGACCCGCGAGGGGTCCGTGCGCAGCGGGTGTGAGCTCACGCACGGTGCGACTCGAGCCGGGTCCGGTCTAACGTGACGGCGTGAACGCAGAGCTCGCTCTGACCGGTGCTGACGCGTGAGGAGGGTCAGATGCCCTCCAGGATCGATGCGCCGGTCGGCGCCCCAGGCTCGGCGGACCGCCCGCGTGGGGGACCAGCGTCGAACCTGCTGGCGCGTGCGACGTAGCGCTGGGGACGATGAACGGGACAGAGGTCACATGCCAGTGTCAACATCACACGATGGATCCCGCGCCTCGGGCGTCCTGGCGTCCTTGTGCGCCCGCGCAGGGCGCGCGGTCACGCACGCGCGACGGCGCGCGCGACACCCCTAGGAGCTAGCCCACATGGCCGATCGCCCGCTCGACACGCGCTACTGCGACGTGCGAAGTCGCACCGAGGCGTTGGCAGCCCCGCTCTCTGCCGAGGACCAGACCGTCCAGTCGATGCCCGACGTGAGCCCCACCAAGTGGCATCGCGCGCACACGACGTGGTTCTTCGAGCGCTTCGTGCTCGCCGACACGGGCCTGGGGCAGCCCTACGACCCGGCGTTCGACTTCCTCTTCAACTCGTACTACGAGCAGGTCGGTCCCCGCTACGAGCGCTCGCGACGGGGCCACGTCGCGCGCCCGGGCGCCGAGGAGATCGGGCGCTACCGCAGGGACGTCGACATGAGGATGCGCCAGCTCCTGGCCGGCGACCTCGACGAGCGTCACGATGACCTCGTCGTGCTCGGGCTGCACCATGAACAGCAACACCAAGAGCTGCTGCTCATGGACATCAAGCACGTGCTCTCAGAGCACCCCCAGCCGGTCGCCTACGCGGCACGGCCGCGTGACGCGGCCCCGCGTGCCCGCGACGCGGGGCCGCCACGCCACATCGAAGGCGGGATCCGCGAGGTCGGGGCGCCGAGCAGCGAGTTCAGCTTCGACAACGAGCTGCCCCGGCACCGGTGCCTCGTCGAGCCGGCGACGCTCGACGCACGCCTTGTCCGCTGCGACGAGTACGTGGCGTTCATCGACGACGGCGGGTACGTACGTCCTGAGCTGTGGCTCTCGGAGGGCTGGGCAACAGTCAACGCGCACCGCTGGCAGGCGCCCTTGTACTGGTCGAACGACGGCGGCGGGTGGCGGCGCTTCACGCTCTTCGGCACCGAGGACGTCCGAGACGACGACCCGGTCACCCACGTGAGCTACTTCGAGGCCGATGCCTTCGCGAGGTGGCGCGGCGCGAGGCTCCCGACGGAGTTCGAGTGGGAGGTCGCGGCCTCTGGCAGCGACACCGCGACCCCGTTCGCGCTCGAGCCACCCTCGACGGCAAGCGGCGACGGGTTCTTCGGCTCGGTCTGGCAGTGGACCCAGAGCTCGTACGCGCCCTATCCGGGGTTCCGTGTCGCACCGGGGGCGGTTGGCGAGTACAACGGGAAGTTCATGGTGAACCAGCAGGTCCTCCGCGGCGGCGCCTCGATCACCCCCGAGGGCCACACTCGCCCGTCCTACCGCAACTTCTACCCCGCGTCGGCGAGGTGGCCCTACACGGGGCTGCGACTCGCGCGCGACACGCCGTGAGCACGTCGCCCGTCACCGTCGACGTCCGCCTGGACCGAGACGCCCTGCGTCTCGCCCTTGAGCGGGACGCGCGTGCGGGTCTCTTGGCCACGCCCAAGACGCTGGCGTCGGTCTGGTTCTACGACGACGTTGGGAGCGACCTGTTCGACCAGATCACCCGGCTCGACGAGTACTACCCCACGCGCGCCGAGCGAGCCCTGCTCGTCGAGCACGCAGACGAGATCGCCGTGGCATCCAAGGCGGTGACGCTCGTCGAGCTCGGTGCCGGGACGTGCTCTAAGACCCCGATCCTCCTCGACGCCCTCGTGGCCACCGGGGCCCTGCGCCACTACGTCGCGGTCGACGTAGCCGAAGCGACGCTCGTCGAGGCCACCAACTCGCTCGCAAAGAGCTATCCGGACCTCGACGTCACCGCGACGGTCGGCGACTTCCTGCACCTCGACGGCCTGTTCGCCCACGAGGGGCCGGTGCTCGTCGCGTTCCTCGGGGGGACGATCGGCAACCTCGAGCCGGCCGCGCGCCACAAGTTCTTCGCGGACCTCGACGCCCAGCTCGCCCATGCCGACTCGTTCCTGCTCGGCTGCGACCTCGTGAAGGACCGCGAGCGGCTCCTTCGCGCCTATGACGACCGCGCCGGCGTCACCGCGGCCTTCAACCGCAACGTGCTCGGGGTGCTCAACCGCGAGCTCGGCGCGAACTTCGACGTCGGGGCCTTCGAGCACGTCGCGCTGTTCGACGAGGACCACCAGTGGATCGAGATGCGCCTGCGTGCGACCTCGCCGCAGCACGTCACGATCACCCAGCTCGGCATCGAGCTCACCTTCGAACAGGGCGAGGAGATGCGCACCGAGATCAGCGCGAAGTTCACCCCCGAGGGCATCGCCGGCGAGCTCGACCTCGGCGGGTTCGTGATGGACCACCAGCTCGGCGCGGAGCACGGCGAGTTCCTCCTCACGCTGGCGCACCCCTACTGCTGAGGTCGCGCACGGATCGCTCAGCCGTCGAGATCGTTGATCGCCGACTCGATGGCCCGATGGAACGTCGGGTACGCGTAGGGCAGGTGACGAAGCTGGCTCGTGGGGACGGCGGCGGCGACCGCCAGTGCGAGGAAGCCCAGCACCTCGCCGCCTGAGGGGCCCATGGACGTCGCGCCCACGAGCACGCCGCGGTCCGCGTCCTCGACGACCTTGATGAGCCCCTCGTTGCCCGCCTTGTGGATCCAGCCCCGTGCCGACTCGGGGATCGAGGCCATGCCGGTGCGCACCGAGACGCCCTTGGTGCGCGCGTCGGCCTCGCTCAGCCCGACCGAGCCGATCTCGGGATCCGTGAAGGTCACCCTCGGCACGGCGTGATAGTCGGCGGGCACGACCTCTCGCCCGAGGACGTCGTTGACCACGATGTCGGCCTCGTACATCGACATGTGCGTGAAGGCCCCCTTGCCCGTCACGTCGCCAATCGCCCAGGTCCGCTCTGTGCCGAGGACGCGCAGGTGGTCGTCGGTCGGCACGGCAGGGGCGTGCTCTTCGAGCCCGATGCTCGCCACCCTGAGCGACGCGAGGTCCGCACGGCGTCCGACCGCGACCAGCAGCGCCGACGCCGTCACCGGCGCCGAGCCGTCGACCGAGACCGTGAACACCTGCCCGTCGTGGCGGACCGCGTCGACGGTCGCCGACGTGCGCACGTCGATGCCCTCGCCGCGAAGCACGGACGTGAGGATCTCGCTCGCCTCGGGCTCCTCGGGCCCGACGATCCGCGGCCCCGCCTCGAGGACCGTGACCCGTGCGCCGAAGCGACTGAACGCCTGGGCGAGCTCGACGCCGATCGCGCCGCCGCCGAGCACGACCAGCGACGCGGGGACCTCGGTCGTCTCGACGGCCTCTCGGTTCGTCCAGTACGGCGTGCCCGAGAGGCCGTCGATCGGCGGGATCCACGCGCGAGCACCGATCGCGATCACGACCGCGCGGGCAGCCTCGATCACCTCGTCGCCGACGACGACGCGACCTGGGCCGTCGAGCCGCCCCCAGCCACGAACCAGGCGCCCACCCTTGTCCTTGAAGCGCCGGGCGGCGACCGTGTCGTCCCAGGTGTCGGTGGCCTCGTCTCGGATGCGCCGAGCGACGGGCGCCCAGTCGGGGCGCACGTCCGCGCTCCCCGCCATCGAGTCGACCCGCCGCGCCTCAGCGAGGAGGTTCGCCGCGCGGACGATCATCTTCGTGGGCACACAGCCCCAGTAGGGACACTCGCCGCCGACCAGCTCGGCCTCGACCCCGACCACGTCGAGACCTGCCTCGCACAGCCTCCCCGCGGCGTCCTCGCCGCCGGGGCCGAGTCCGAGCACCACCACGTCGGTGCGGATCGTCATCGTCGCCTCCCGGTGTCCCTGTGCCGCACGGCACCTGTCGCCTCGACCCGTGGTCGCCGCCACTGGCCTCGCCCCGAGCGATCCCATTGTGACTGACGTCGGCTGCGACGCGCGTCACCGGGGATGCCGAGCGCGTGACCGTGAGTTGCGGCGGAGTTGTGACGCCGCGGGGATCCCATTGTCTGTCGTCCAGCATCGTTGCTGGTGTGGCAACTCGACTGTCCGGCGGACCGTGAGCCGCGCCGCGCGCGTTGGCCGCGTCCCTGTGGGCCAGCCCGCGCCTGGGTCAGCGGCCGTGGGCCCGTGTCGAGGACGACGCGGGGGGCCGCGACGATCGGCGTCGCACGGCATTGCGCGAAGCGAGCGCTCGCTCGGTGCCTCGTGGCGACGCCTCTCGGCCTCTCTCTACGGCTCGCGCCCCCAGCTCGCGAGCCAGGCGCTGGTCGCCGTGGTCGTGCTCGTCTACGTCGGCTCGACGGTCGTGGTCCGGCCGGGCTACACCTCGTTCTGGGACGGCTGGGTGGGCAACGTCGCCTCGATCGTCCCGCTGGTCCCGATCGCGCTGCGGATCCGCAGCACCAAGCATCTGCGCGGCGCGTGGATCGCGATGGCGACGGGCATCGCGCTGTTCAACGCCGGGAACCTGATCTACCTCTGGCACGACCAGAACCTGAACCCGATCCCGAGCCCCGCGCCGAGCGACGCGGCGTACCTCGCGTCGTACGTCTTCTTCGCGATCGGCATCGTGATGCTCACCCAGCGGCACTTCGGCGCCGTCCGCATCAGCACGCGGCTCGACGGGGCCATCACCGGGCTCGCGATCGGGTCGGCAGCCGGCATGCTGTGGTTCGACTCGGTGCTGAAGGTGAGCGGGCGCCCCCTCCAGGTGGTCGTGGGCATGGCGTACCCGCTCTTGGACATGGTCCTGCTCGTCATCTTGATCTCGGGGCTCGCGCCGTTGCGCTACCGGCCGAACGCCCCGACGTCGCTGCTCATGCTCGGGATGACCGCCTTCGTGATCGGCGACGTGGTCTACCTCAACGAGGTCGCCGCGAACACCTACGTCCAAGGGACCCTGCTCGACAGCACCTGGGTCATCGGCATCTGGCTCATGGGCGTCGCGGCATGGCCGCGCGACGAGCGACGCGAGGCGCCTCGGACGAGGACCACCTCACTGCCGAGGGGGCTCTCGAGCATTCCCATCATCTTCGGCTCGCTCTCGGTCCTCGTCCTCGTGATCTCGCTTGTGCACCACACCTCGGGGGTCACGTCGCTGCTCGCGCTGTCCGCCCTGTGCCTCGTGATCGTGCGGATGGCCATGACGCTGCGCGAGGTCCGCGGGGCCGAAGAGGAGAGCTTCCGCTCGGCGAGGATCGACGTGCTCACCGGGCTCGGCAACCGGCGAGCGTTCTTCGAGAGCGGCGACGGGCGGTTCGAGGCGCTCGATGACGGACGCCGCCTCGGCATCGTGCTCGTCGACCTCGACGGCTTCAAGGAGATCAACGACTCACTCGGCCACGCGTCGGGCGACGAGCTGCTCCAGATCGTCTCTCGCCGTTTCGAGAACGCGAACGAGGGACGCGGCGAGATCTCGAGGATCGGCGGCGACGAGTTTGCCTGCACGTTCGACGTCGGCTCGGTCGCAGAAGCAGTGGCGATCGGCAACGAGATGGCCCAGATGATCGCCACCCCGATCGCCATCGGCGGGATGACAATCCGGGTGAGCGCGAGCATGGGCATCGCGGTCTACCCCGACCACGGCTCGGTGCTCTCGGACCTGCTGCGCTGCGCGGACATCGCGATGTACGAGGCGAAGCAGAGCCGCATGGTCGTGCGCCTCTACAGGCCCGAGGGCGACGCGAGGACGCGCGACGAGCTCGCCTTGCTCGACGACCTGCGGACCGTCGTCTGGGAGCGCGAGCTCGTGCTGCACTTCCAGCCCACCCTCGACCTGCGCACCAGCCAGATCCGTGGCGTCGAGGCGCTCGCGCGCTGGCGGCACCCGAGCTTCGGCCTCTTGTACCCGAACGACTTCGTGCCGCTCGCCGAGCGGACCGGCCTCATCCACGTGCTGACCAAGGCCGTGCTGCATCGTGCGATCGACGAGCTCGCCCAGCTGCATCGCACCGGCTACGAGCTCCAGATGAGCGTCAACATCTCGCGCTACGACCTCTTGGACGACGAGCTGCCCGACCTGATCGCGGGCCTGCTGGCACGCCACGGCCTTGAGGCGAGGTGGCTCACCCTCGAGATCACCGAGTCCAGCCTCGTCGAGGAGCCGGCGCACTCCAAGCAGTGCATCGAGCGCATCCGGGCCCAGGGCGTCCAGATCTCGATCGACGACTTCGGTGTCGGCTACTCGTCGATGTCCCAGCTGCTGCAGCTGTCGGTCGACGAGCTCAAGATCGACAAGTCGTTCGTGCTCGCGCTCGGGACCGACGACCGCGCACGCGCCGTCATCTCGGCGACCATCGAGCTGGCCCGGGCGCTCAAGCTGACCGTCGTCGCCGAGGGGATCGAGAACGTCCACAGCCTCGCGGTCGTCTCGGCACTGGGCGTCGACCTCGGGCAGGGTTACTTCGTCGCGGTCCCCTTCTCGTCTCGCCAGCTCGCAGAGTTCCTCGCGAACCCCGACGCGGTGAGCGCAGCCGGCGCAAAGATCAGCCGCGCGGCGCTGCGCGGCTAGGCCGACCGCCTCGGGGTCACCGCGGGAGCTCGGTCGCAGCGGCGCCCCGGCGGATCTCGCGGCGGATCCGCCGCAGGCTCCTCGTCGTGACGAACGTGCCGCGCAGGCCCACCCACAGCAGCGGAACGGCGAAGACCGCCCGGAGGAAGGCCGTCGACGAGACGTCACCCACCCCGGTGCCCGCGGGGATGCAGCTGAGTGCGAGGAGCGCACCCACCGCGCCGCACGCGAGGAAGACCTTTCGTGCGAAGCGCTCGCCCGCGATCCGCCGTTCAGGCGCGAGCGCCGCGGATCGCCTGCGTCGGGCCATGGCTCATCATCGTTGTTTGGCGCGGCGACCCGCCAGCCACCCGAGACCGACGCTCGTCAGGCGACCCGACCGTAGTCGTCCTCGTACCGGACGATGTCGTCCTCGCCGAAGTAGTC
>PMON01000003.1 GCA_003162395.1 Acidimicrobiaceae bacterium
CTCGCCTGCAGGTCGCTGACCGGATAGTCGTCGCGTCCGCGCCGGTGTCCCGGCAAGAGGCCCTCAGCGCTGTCACTGCCCTCGAGGATCTGCGCGCGCATGCCGAGGATGTCCAAGCCGAGCTCCATGGTTCGGCGATGCGTCTCGGACCAGAACATCTTGTTGCACGCGCCCAGCAGCGCCGCGTTGTGGGCGTCGGTCAGCGCGTCGGTGAGCGTGCGATACCCATTGATCTGCATGATCTTGATGTCGGACCACGACTGGACCAGCCGGTCGCGCACGAGCGGGTCGGCGTCCTTGCCGTTCTCCTTGGCGGCGTCGACGATCGCCTGCCACTCCTTCAGGAACCGCCGGTAGCCCGTGGTCGCCGAGCCGCCACGCTCGAAGCCGAGCGTCGTCATCGCGACCTTCCACCCGTTGTTGATGCCGCCGACGATGTTGTCCTTCGGGCAGCGCGCGTCGGAGAAGAACACCTCGTTGAACTCGCCGGTTCCGTCGACCTGGGTGATGGGACGGACCTCGATGCCAGCCTGGTGCATCGGGACCAGCAGGTACGAGATCCCGGCGTGCTGCGGCGCGTCGGGGTCGGTGCGCGCGAGCAGGAAGACGTAGTCGGCGTGCTGGGCCTGGGTCGTCCAGACCTTCTGGCCGTTGATGACCCACTCGTCGCCGTCGAGCACGGCCTTGGTCTGCAGCGACGCGAGGTCGCTGCCCGAGTTCGGCTCGCTGAACCCCTGGCACCAGGTGATCTCGCCACGCATGATGCCGGGAAGGAACTGCTGCTTTTGCCCCTCGGTGCCCCACTGCAGGATCGTGGGGCCGACGAGCGTGTCGCCGAAGAAGTCCGCCCGCAGCGGCGCGCCCGCACGGGCGAACTCCTCGTTGAGCACGACCGACTGGAGGGTCGACAGCCCCTTGCCGCCGTACTCCACGGGCCAGCTCGAGCAGATCCAGCCGCCGCGGTAGAGCTTCTCGTTCCACTCCTTGTTGAACGTCGTGCGGTCCTCGCCGCTCATCGAGAACCCCTCACCGAACCACCCCTCCGGGAGGTTCTCCTCGAGCCACGCACGGATCTGCGTGCGGAACTCCTCGACGTCGGGCGGGTACGTGAGATCCATGCTCTCGAGGCTAGCCATCCCCGCGACGGCCGCGTTTTGCGCCACGACGCGGGTTGCGACGACGATGGTGCGTCAACTCATCCCGGAGGTGTTCTCGAACGTGCCCAAATCCCCGCGCGACGCCGTGCGCGACATCCGTGCGTCCTGGGCGCGGTCGACAGCAATCACGATCCCCGACCGCGTGGCGCCCCGGCCCCCGGCACCAGGAGGACGGCGCGTCGCGTTCCTCATCTACCGGGGGAACCCGCGGTGCGGCGGCCAGGGCGTCTACACGCGGCACCTCACGCGCGAGCTCGTCGCGCTCGGCCACAGCGTGGAGGTCTTCGCCGGGCCCCCGTGGCCCGAGCTCGACGAGGGGGTGGGCTTCACGCCCGTGCGGGGGCTCGACTTGTACCGGGACCCTGACCCGTTCCGCATCCCGGCCCGCAGCGAGTTCACCTCGCTGCCCGACGCCGTCGAGTTCGCGACCATGTGCCTCGCGGGGTTCGGCGAGCCGCTCGCGTACTCGCTGCGCATCGACAGGCTCTTGGGCCCGAGGCGCGCCGACTTCGACATCGTCCACGACAACCAGTGCCTCGGCACGGGCATCCTTGCACTCCACCGCAAGGGCTGGCCGCTCCTCGAGACACTGCACCACCCGATCACCGTCGACCGGACCATCGCGCTCGACCACGCGGAGTCCGCGTGGCAGCGGTTCACGACCAATCGCTGGTTCGGATTCCTTCGCATGCAGGTGCGCGTCGCGCGCCAGCTGCCCGCGGTGATCACGGTCTCGGAGAACTCCAGAGTCGACATCGGCCGTCAGATGCACGTGCCGCTGGAGCGGATGACCGTCGTGCCGGTCGGCGTCGACCACACGGTCTTCCGCCCGGACCCGAGCATCCTGCCCGAGCGGGGCCGGCTCATGGTCACGTCCTCGTCCGACGTGCCGATGAAGGGCCTCGTCCCGCTGCTTGAGGCGGTCGCCAAGCTGCGCGCCGAGCGCGAGATCGAGCTCTGCGTGATCGGCAAGCCCCGCAAGGGCGGCCGGGTGGACAAGGCGATCGAACGGCTGGGCCTCGGCGACATCGTGACGACCATCACGGGGGTCTCCGACGCCGAGCTCGCCAGCCTGTACTCGCGCGCCGAGGTCGCGGTCGTGCCGTCGCTGTACGAGGGGTTCTCGCTGCCGGCGATCGAGGCCATGAGCTGCGGGGTGCCGGTCGTCGCGACCACCGGTGGCGCCTTGCCCGAGGTGATCGGCGAGAGCGGCAAGACGGGCGTGCTCGTGACCCCCGACGACCCCGAGGCGCTCGTTCGCGCCATCGCGGAGCTGCTCGACGACCCCGCGGCGCGCGCGCGCCTGGGTGCGGCGGGCCGCCGGCGAGTGATGGAGCGGATCACCTGGGAGGTGACCGCGAGAGGGACGGCCGCCTGCTACGACGCCATCCTCACGGGCCGGCCCCTCCCCGAGTCGGTCACGTTCGCCTGATGCTCACCTGTGACTACGACCGGCTGGGCCTGCGCCATGGCGACCTCGTGCTGGACCTCGGCTGCGGGTTCGGGCGCCACGCCTACGAGTCGGCGCGACGCGGCGCCGACGTCATCGCGCTCGACGCGGGTGCCGACGAGGTCGTCGGCGTGGCCTCGGTGTTCGCGGCGATGGGGGAGGCCGGCGAGCTGACCGACGTCCGGGTCGCCACGGTCCGAGGCGACGGGCTCCGGCTCCCCTTCGACGACGCGACGTTCGACCGGGTGATCTGCTCGGAGGTCCTCGAGCACCTCCCCGACGATCGCACGGCGATGGCCGAGCTCGCCCGCGTGCTGCGTCCGGGTGGGACCATGGCGGTCACGGTGCCGCGCTACGGGCCCGAGCTCGTCAACTGGGCGCTGTCGGACGAGTACCACAACGTGCCGGGTGGCCACATCCGCATCTACCGGCGAAGCCAGTTGCTCGGCAGGCTGCGCGACGCGGGGCTCGAGGTGCTCGGCACCGGCCACGCCCATGGGCTCCATAGCCCGTACTGGTGGCTGAAGTGCGCCGTCGGGACGACCAACGAGGGCCACGTGCTCGTCCGCGCCTACCACCGCCTCTTGGTGCGCGACATCGTCGAGGCCCCCCGCTCGACACGACTGGCCGACAGGGCGCTGTCACCGCTCATCGGCAAGAGCGTCGTGGTCTATCTGCGACGCCCGGTCGGCTCGGCCGCGGCGACACCCCAGGCGCACGCCGCCGCGGCGCTGGTGTCGTCGTGAGTGGCACCCAGGGGCTCTGGACCATCCCCGAGCTGCCGGGCGTGCTCTCCTCTGGCGACGTGGCGAGGTCGGGCTCGCACCTCGCGTCCCTGCAGCGCGACGACGGCATGATCCCGTGGTACCCGGGGGGACACTGCGACCCGTGGAACCACGTCGAGGCCGCCATGGCGCTGTCGGTGTGCGGGCTCGCGGACGAGGCAGAGGCCGCCTACGCGTGGCTCTCGCGGTCCCAGCTGGGCGACGGCGGGTGGTTCAACTACTACGTCGCGGACCACGTGGCGGATTCGCGCATCGACACGAACGTCTGCGCCTACGTCGCGACGGGGGTCTGGCACCACTTCTGCGTGACCGACGACGACGAGTTCCTGGCGCGGCACTTCTCGATGGTCGAGCGCGCGCTCGACTTTGTGCTGCGCTTCCAGCTGCCCGACGGGACCATCCGCTGGTCGCTCGACGCCACGGGGCGCCACGAGCCCTACGCCCTGCTGACGGGCTCGTCGTCGATCTTCCATGCGCTTCGCTGCGGGGTGGCGGCCGCCGAGCAGCTCGGCTCGGCGCGGCCCGACTGGGAGCTGGCCGCGGGCCGGCTCGGCCACGCCGTCGCGCACCACCCCGGGTCCTTCGCGCCCAAGAACGAGTACGCGATGGACTGGTACTACCCGGTCCTCTGCGGCGCGCTCGAGGGCGAGGCGGGCAACCGCCGGCTGGACACGGGCATGCAGACCTTCCTCATCGAGGGCCTCGGCGTGCGGTGCGTGTCGACGAACGACTGGGTGACCGCCGCGGAGACCGCGGAGTGCGCGATGGCGCTCGACGCGCTCGGTCGATCTGAGGAGGCGCGCGTGATCCTCGCCCAGACCAATGGGCACCGACGCCGCGACGGGTCGTACTTCACGGGCATCGCCTACCCCGAGCTGACCACGTTCCCCGACGAGGAGATCACGTCGTACACGGCCGCGTCGATCGTGCTCGCCGCCGACGCGCTGAGCTCGACGACGGCCGCGGCGGGGCTGTTCCGCGGCGAGCGGCTCGCGCCCGCCCTCGACCTCGCCATGAGCCGCTGCCGGGGCGCGGCGTCACTCACCTGCACGGCGTCGTGATCGCCGGAGCACCCGGAGGCTGCCCGTCGCGGCGAGCTCGGTGAACTCCGTCGACAGGGCGTGCCGGTACAGCTCATAGGGGGGGCGGCCGCCGTCGCGCGGATCCTCGAACACGTCGTGGATCGCGAGCACGCCGCCCTCGCCGATGAGCGGTGCCCAGGCGCGGTAGTCGGCCCACGCGACGTCATGGCCGTGCCCGCCGTCGATGAAGCAGAACGTCACCCCGTGCCGGACGTGCCGAGCGACGGTGCCCGAGTCGCCGACGAGTCCCACGACGCATCCCTCGAGCGCGGCGTCGGCGATGGTGCGCCGCCATGCAGGGAGCGTATTGACACGCCCGTCAGCGGGGTCGACCAGCTCGGGATCGAAGTCGGCCCAGCCCTCTTGGAGCTCCTCGGAGCCGTGATGGTGGTCGACGCTGAGGACGACCGCGCCGCTCTCCTCGGCGGCGGCTCCCAGGTAGACGGTCGACTTCCCGCACCACGCCCCGACCTCGACGATGAAGGGCCCCACGGCTGCACGGCACGCGGCCAGCGCGGCGTCGAAGAGCGCGGCGCCCTCGTCGTCGGGCATGAAGCCCTTGGTCGCCCGTGCGAGGCCGAAGAGGTCCTCACGACGCGTCACGCGAGGACTCTCCCACGCCGTCGCGCGCCCACCGCGCGTCGCGGCGTCCGAGTCCGTGGTCGCGACACGGTCCTCAGCTCGTGGCGAGCGAGACGGCCGAGGCGATCGCGAAGCCGGCGAGCACGACACCGCCGCCGCGCCGGATGATCGAGGTCGGCATGATGCGCAGCAGCGCTCGACCGGAGAACGCGCCCACCGCGGAGACCGCGAGCAGTGCGGCGATCGCGCCCACCGCCACGCTCCACGGACTGTGGGTCCTCGCCACGAAGTTGACCGTGAGCAGCTGGGTGAGGTCGCCGAACTCGCCGAGGAGGATCACCCCGAACGCGCTGAACGCGATCGCCCATCGCGGGTTGAGCCGCCCGCGACGTGCCTCGCGCTCACCGCGCTCCTCCTCCTCGCGCTCGGGGACGATCAACAGGTACGCCGCGCCGAAGGCGAAGATGGCGGTGACCACGATCTCGAGCGCGGTATGGGGCAGCCGCTCGAGCAGCTGGCCCGCGACGACGGCGATCGCGACGTGCACGCAGAACGCGGCGGCACAGCCGAACCACACGAAGAGCGGGTCGCCGCGCGAGCCCATGAGGAGCGTCGCGATCATGGTCTTGTCCGGCAGCTCGGCAACCGCGATCACGGCGAAGACCGTGAACACGGTCGCCGCGCTCACCTCGGTGGTGCCGTCATCCTGCGAGCTGGCGCGCGAGACCCGGGCGCACGCGCTCGGCGAACGCCACGCCGACGAGCATCCGCTCGACGGACTGCTCCACCTGGCGCTGGCCCGAGTCGACGGGGTGCTCGAGGTGGAAGCCAGCCACGCGCTCGGCGAACGCACGGTCCGCGATGAACGTCGTGATCGAGTTCACGAGGTAGTGCGTCGTCTTTGACGGGAGCAGCGTGGTGACCTCGTCCCAGCGGGCGGTCATCTTCTCCCAGACCAACGGTCCGCCGACGGGGTTCGCGATGAGCGCGATCACCTGCAGCGGGACGTCTTGGAGCCGGAACTCGCTGAAGCACATCTCGAAGCAGCGCAGCGCGAGGTCCTTGTCGGCGAACTGCGCGAGCGACCTGCGGTACCGGTTCTCGGACTGGGGGTCCTTCGAGCTGCGGAACCGCTCCAGTGTCTCGTCGAAGTCCCCGGGGCGGTTGATCGCACCGATCGTCGCGAGCACCGCGTTCGCGAGGTCGCCCTCGACGACGCCCGAGTCGAATCGAGCGATCGCCTCGGCGCGCACCGACTCGCTGGCCCCGAACGTGCCGAGCGCCTGGATCAAGAGCCCTCGCAGCGTGGGCGTCCGCTCGTCCTCGCCGGGCCGCTGGGCCCAGCCGAGGCGATCGAGCTTGGCGTCGAGCAGCTCGCGGACCGTGGCGGCGACCGCCGCTGCGTCATCGTGGCTCGCGGCGCGGTGCAGGAAGTCGAGTGCCATCACGAGCGTCGCCCAGGTCGCGACCTCGACCTGGTCACCGAGCCCCCTCGCAAGGGTGAGGAGCCCGCCCACCTCGCGTCTGCCCGCGAGCACGAGCGCCCAGGTGTCGTTGACGAGGACCGCGCGCTCGAGCTCGTCGAGCAGCTCGAGCGAGCCGGCGATCGTGGCGAGCTCGCTCGGCCCGTAGCTCGTCCGGTACACGCCCGAGCCGCCGGCGTTGGCGACGGCGGGGGCCGCGGTGACGAGCGGCTGGGACTCGGTGCCCAGCAGCTGGTGGGCGGTCTCGCCGCCCGCGAGGGGTCGCGAGAGCACCGGGACGAGCCAGCTGTTGCCGATCGCGCTCGTCGCGGGCTTGGGCGTGTAGCTGAACGGCGCCTGGCTGATCGTCCCGCCCTCGACCGTGACGACGGGGTGCCCGCCCTGCAGGATCCAGGTGTCCATCGTCGGTCCGACCGGCTCGCCAGAGACCGCCTCGAGCGCGTTCCACAGGTCAGCGGTCACCGTGTTCGAGTAGGCGTGGTCCTTCAGGTAGTGGCGGATGCCGTCGCGGAACACCGCGGACCCGAGGTACAGCTCGAGCATGCGCAGGACCGAGCAGCCCTTCTCGTAGGTGAGCAGGTCGAACATCCCCTCGGCGTCGTCAGGTGAGACGACCTCGTACTCGATCGGCCGCGTCGAGTGCAGTGAGTCGATGCCCATCGCCATGTCGCGGGCGATGCCGAACTGCACCCAGCGCTTCCAGGCCGGGCGGAACGCGTCGCAGCACAGCTCCTCCATGAACGTGGCGAACGCCTCGTTGAGCCAGATCCCCTCCCACCACTGCATCGTGACGAGGTCGCCGAACCACATGTGGGCGAGCTCGTGGGCGACGACCTGGGCCACACGCTGGATCTCGAGCTGGGAGGCGGTCTGGGGGTCGACCAGCAGCGCGGTCTCGCGGAACGTGATGCACCCGAGGTTCTCCATCGCGCCAGCGGCGAAGTCCGGGATCGCGACGAGGTCGACCTTGTCGCCCGGGTACGAGATGTCGAAGTACTCCGAGAAAAAGCGCAGCGAGAACGCGCCGATCTCGAGGGCGAAGTCGGTGAGGTGGCCCTTGCCCGGCGGGTACACGACCGCCAGCGGCACGCCGTCGACGTCGATGGTCCGGGTCTGTTCGAACGGGCCGACGATGAACGCGACGAGGTAGGTCGACATCTTCATGGTGGGCGCGAAGCGGACCTCGCGCCGCCCGTCGTTGAGCGGCGTCTCGAAGTCGATCGGGGAGTTGGAGTACGCCGAGAGCCCCGAGGGGACGACGAGGGTGATCGCGTAGGTCGCCTTGAATGCCGGCTCGTCGAAGCACGGGAAGGCACGGCGCGCGTCGGTCGACTCGAACTGCGTCGTCGCGATGGCGTGGCTCACGCCGTGCTCGTCGCTGAACGTCGAGCGGTAAAAGCCTCGCAGCTGGTCGTTGAGGATGCCCCGGAAGGCGATGGCCAGCACGTAGGCACCCTCGGCGAGCTCCTCGCCGAGGGAGATCGTGGCCCGCTCGAGCTCCTCGTCGAGGCTGATCGATCCCGTCACCAAGGTGCCGTGGGCCGTCCGCACCTCGGCGGTGTCGAGCTCGAGCTCGATCGCGTTGAGCACGATCGTCGAGGTCGGCTCGCTCGAGTCGAGGTCGATCTCGACGGTGCCCGAGTACGTCGCAGCGCCGAGGTCGGGGTCGAGGCGGAGGCGGTAGGCAGACGGCACGACGTGCGTGGGGAGCCGGTACTTGTCGTTCGTCAAAGAAGGCATCGCCGGACCCTAACGCGCCGCCTCAACGCCGGGCGTTGCAACCCGCGCACCGCCGAGCAGCTCGACCAGGTCCGGTCGAACGCGCTCGGCGAACGCCACGCCGTGGAGCATCTGCTCCACGGCGCGCTCGATGAGCGGCTGGCCGGACTCGAGCTCGTGGGTGCGATGGAACGCGGCGACTCGCTCGGCGAACGTGGCGTCGCCCACGAGGCTCGAGACGCCGACACCAAGGCTGAACTGCAGCCGCGCGGGGATCCTCGCGCGTGTCTCGTCCCACGTCGCGGCGACCTGCTCCCACACCGCGCGGCCGCCCACCGAGTTGCCCATGAGCTCGATGATCATGAACGGTGCGTCCTGGCTGCGGAACCACTCGAAGCAGTTGGCCATCGTCCGCAGCGCCAGATCCTGGTCCGCGATCGCGGCGATGCCCGTGCGGTACCGCTCCTCGGTCTGGGGATCGTGCGCGCCGCGGATGCGCCCGAGCATCTCGTCGAGGTCGCCGGGCCGACCGATCGACGCCACGACGGCGACGACCGCGTCGGCGAGGTCGCCGTCGAGGACGCCCGCGTCGAACCGCCGCGCGGCCTCCTCGCGAACCGACGGGTCCTCGGCGAGGCCGCCGAGGACCCGGATCGCGGCCGCGCGCACGAGGGGGGCCTGCTCGCTCTCACCTCGGATCGGCTCCCAGGTGAGCGTCGAGAGCACCGGCGCGAGGAGCCCGACCGCCTTCGCCTGCAGGACAGAGCGCTGGTCGGGCGTGGCAATCCTCGCGAGCAGGTCGAGCGCGTGCTCGACGACGGACCACGACGAGGGCTCGACGAGCGTGCCGAGGCTCCCGGCCAGCACGAAGAAGTCACCGACGGACTGGCGCCCCGCTCGCGCGAGCGCCCAGGTGTCGCTGAGGATCACGGCACGCTCGATCTCGGTGAGCAACGAGAACCCAGCCGCGATGCCCGACAGCTCGTCGCCCTCGTAGCCCGAGCGGTACGCGCCGGCGCCGCCCGCGTTGAGCACCGTCGCAGAGCCGGACCAGTGCACCGGCGACGTGCCAAGGAGCTGGGTGGTCACCTCGTCCTCATCGAGCCGCCGCACCCGAAGCGGGACCACCCAGCTCGAGCCGATGGCCGATGGCCCAGTGGCCGGACCGAAGGAAAAGGGGGACTGTGCGATCGAGCCGCCGCTCCGTCGCACCGTTGGGTGGCCGCCCTGGTAGATCCAGGTCGCCATGATCTCGCCCACGGGCTCTCCAGAGACGGCCTCGAGCGCATCCCAGAGGTCCGACGTCGTCGTGTTCGCGTAGGCGTGGTCCCGCAGGTACCGCCGGATGCCGTCGCGGTACACGTCAGGGCCGAGGTACTGCTCGAGCATCCGGAGCACCGCGCCGCCCTTGCGATAGGTGATCTCGTCCAGCATCGACAGGGCTTCGGCCGGGGTGCGTACCGAGAACTCGATCGGCCGCGTCGCGTGCAGCCCGTCGACCTCGAGTCCCGACTCGCGCTCGGCGTTGAAGCGCTCCCACAGGCGCCACTCGGGGCGGAACGAGTCGGTGCAGAGGTACTGGAGGAACGTCGCGAACGCCTCGTTGAGCCAGATCCCCTCCCACCACTGCATCGTGACCAGGTCGCCGAACCACATGTGGGCGAGCTCGTGGGCGACGACCATGGCGACGTCCTGGAGCTCGCGCCGCGACGCGGTCGAGGGGTCCACGAGCAGCACCGTCTCGCGAAAGGTGATGCACCCGAGGTTCTCCATCGCGCCGTAGGCGAAGTCGGGGATCCCTACGAGGTCGACCTTGTCCCCGGGGTACGCGACGCCGAAGTAGTCCGTGTAGAAGCGCAGCGCGTGGGACCCCACCTCGAGCGCGAACTCGCCGAGGTCGACCTTGTCTGGCGTGGAGACGACCGAGAGCGGGACGCCGTCGACGTCGACGACCCGGCCGTGCGCGAATGGCCCGATGACGAGCGCCACCAGGTAGGTGGACATCCGCATCGTGGGGGAGAAGACCACCTCGCGTCGACCGTCGTCGAGCCTCGTCGCCGACGCGATCGGCGAGTTCGAGTACACCTCGAGATGGTCCCGGACCACGACGGTGATGTCGAACGTCGCCTTGAACGCCGGCTCGTCGAAGCACGGGAACGCTCGCCGGGCGTCCGTCACGCACAGCTGGGTCGTGGCGATGACGTGCTCGGCGCCGTCTGCGTCGGTGAACGTGGCGCGATAGAAGCCCGCGAGCAGGTCGTTGAGCACACCGCGGAACGCGAGCCGCAGGGTGGCGTGCCCTGGCTCGAGCACGTGCTCGAAGGCGAGGGTCGCACGCTCGAGCCCCGTGTCGAAGCCGACCGTCGCCGCGAGCGTCGTGCCGTCACCGAGGACGGCCGACGCGTCGTCAATCTCGAGGTCGAGCGCGTTGAGCACGATCGCCCTCGTGGGCTCGACGAGGATCACGTCGACCTCGACGGACCCGTCGAAGGTCGCGGCATCGAGGTCCGGCGCGAGGTGCAGCCGGTACGCGTCGGGCACGACGAGTGTCGACAGTCGAAAGCTCGCCTCGAGGTCACCGGACATGGCACGGAGGATAAAGCCTCTACCCTTGCGCCCGTGGAGGTCACGTCCAGCGTCGAGCTCTCCGCACGACCGGGCCCGCCCGTGCTCGACGTCGTCGCCATCGGCAACGCGCTCGTCGACGTGATCGCGACCGCCGACGACGAGCTCGTCGAGCGGCTCGGACTCGTGAAGAGCGCGATGACCCTCGTCGACCTAGAACGGTCACGGGCGATCTACGCGGCGATGGGACCGACGGTCGAGATCTCAGGCGGGTCCGCGGCCAACACGATCGCCGGGGTCGCGTCGCTCGGGGGCAGGGCCGGCTTCGCCGGAAAGGTGGCTGAGGACCAGTTCGGCGAGGTGTTCCGCCACGACTTCACCCAGCAGGACGTCGAGCTCGACCTCGCGGTCGTCGCGCCGTCCGACGGGGGGACGGGGCGATGCCACGTCCTCGTCACGCCCGACGCGCAGCGGACGATGGCGACCCATCTCGGCGTCGCCAACACCCTCGTGCCGGGCGACCTGAGTGGCGCACTGTTCTCGCGCACCCGCCTCACGTACCTCGAGGGCTACCTCTTCGACCTCTTGCCCGCCAAGCAGGCGATTCGTGATGCGATCGAGCACACCCATGCGTCCGACGGCCTCGTGGCGCTCTCGCTCTCGGACTCGTTCTGCGTAGAGCGGCACCGCAAGGACTTTCTCGAGCTCGTGACCACCCAGGTGGACGTTGTCTTCGCGAACGAGGCCGAGGCCCGCGCACTGTTCCGCGCCACGGACCTCGCCGACGCGCTTGCCGCGTTCGACGAGGCGGGCGTGCTCGCCGCCGTCACGCTCGGACCGCGCGGCGTGGCGGTCGTGGTGCCCGCCGGGACCGTCGAGGTCCCCGCGTGCGAGGTGGACATCGTCATCGACGCGAATGGTGCCGGCGACCTGTTCGCTGCCGGCTTCCTCTACGCGCTCGCCCGAGGTGGCGATCCCGTGGAAGCAGCGCGCCTCGGCTCCATCTGCGCCGCCGAGGTGATCGTCCACTCCGGCGCGCGCCCGGTGGCTGACCTCGCCGAGCTCGCGACCGCTGAGGGGTTGCTCTAGGAAGCTGCGGCAGCAGCCGCCGCGGCATCGAGCTCGGCGTCGAGCTCGATGGTCCGGCGATCCTCGTAGTGGACCCAGCGAACCGTGGCGGGGATCATGGCGAGCAGCATGAGCGCGTCGCCGCCGATCCACATGATGGCCCCGCCGAGGTGCACGTCCTCGAGGGGGGTCATACCCCAGTCGCGGGGGACCATGTCGAAGACCGGGAACGGGTTGTGCGTCGACATCACGAGCGCGAGTCCCGTGAACGTGTCGACGGGAACCGCGGCCATGAGGAACACGAGTCGAAGCCCCGGGTGCAGCGGACGAGGGCCCTTCTCGATCCCGAAGACGTGGCGGAAGAACAGGTACCCGACGACGAGGAAGGCGATCTGCTCGAGGTGGTGCAGCCACTCGTGGCTCATCGTGAGGTTCATGATGCTGCTCAGGTGCGTCGCGGGGATAAAGCTCGCGTAGGCGACGAAGCCGAACACAGGGTGGAGCACGACGCCGCCGATCGGACCGTCGACGAAGCCCCGAACGAGCCGCTGGGGCGCCCCGCGCAGCGCCGTCGCGGCGAGGTCGATCGGCGCGGCGGCGGCGAACAGCGGCGCGGCGACCATGATGAGCAAGAGGTGCTGGATCATGTGGTCGGTGAACAGCACCATGTCGTAGGCGCCGAGGATCGACTGCGTCGCGAGGAACGTGACGACGACGCCGCAGACGAAGCACGTGGTGCGCGCGCTCGACCATCCCGGGACCCGGGCGACCCCCACGAGGTAGAGCACCAGTGCCGCGGCGAGCAGCACGCACGGCACCCACCCGAGATGCCACAGCCACAGGTTCGACCAGCGGAACGGCGGCGGGATCGGACCCATGTCCATGCGATCAACGTAGACCCGACGGGCGTGGCTCCGGCGCGTGTCTAGCCTGCTGGAGGTGCTCAATCGGTGGCTCTCGCCGCGCGCGATCCTGCTGCACCTCCTCGGCGTCGCCTGGGTGGCCGGGTGCGTCCTCGCGGCCGACTGGCAGGTCGGCCGGGCGATCCAGGGCAACCAGTTCAGCTACCTCTACGCCATTGAGTGGCCCGTCTTTGCGGTCGCTGGGATCGTGGGATGGTGGGCGCTCGTGCACACCGATGCCAAGTCCTCCGAGGAGCGGGCCGTCAGGCGGACGGCGGAGGCCGAGCTGCGAGCCAGCGCCCACGTCGCACGGCGCGACCGGTCGGTGGAGGACGCCGAGCTCGCGGCGTACAACGACCACCTTGCCGAGCTGGCGGCGAACAAGCCAAAGGGGTGGCGTCGGTGACGGACCCGGCGTTCCGCCGCTACCGGGTCATGGCCTACGTCGTCGGCACGATGCTCTGCGTGCTCTGCTTCGTGGCGCTGCCGCTGCAGTACGGGTTTGGCCATCCGCTGTTTGCCGAGGTCGGCTTCGACATCCACGGGATCATCTTCATCGTGTACCTCGTCACGGTTGGCGACCTCAGCCGCCGCCGCGGGTTCGCCCCGAAGCGCGTCCTCGCGATGGCCGCGTCAGGGATCGTCCCGGGGCTCGCCTTCTTCGAGGAGCGGCGCGTCGCGGCCTCGCTCGAGCGTGACGAGGCGCTCGCACGAGGCGCGTCGTGACGAGCGCGGAGAGCCCTTGGCTCCATCGACGCGTCATCGCCTACGCGCACCAGGGCGGGGCGTGGGAGGGGCCGTCGTCCACGATCCACGCGATCAGGGGGGCGCTCGCGAGCGGGGCCACCGCGGTCGAGCTCGATGTCCACGCGACCAGGGACCGCCGCCTCGTCGTGAGCCACGACGAGACCGTCGACCGCACGACCGACGGCGCGGGCACGATCGCCGAGCTCACCTTTGACGAGGTCCTCGCCCTCGACAACGCCTACTGGTGGGCGCCGGGGGCGGACGTGTCACCGGGGCTCCCCGACGACGCGTACCCGCTCCGGGGCAGGGCGCCCGACGACGCGTCGCTCGGCATCGCGCCGCTGTCGTCGGTGCTCGAGCTGCTGGCTGGCGTCGTCGTCAACCTCGACATCAAGCGGACCGCCCCGGAGGTCGAGCCCTATGAGGCACTGCTCGCCGACGAGCTGCGCCGGCTCGGCCGAGGCGACGACACGATCGTGGCGAGCTTCTCGGACGCCGCGATCGCGGCATTCCGAGCCGTCGCCCCGGAGTTCTCGACCTCGCTCGCGACGCTCGAGACCGCGGAGTTCTATCGCGCGGTCCACGCCGGGACCGAGGTGCCCCGCACCCGCGGCGTCGCGCTGCAGGTGCCGGCGAGCTTCGCGGAGATCACGGTCGTGGACGCCCAGTTCGTCGAGGCTGCGCACCGCGAGGGGCTCGCGGTGCACGTCTGGACGATCAACGACGCCGACGAGATGCGGCGACTCGTGGACCTCGGTGTGGACGGGATCATCTCGGACACGCCCACCGCGCTGGTGGGCGTTCTGGAAGCGTCGGGGTGCGCGTGGGGCGGGCTCGGCCGGTAGCTCAGCCGCGGCCGCAGTTCGGCTTCTTGCCGTGGTTCGCCTTCTTCTTGGTCCGCAGCTTTCGCTTCACCGTGCGCTTCGACATTGCCCCACGCTAGTGCGCAGGTAGGTTGAGTCCGTCCGAGCTCGGCTTGGTCCACGAGGAGGCTGATGGACTCGGGATGGCTGCTCGCTGACGGAGAGGCCGTTGCCTCGGCGCTGCGCGTCCGCACGCCCTGGGACGGGCACCGAGCCGCCAAGTCCGCCCGGCGGGGCGAGACTGCCGCCGTGCTGCATGCCCCGACCATCTTGCTCGGACCCCTCGACGTGATCTGCGTGCGCGACGGCTCGGCGACCACCGTGCGCACGGCGGGCCGACGGCCGGTCTGGAGGCTGCGCCCCGGCACGGTCGTGGTCGTCGGGAAAGGCGACGCCGCGAGGTGCGGGATGCACACCGGCACGGCCGTGGAGCTCCGTTGGACGGAGTGACGGGCGAGCTGATCGTCGTGGCGACCCCCATCGGCAACCTCGGTGACTTCTCCGAGCGCGCGCGGGACGCCCTCGAGCGCGCCGACGTCGTCTGCTGTGAGGACACCCGGCGCACCCGCGTGCTGCTGAGCGCCAAGGGCATACCTGCAGGTGGGCGGCTCGTCAGCGTCCACGCGCACAACGAGGCGGCGAAGTCAGCCTGGGTCGTCGGGCGGATCGAGTCGGGCGACACGGTCGTCTACGTGAGCGACGCCGGGACGCCCGGGGTCTCGGACCCCGGCGCGCGCCTGGTCGCGGCGGTCGTCGCGAGTGGCAACCGCGTGACGGCCGTGCCGGGCCCGTCCGCCGCGCTCGCCGCCCTCGTCGTCTCGGGGCTGCCGATGGGTCGTTTCTGCGTCGAGGGGTTCCTCCCGAGGAAGGGCGCGGAACGGACCCAGCGCCTCGAGGCGCTCCGCGTCGAGGAGCGCACCGCGATCGTCTTCGAGTCAGCCCCACGGGTCGCGGCGACGCTCGACGAGCTCGCCGAGGTGCTCGGCGACCGTCCGGCGACGGTGTGCCGGGAGCTCACGAAGCGCCACGAAGAGGTCCGACGCGGGACGCTGAGCGAGCTGGCGCTCGACCAGCGCGACGCCGTGGAGGCGCGCGGGGAGTTCGTGATCGTGATCGGTGGGACACCGGCGCCTCACGCCGACGACGACGACGTCGACCTCGCCGTGGCCGTCGCGCTCAGGGGCGGCGCGACGACGCGAGATGCCGCGACAGAGGTGGCGAGCAGCCTCGGCGTGTCACGACGGCGCGCGTATGAGGCGGCGCTGCGACTCGGCACGGGAAGAAGCGAGTAGCGCCGGTACGATTCGTCGGTGCCGCGCTTCTATCTCACGACGCCGATCTACTACGTCACCGACGCGCCGCACGTCGGCACCGCCTACTCGACGATCAACTGCGACGCGATCGCCCGCTGGCACCGCCAGAAGGGCGACGACGTCAAGTTCCTCACGGGCACCGACGAGCACGGCCAGAAGGTGGCCGATGCCGCGGCGTCCCACGGCGTCAGTCCCCAGGAGTGGTCAGACCGAACCTCGAGCCGGTTCGTCGAGGCGTGGGCCGAGCTCGACGTGCAGTACGACGACTTCTTGCGCACCACCGAGGCGCGTCACACCCAGACGGTCCAGGCGTTCCTCACCAAGGTCTACGAGAACGGCTACATCTACAAGGGCACCTACGAGGGCCTCTACTGCGTGAGCTGTGAGGACTACTACACCGCCGACGAGCTCACCGACGGGCTGTGCCCGATTCACCGTCGACCCGTGGTCGAGATGTCCGAGGAGAACTGGTTCTTCAAGCTCAGCTCGTTCGAGGAACGCCTGCTCGAGTGGTACGAGAGCAAGCCCAGCGCGGTCGGGCCGCCGACGAAGCGCAATGAGGCGCTGGGCTTCATCAAAGGCGGCCTGCGCGACATCTCGATCACGAGGTCGAGCATGCGCTGGGGGATCGAGGTGCCCTGGGATCCCTCCCAGGTCTTCTACGTCTGGTACGACGCGCTCATCAACTACCTGACCGCGATCGGCTACGGGCGCGAGGACGACGAGGTCGACACCTGGTGGCCGGTCTCGCACCACCTCCTTGGCAAGGAGATCCTGCGATTCCACTGCGTGTGGTGGCCGGCNNCCGGCGATGTGCATGGCGGCGGGGATCGAGCCGCCCGCGCACGTCTTCGTCCACGGCTGGCTGCTCGCGGGCGGCCAGAAGCTGGGCAAGACAATGGCCGCCGGCGCTGTGGTCAACGTCACCGACATCGCGCCGTCGACGCTCGTCGCGGACTTCGGGGTCGACGCAGTGCGCTACCACCTGCTGCGAGAGGTCCCCCTTGGTGCGGATGGGGAGTTCTCGCTCGAGGGCATGGTCGCGAGGTACAACTCGGACCTCGCGAACAACCTGGGCAACCTGGTCTCGCGGGTCGCGACGGTGGTTGGCTCGAAGTGCGGCGGCGTCGGGCCGGCCCCCGATCCCGCGTCGGCGCTGCAGTCCGCGGCGCGTGACGCGCTCGCGGGAGCCGACGAGGGCTGGGAGGCCTTCGCGCCGCACCGCGCGCTCGAGGCGACCTGGCGGCTCATCGGCGCGGCGAACGCTGCCCTCGAGGCTGCCGAGCCGTGGAAGCAGGAGCCCGGACCACTGGTCGACGCCGTCCTGGGCGACGCCCTCGAGGTGCTCCGGATCGTGTCGCTGCTCATCGCACCGGCGATGCCCTCGACCGCGCAGGCGATCTGGGCGCGCATCGGGCTCGACGGACCCGTGGGGGACCGTCCTGTGCTGGAGGCCGCCGCCTGGGGCCAGTACCCCGGAGGGCTCCCTGTCGAGCGCGGCGAGCCCCTGTTCCCTCGTCGCCGTGACTGACGAGGAGACGGAGCGGCCGTCTCCTGTGGCGGGGTGGACGGACTCGCACTGCCACCTCCAGGGCCGGTACGCAGCGGCAGCTGAGCGCGACGACGTCGAGCTGCGCGCCGTGCTCGAGCGGGCCGCGGCAGCCGGGGTCACCCGAGCCGTGTGCGTCGGGACCGACGTGGACAGCTCCCTTGAGGCGGTGCGAATCGCGAACCTCGACGGGCTCCCCGTCGAGGTGCTCGCGACCATAGGGCTCCACCCGCACGACGCCTCGAAGGGCACCGGGCCGCTCGCAGGGGTGCTCGACGCCGGGGGCGCCGACCGGGTGGTGGCGATCGGTGAGTGCGGGCTCGACTACTACTACGAGCACTCCTCGAGGGACGCCCAGCGCGCGGCCCTCCGCGACCAGCTCGCCCTCGCGAAGGACCGCAACCTGGCAGTCGTGCTGCACGTCCGAGACGCCTTCGACGACCTGTTCGAGATCCTCGACGACGTGGGCGTGCCCGAGCGGACCATCCTGCACTGCTTCTCGGGCGGTTCCGAGGAGGCACGAAGGTGCGTCGCTGCGGGCATGTTCGTCTCGATCTCGGGGATCGTCACCTTCAAGAACGCCGAGCCGATACGAGCCGCCCTCGGCGAGGTCCCGCTCGCCCGGCTGCTCGTCGAGACCGACAGCCCCTTCCTCGCGCCCGAGCCGCACCGTGGGCGACCCAACGAGCCAGCCCTGGTACCCCTCGTCGGCGCGCGCGTTGCCTCAACCCTCAACCTCGACTTGAGTGTTGTGCGCGACGCCACATCGGTGAACGCATCGAGGGTTTTCGGGGGTCTCGACCCCGTCTGATCTGGGACGACGCCCCCCGATCCGCGCGGCGACCGGGACTAACCACTGGTTACTTAGTGTGATCAGCACGTGACCCCGACCGTTGCAGCCAGGACTTGCACCTTTGCGAACCGCCTCCGTAGCGTCCCGAACGTCCCTCGGCGGCTCGTCCGTCGGAGGTGCGATGTCCCCGGAGAAGGGTGGAGGATCTGAGGGCAACCCGCGCCAAGGGGCGGTTGATGGTGGCCGCGCTCGCCGCGGTGACCATGCTCGCCGCCCCGCTTGCGCTGCTGCATGGCGGCGCCGTCCCTGCGGCGGCGACCGCCCGAGACGCCGACCGGTCGGCTGGCCCGACGTCGGGCACGACCGCGCTCACCCACACCCAGCTCGTCGCGTCCGACCGGCCCGCTCGGCCGCTGTCGGCGGGGCAACGCCGGTACCGGCGCAACCAGCTCAGGTGGCACCACCAGCAGGCCATCCACGAGGCCAAGCTCGACCACGCCGCGGGGGTCCGTGCGGCTCGCTCCCAGCTCGCCTTCGACCGATCCATCAACGGGCTCCTCCGGCACCACGACGCCGTGATGCACGCAGCCGAGGTGCGTCACGCCGCCGCCGATCGCCTCGCCGAGGCCCGGTACGCCGCCGCGGTCCGCGCCGCCGGGGCGCGCCGCCGCGCCCCGACCCGTCACATCGGCGGGCACACGAGGGAGGGGATCGCGACCTGGTACGGCTGGCACCCCGGACAATGCGCCAGCCCGTTCCTCCCGCACGGCACACTGCTCACCGTGACGGACCTCGCCACCCACAAGACGATCCAGTGCCTCGTGACCGACACCGAGGCGCACAACCCCGGTCGGGTCGTCGACCTCTCGAACTTCTGCTTCGAGGAGCTCGCGCCGCTCTCCCAAGGTGTGATCATGGTCCGCATCAGCTGGTGACCCTGACGAGGTCGCAGGTCGCGGGACTGCTCCGCGAGCACGATCTCAGACCCAGGAAGTCGCTCGGGCAGCACTTCTTGGTGGACCCGAACACGGCCCGCCGGATCGTGCGGCTCGCGGGCGTGGCCGCGCGGGACCGGGTCGTCGAGATCGGGCCCGGTCTCGGCTCGCTCACCGTCGAGCTGCTCGACGTCGGCGCGCAGGTCTGCGCCGTCGAGCTCGACCACCGGCTCGCGGCGGTACTCGACGAGGTGACCGAGGGGCGCTGCGAGATCGTCGTGGGTGACGCGCTCAGGGTGGACCTCGCCGCATTGTGCGGCGCGCCCCCGATGCACGTCGTTGCCAACCTGCCCTACAACGTCGCGGTCCCGATCGTCATGCGGCTCCTCACGGAGGTCCCCGCGGCCACGTCGCTGTTCGTCATGGTCCAAGCAGAGGTTGCCGAGCGGCTCGCCGCCGGGGCCGGTGAACCCGCCTACGGCGCGGTCTCGGCACGGGTCGCCTACTTCGCGACCGCGACGGTGCGAGGGCAGGTCCCGAGGACCGTGTTCGTGCCCGAGCCCAACGTCGACTCGTCGCTGATCTCGATCGAGCGCCGCAGCGAGCCCGCAGTGGACCCGAGCGAGGTCACTCAAGAACGGCTGTTCGAGGTCGTGACGACCGCCTTTTCCCAGCGTCGCAAGATGCTGCGGCGCTCGCTCGCCGGCGTCGTCGACGACGGTGCCTTCGAGCGGGCGGGCGTGCTGCCCACCCAGCGCCCCGAAGAGCTGGACGTCGCCGCCTTCGGCCGACTCGCGGCGCGCCCGTGACCCAGCTCACCGCGTACGCCAAGCTCACCTGGTCGCTGCACGTCACCGGCGTGCGCCGCGACGGCCGGCACCTCCTCGAGGCCGAGATGGTCACGGTCGACCTCGCCGACACACTTGGGCTGGAGGACACCGACGACGAGCCCAGGTTCTCGGCGCGCGCCGAGCCCCCGGCGAGCTGGACCGACGCGCAGCTCGGCGAGGACGACCTCATCCGACGCGCGCTGCGCGTCGTTCGACGCCGAGCCCACGTCGAGCTCGTGAAGCGCATTCCAGTGGGTGCCGGACTCGGCGGCGGCTCGGCCGACGCCGCGGCAGTGCTGCGCTGGGCCGGCGAGGCGGATCCTCGCGTCGCGCTCGAGCTCGGCTCGGACGTGCCGTTCTGCTGCGTCGGCGGCCGCGCCGTCGTCCGTGGCGTGGGCGAGCTCATCGAGCCGCTCACGCCGATCGCCCGCACCGTGACGCTCGCCCTCCCGCCGGTCCGAGTGGACACGACGTCGTGCTACCGCGCCTACGACGAGCTCGACGCACGCCGCCGGCGCCACCCGCGCAACGACCTGACGGTGGCCGCGGAGCTCGTCGCCCCCGAGCTGGCCTCGATCCGTCAGGTCCTCGAGGTGCGCGCTGGCGCTGACTTCGTGCTCGCGGGCAGCGGGTCCACGCTCTTTTGCGAGGGCAACCCGCTCGGGCTTGGCGCCGGGTCGATCGAGGTCCTCGAGACGACGGAGGGAGCGGTGCTGCTGCGCCTCGCCACGACGACGGGGAGCCTCGGGGCCTGAGGCCCTACTTGCCGGCTGCCCTGCGCTGCCAGCGGGTCTTCTTCAGCATCTTTTTGTGCTTCTTCTTGCGCATCCGCTTGCGGCGCTTCTTGATGAGCGATCCCATGGCCTGTGGCACGCTAGTTGCCGCCCACCACATGCCGCCAACCAGCTGGCGGACACGGAACGAGGAGTCCCGCGTGCACGCAGTCGCGACGGCCCGACGAGCACCGTCGTGACGGCGCCGCGGCTCGTCCGGCTCGACCACGTCCAGCTCGCCATGCCCGCGGGCAAGGAGCCCGAGGCGGTTGCCTTCTACGAGGGGGTGCTCGGCCTGCGCCACGTGCCGAAGCCCCCGGTCCTCGCCGCGAGGGGCGGGTGCTGGTTCGAGCACGGCGCGGTCGTCGTGCATCTTGGCGTCGACCCGAGCTTCACGCCGGCGACCAAGGCGCACCCCGCGTTCGTCGTCGACGACCTTGACGCGATGGCCCAGCGCCTTGCTGTCGCGGGGGTGCCGCTCACCTACGACGACGCGCTCGAGGGCGTGCGCCGTGGCTACGTGGCGGACCCGTTCGGCAATCGCATCGAGCTCATCGAGGAGGCCGCTGCGCGCTGAGCGTCGCGGCCCGACTGGCGTGGCGGACCCTGACGAAGGTGACCGGCCGGCGACGGGCGCTGGGGTGACGCCCGCCCGCCGGCCGATCGAAGTGCCCGCCGCTCAGTCCTGAGTCCGGTCTCGATGGGGGAGGCGCCACCGGCTCGAAGTCGACTGTGATGCGTGCGACGGACCCGAAGTCGGCACCAGACAGCTCCGCTGACCGGCACGGCCCACCAGGGTGGTGCGGCGGACTCGCTTGTGCTCGAGCGCTGCGGTGGGTGTCGTGTTGGCGTGGCGTCACTGCCTGGTGCACGTCGGACTCCTGCACTAGATGGATTCCGTTGTCTCCACCAGTGTCGCGGCGCGCGGTAAGCCAAGGCGGTGCGGACCGTAAGAAAGCGGTCAGAAACCCGACGCACCGGTGCGCGGGGGGAGTCGGAGCTCGAATCTCGCCCCGCCGAGCCGCGTGCTCCTCCCCGCCGTCACGGTCCCGCCGGCGCCCTCGGTGACCTGGGCCACGATCGCGAGCCCGAGCCCCGAGCCGGGCAGGCCGCGGTCGCGCGAGGAGCGGTAGAAGCGGTCGAAGACGAACGGCACGTCGGACTCGTCGATCCCCGGCCCGTCGTCGTCGACGGTGACGACGCCGCCTCGGCACACGACGGCCACGTGGCCGCCCTCGGGGCTGAACTTGATCGCGTTGTCGAGCAGGTTCCCGACCGCCCGGGCGACGCGCTCCCTCGAGCCGTGGACGGTACAGGCCTCCGCCTCGACGTCCACGGACACGTGCTTGGTCCGCGCGTGGGTCTCGGCGATCTCGGCGCACTCGCTCACGAGCTCGGCGAGGTCGAAGTCCTTGGCGGGCTCGACGGTGTGCTCGCCGCGGGCGAGCTCGGTGAGGTCGCCGACGAGCCGCGTCAGCTCGTCGACCTGGGTCACCATGTCGACGGAGAGCTGGGCGACGTCCTCGGGTTCGAGCTCGTCGATCCGGCCGAGCACCTGGGCGTTGGCGCGAAGACTCGTGAGCGGCGTGCGCAGCTCGTGGCTGGCGTCCAGGATCAGCTGGCGCTGGGCGACCTGGGACCCCTCGAGCGCCTCGAGCAATCGGTTGAAGGCTCGTCGCAGTCGCCCCAGCTCGTCGCGCGAGCCCTCGTTCATCCGATGCGACACGTCGAGGGTGGTCGCCACCTCTTCGATGTCGGTCGTCGTCTCTGCGAGCGGGACCAGCGCCGCGCGCGCGGCGAGCCACCCGAAGAGCGCCGCGACCAGCACGCCGATGGCGGCGAGCACCACGAGGTAGTCCCCGAGCGAGCGGAGCCGGTCCTCGACGCCCTGGAAGGACTCGACCAGGACGAGTGCGACGGGGCTCGCGATCGGGCCGTACCCGGCGAGGTAGGTCCCTGCGGGGATCGGCTCGATGAGCTCGCGCAGCGCGTTGCCCCGCACGTCGTAGATGGTCCGGAACTGAGCGGTCTGCTTGCCCGACGCCACCTGGGTGATCGTCTGGTCGATCGGGAGGCAGTGACCCTCGAGGTTGGAGAAGGCGCAGCGGCCAACGGGGCTCACGAGCATGATGCCGAAGCCCGGGATGTTCGCCGGCGTCAGCACGGGGGGCGTTGACATCGCACCGTAAGCGCCGGTGAGCGACGAGTCGGCCGAGCCGATGAGCGCGTCGCGCGCCGCGCGGTACGACACGAAGCAGGCGAGCGCGACGGCGATCGCGACGACGATCGCCGCGGCAGCACTCACCCTGGTGCGAAAGCTCACGGCTCTCTGAGCACGTACCCGACCCCGCGCACCGTGTGCAGCAGCCGTGCCTCGTCGACCTCCTCGAGCTTGCGACGCAGGTAGCCCACGTAGACGGCGAGCGAGTTGGTGCCGGTGTCGAAGTTGTAGCCCCAGACGCGGTCGAGGATGATGTCGCGGGTGAGGACCTGTCGCGGGTGCCGCAAGAAGAGCTCGAGGAGGTCGAACTCGACGCGCGTGAGCGTGAAGGTCCGCTCGCCTCGCTTGGCGTCCCGCGTCGAGAGGTTGAGCGACAGGTCGTCGAACCGCAGCACGTCGCCCTCGCCGTCGGACGGACCCCGTCGACGAAGCAGCGCACGGAGCCGAGCGAACAGCTCGGCGAGGTCGAACGGCTTGACCAGGTAGTCGTCCGCTCCGGCGTCAAGCCCCGCCACGCGGTCGTTGACGGCGTCGCGCGCGGTGACCATGAGGATGGGGGTTCCGTCCCCGCTCGAACGGACCCGCCTGCAGATCTCGACCCCATCGACGTCGGGCAGGCCAAGGTCGAGGATGATCGCGTCGGGCGCGGACACCTGGAGGGAGCGGATGGCCGACAGGCCCTCTTCGTGCAGCTCTGCGTCGTAGCCCTCGAGTCGGAGTGCGCGCGAGAGCGAGTTGCGGACGGCCGGGTCGTCTTCGACGACGAGGATCCTCATCTCGACGAGCCCCGCATCGAAGCGAGCCTACCGAGCGGTCCTCGTGCGCCTCGGCGCTCGAGCAACGCGATCCCGGCCCGCAGCGCCGTTGGGGTGTGGTCACGGCGCATGGGTCCTCCTCGTCGAGCGCATCTTCGGGTGCGGCGCTAAGCCATGTCGCAGCGTCACCTAAGAGCGCGAGAAGAATCGTGCGCGAACTGGTGCTGGCGGCGTCAGCGGTGCCGGATCGGGTCATTGGTACGGTTGCCCGCACGGCTCGGAGCGCGGGCACCATCATGACGCGCGACGCGGCGTCGATGGCGGGTAGTTCAATTGGCAGAACGACGGACTTTGGATCCGTAGGTTGGAGGTTCGAGCCCTCCCCCGCCAGCCAGACAGGGTAAGTGATTCACCGAAAGCGGGTCGTCCGGGTCACAAGCGAATCCCACGGCAATCCCACTAAGGTCCCGTTTGTGGCTCCGCCGACACTCTCGAAGGACAATGCCTCGCCGAAACCGCGCCGGAACGCGGGCGCCGGCTCCAGGCGCCTCAAGCGGGACGCACGTGGCAAGCCGATCGCCGGCGTGTTCGAGCTGCGCGTCTACGTGCAGTGGAATCCGCGCACGGGGAAACCGGGAACGATCAGCCGCACCTTTCGCGGGGGAGCGAAGGCAGCTGATAAGCGGATCCGCGAGCTGCTCGACGAGTACAGCCAGCCCGAGGTCGGCGTGCGCGACACCAGGTTCTCCGCACTCCTCGAGGAGTGGCTTCGTGACATCAAGCGCCAGGGGAGGAGCCCGCTCACGCTCAGGGAGTATCGCCGGCTGATCGACAAGACGATCGCGCCGGCGTTGGGTACGGTGCCGCTCGACGCGCTGACTGGGCACGATCTCGACGTCTTCTACGGCGAGCTCCAGGAGCGAGGACTTGCAGCCGGCTCGATCCGCCAGGTGCACGCGATCGTCAGAGCCGCGTGCCGGCAAGGAATCCGGTGGTCGTGGCTGAAGGTCAATCCTGCCGACGCTGCGACTCCTCCGAAGCCCTCGAGGACACCTCAGAAGGCGCCGTCGAGCGCGGACGTGCTGCAGCTGATCCGCGCGGCCGAGGAGGAGGACTCCCAGCTCGCAGTGTTCATCTCCCTCGCCGCTTCGACGGGCGCGCGACGGGGCGAGCTCCTGGGCCTCGTGTGGGGCGACGTCGACTGGGAGAAGCGCACCCTGACTATCGAGCGCTCGGTCGCCGTCCTCGAGAAAGGGGAGACGACCTACAAGGAGACCAAGACGAGCCAGGTACGCCGGATCGCGATCGACGGCTTCGCGATCGGGGCGCTTCGGGCCCAGCGGAAGGAGCTGGGGGCGATCGCGAGCGATGCCGGCGTCGAGCTCGAGGACGAGACACCGATCTTCACGTACGACCTTGAGCGGCCGATCTCACCGGACACCGTGACGCACTACGTCCGAAACCTGAGCCGGCGACTCAAGATCCCAACGCATCTCCAAGCGCTCAGGCACTTCGCGGCGACCGAGATGATTGCCGGCGGGATCGATGTCCGGACCGTCGCCGGACGGCTCGGCCACTCGGACGCGACGACGACGCTTCGGACCTACGCCCACGTCCTGCCGCAGCGCGACCGGGATGCAGCGCGGATGCTCGGTGGCACACTGAGCAGGTGAGGGCGCGTGTCGGGACCGGCGAACACAAGTTCGTCAGCGGTCGCCGCTACCGTTTGACGTGAGCCAATTTCCGTCGATGAAGACGGAGCGGCTCCTGGCGCACTTGGCCCAGCTCGGGTTCGTCATCATCCGACAGAACGGCTCTCACCGTCAGATGTACTCTGACCAAGTGGGGAGGCAACTCACCCTCTCATTTCACGACGGCCGGGAGGTCTCGGCAACCGCTGTGAAGAAGGTCCTGATGACGGACGTCGGCCTGTCCGAGGCAGACGCGCTCGCGCTGGTGACGGGAAGGAGGCGGAAGTGATCAAGGTCAAGGTTCACAACGAGCCGCTCGACGGTCCCGAGCTTCGCGTTTCATGGTGGGCGGAGTCTGATCAGGTGCCGGGGTGGACCGCTGCTGCCGATTCACTTGCTGAGTTGAAGCAGCTCGTCGACGAGGGCGTTCGATTCGCGCTCGAGGACGACTCAGTCGAGATCACACTCGCACTCGTGCCCTTCGAAGATGACGTCGCACGAGGACCGTCGGGGTCCGAGTCCGGCGATCTTGACAGGAGCCAAACGTCTCTTCCGCCGGTGGAGGTCGACCGGGCAATCAGGACGACTCTCGTCTCCGCGTAGGCCGCGCCTCACTTGTTGCGTTTCGACTCCGTCATCGTCTGCGATGCGGTCACGGTCCGTGAAGGCCTCCTCCACGTGCTCGGTGGAGGCATCACGAGACTCTGGAGACCTGAGCTGCGCGGGCCGCTCATGGTCCAGGTCGCGGCGATAGCGGAGTTGACCGAGGACGAGCTCGACACTCCCCACGAAGTGGTGATGGAGATCCACGGCCCAGGCGAGCGCCTTCTCGCAAGGGCCCAGGGCGGATTCCAGATACCGCGTCCGCCGCTCCTCGAGGACGGAGAGACTCAACTGGTCCCCATGCCATTCGACTTCCGGATGGCGATCTTCTACGAGTACGGGAGGCACTGCCTTCACGCGAACCTCGACAGTGCCACTTCAGGCGACGGGGGCGACGTCCGGAAGTACTTCTGGGTGTTGCACCCGGAGGAGGTCGCGCTGGCGCAGTCGCTGCGGGGTTGAGCGTCGCCGACCGGTCTCGCGTCTACCCAATCTCACGCGCTCGCTTGCGCCGCTGCCTCGAGGCGGCTCCGCAGGACCGGTGGAAGCGGACCGGTCGCCCTCGCGCTGGCTGAACCAAGGGGAGTCGACACTCCTCACAAAGCTTCACGATCGGCCGACGATCCATCAGATTGAACAGGTCAACGCACGCACCTTCGAAGAGGTCGGCGACGTCGTCGGCAGGCTTCGCAATCGCTGTTTGAGCGACAGCCGAGGGCGCCAGACGTCGCAGGCCGAAAGTCAGAAACTCGGCAACCGCGGCCCATGCACTTGGCAAAGCACGATCCGACTTTCCCGAAGCCCTGGAAGACACTTGCGATGGGGCGGCTCTGGGACGTCGAGGCAATCCGGAAGTGAGCCAAGGCGACGGGACGCAAGGTCACGGAGTAGACCTTCACGACGTGTCACCGAACTGGTGGACCGTCGTCCCTGAGATCGCTGTCGCCGCGGGCACCGGAGGCCTGGCGACTGCAACAGTGTGGATGGGGCGCCGAGTCAAGGACGAAGGCGCGGCGACCCTGCGACTGGCCCAGGGCGCAGAGCTGGATCGCGAGCTCACGAACAGCGCCAAACTGATCGGAGACGAATCCGAGATCGCCGAGATGGCGAGGATCGCGTCCAAGCACCTCGCCGGCTCCCAATCCGATCAGGTGCTCGCATCAGTGTCCGTCGAGCTCCGGAATCTCGGTCGAGGCATCGCGGAGAACGTCGCCGTCTTCGTGAACCTGCAAGGGGACTCGTTGGCGACGACCAGTGCGCTCACAATCGCATGTTTCAAGACTCCGGTCGTTCCGCCCAGCTCGACATCGTTCACGATCCTCTACCTCGACCTATGGAGCAAGTTCTCCAAGAGCGAAGAGGTTCCTGAGCTCTTCGGTGCGAACGCTGTCGACAGGCCCCAGGTCCTCATCTTCTGGCGAGATCTCCTCGGATACCTAAACCGAGCGGCGCCTGACGGTTCACTCCTCGAGCGGTGGCGGGCACCCAGGGGTGAACCACTCAAGGACGCGCCAAGCTGGACGGACGATGCGCGCGTGTGGCAGCCCGCGCTCAAACCCTTCGGTAGTCCCACCGCGCCGACCGTGCACTGAATGAGGCGCCCAACCGCCTCTCGCTGGCGTCTTCCATTCCAATAGCCATCCCACTAATTCGAGGCAAACCATCAGGGGGCATGTACCTGACGCCGGACAACTGACCTGATCAGGTGCCTACCGGACATCTCGGGACACTTAGGGACAGGCACGGCATCGCACTTTGGATCCGTAGGTTGGAGGTTCGAGCCCTCCCCCGCCAGCTCCACACCCAGTCGGACCGCTCGCGGCACCGCTCCGTGCGATAGCCCGCCGACACCTCTGCGTCAAGCATGCGGCCTGGTGGACGACGGGTGATCGACGTGCGAACCGCGCGTGACAACTGCGCGCACGGCGTGGCGATGCGCCGACGTGCGCGTGCGAGAACGTGACGCGCCGCCACTCGATGCACGACCCCGAATGCGTCGGCGACACACCAGTTACCTGACGGACCTAGAACCTCATTCGTGTTTCGACGTACGACGCGCACGCGATACTGGTCGTGTGATCGACGACGGATACCTGGAAGCGGTGCGACTCCTCGAGCAGCTGCGCGTCGACCTCGATGGAATCTCGAACGCGGAACCTGGCACCGGCGGTCACCGGCGAGCGATCACCAGCTACACCGCGACGTACGCGAAGCTTGGACGTGTCGCCTTCACGAAGCACGCCCCGTTCCCCATTCCCGAGGAGCGAACGCTGCCTGAGTGAGCGGCCCCGTGCGTCGGCGACGCAGGCGCGTCGCCGCTCGCTGCGCAGGCTCGCTACGAGTCGAGGAACGTGTCAAGCACGTCGGCGAGGACGAGCGGCTGGTCCCCTTGGACGGAGTGCCCGCTGTCGGCCACGTGGACGATCGACGCCAGCGGCAGCCGGCGCCGGAACTCTGCTTCGTCCTGATCGTCGATGACCGAGCCGGATCCCATCGCCCGAACAAGGAGGACCGGCGCGCGAACGCCTGACAGCTCGTCCCACATCGCGGCGGCGTCGAGCGCGCGCGCGCCGCTTGGCGGCTCGAAGCGCTGATGGCGCCACACCCAGGAACCATCGTCGAGCTGCACGGCGTTGTGCAGCACGCCGCGGCGAAGCGAGCTCTCCGAGCGAGACGGATTGTGCGCCACCGTCCGCGCAACGAGTTCGTCGAGGCTCGAAAAGGTCCGTGGGCCGTTCACGAAGGCGGTGATGTGACCTGACTTCTCCGACGTCAGTCCCGGGGTCACGTCGATCATCCCGAGACGATCCACGAGGTCGGGTGCGAGCGAGGCGGTCGACAGGGCGACGAGTCCGCCGAGTGACATCCCCACGACCGGGACTCGCTCGATGCCGAGGGCACCGAGCGCGGCGACGACGTCGCGGGCGTGTCCCGGTACGTCGCTCATGCCGCTCGGAGCGCCGTCGGAGTGGCCGTGTCCGGGAAGGTCGATCGCGAGCAGCGGTCGGCGCAGCGCGAGCGCGACGGTGTCGAAGGTGTGCGCGTTCTGCGCCCCGCCGTGCAGCAAGACGAGCTCCGGCTTCGTTGCACCCCATCGCAGCGCGCTCAGCCGTCGCCCAGGAGCGACCTCGACGTGGAGTCGCTCGACGCGAGGCGCGGCGTCGTAGGGGAGTGCCCATTCCGCGGCGTTCTCGTGGAACATCGAGAACTCGTCGTAGCGGACCTTGGTCACAGAGTCGAGGCTAGGCCCCCTCGTCCTGCTAGAGAGGAGGCATGGCAGGTCTCCGCGCGATCGTGCTCGCAGCGGGCGAGGGCACGCGGATGCGCTCGCAGCGGCCGAAGCCGCTCCACCACATCTGCGGCCGTCCGATGGTCCTCCATGTCATCGACGCGGTGAGCCAGCTGAAGGTCGACCGCGTCGTCGTCGTCGTCGGCCACGAGGCCGAGTGGGTGGTCAAGTCGCTCACCGACCGGTCCCCGGCGGGCCTCGAGATCGAGTTCGTGGAGCAGCCAGTGCAGCTCGGGACCGGGCACGCGGTGAGCATCGCGCTCGAGAGCTTCGACGTGGCAGACGACGATGACGACGACGTGCTCATCGTTCCCGGTGACGTGCCGCTCTTGCGCGCCGAGATACTCACGTCGCTTGTCAACGCCCACCTCGCCGGCGGCCATGCCCTGACGGTGCTCACGACGACCCTCGAGGACCCGACGGGCTACGGCCGTGTGATCCACGGTCGTGACGGGGCGGTCGCCCGCGTCGTCGAGGAGCTCGACGCGAGCGGCGAGGAGCTCGACGTCCACGAGGTCAACACGTCGATCTTCCTCCTCAAGATGGCGCTCTTGGGGCCCGCGCTGCGACGGCTCGATCGCACGAACTCCCAGTCGGAGTACTACCTGACGGACATCGTCGGGGTCCTCTACAACGCCGGCCACATGACCCGTGCCTCCTCGACCGACGACGTCGCGGCGGTGGCCGGCGTGAACGACCGCGTCCAGCTGGCCGCGGCTGAGGCGGAGTTGCGCCGGCGGATCAACGAGCGGTGGATGCGCCGAGGGGTCACGATGTGGGACCCCGCGTCGACCTACGTCGATGCCGACGTCGAGCTCGCCGAGGACGTCTCCTTGCTGCCCGGGACCATCGTGAAGGGTGCCTGCCGGATCGGCGCCGGCGCCCAGATCGGTCCAGGGGCGCTGCTCGTCGACGTCGTCGTCGGTGCGCACGCGAAGGTCGGCACCGTCCACGCGACGAGCGCGCGGATCGGCGAGGACGCAGAGGTCGGCTCCTTCAGCGTCCTCGGGCCCGGCACGGACGTGCCCTCGGGGGCTCGGATCGCGCCGCACTCGACTCTGGGCCTGTAGGACCCCCACCGGGTCGCTCGGGCTGGGTAGCCTCGAGCGAGTGGAGGTGATCTCGAAGCACCGGCTCGAGTTCGCCTCGGGCCGTTCGCACCCTGAGCTCGCGAGGGCGATCGCTCGGCACCTCGAGGTGCCACTCTCGGAGCCGAACCTTCGTGAGTTCGCCAACGGCGAGATCCACTGCCGCTTCGAGGTCTCGATGCGCGGCGCCGACGTCTTCATCCTGCAGACGCATTGCGGCCCGGTGAACGACTCGTTGATGGAGCAGCTGATCATGATCGACGCGGCGAAGCGCGCGTCGGCAAAGCAGATCACCGCGGTCTGCCCGTACTACGGGTACTCGCGTCAGGACCGCAAGTCGACCGGCCGAGAGCCCATCACCGCGAAGCTCGTCGCGGACATGCTCCAGGCAGCCGGTGCGGACCGGGTGATGTCCGTCGACCTGCACTCAGGACAGATCCAGGGCTTCTTCGACGTGCCCTTCGACCACCTCACTGCCGCACCTGTGCTCGAGACCTTCCTTCGGGACCAAGCGACGAGCGACATCGTCGTCGTGACCCCTGACGCGGGTCGCGTGAAGGTCGCCGAGCGCTACTCCCAGCGCCTCGGAGCGGACCTCGCGCTGGTCCACAAGACGAGGCCCCGCAACGGCGGGCAGTCCGTCGAGGCGCGCCACGTCGTCGGCGAGGTCGAGGGTCGCCACTGCATCCTCATCGACGACATGATCGACAC
>PMON01000073.1 GCA_003162395.1 Acidimicrobiaceae bacterium
AAGAACACCGTGCTGATCATGACGTCCAACCTCGGCACCGCCGACCTCCGCAAGGCGTCGATCGGGTTCGCCAAGGGCTCCGAGGCCGTCACCTACGAGCGGATGAAGGAGCGGGTCAACACGGCGCTCAAGGCGCACTTCCGCCCCGAGTTCCTCAACCGGATCGACGACGTCATCGTCTTCCACGAGCTCGCGATGGACGAGGTCATCGAGATCGCCGACCTCTTGCTCCAGCGCACGAGGGACCAGCTCGCGCTCCAGGGCATCGGCCTCGAGCTCACGCCGGCCGCGCGCAAGCTCGTTGCCGAGAAGGGCTACGACCCGATGCTCGGGGCTCGGCCGCTTCGCCGCGCGATCCAGTCGATGATCGAGGACCCGCTCTCCGAGAAACTCCTGTGGAAGGAGTTCCGCACCGGTGAGACGATCCTGGTCGACGCCAAGGAAGACGGCTCCATCGAGGAGCTCGCCTTCAGCGCGATCGAGGGCTTCGCGCCCCCGACCGTCGAGCTCGCGGGCTCCGCGCCAGCCGCGGACTGACCCGCGCCGCACCGGCGGCGACCACGGTGCCACGACTCGGACGCGTGGGCACGTGCCGCCCTGCGAGCACGTGGGGCCAACCTGGGAGTGCGTTCGGCCCAGCGCCGCACGCACTGAACTGCGGCGGTCGAGGGGCACCTACGAGTACGGCTACTCGAACGCGGTGACGGTGGTCGCGGTCAAGCAGCTCTTGTCGCAGGACAGTCAGCTCGCACGCAGTGAGCTGAGGATCTCCCCGGCGATCGTGGCGGCAAGGCCGAGCCCGAGCACCAGGTAGTGCCGCAACCCGCCCGCCACGACCGTGACGAGGACCACGTTCGTGCCGTTGGGCGCCAGCGCGAAGCCGATCGTCGCGTGGAGCCCGTGGATCGTGCGCGACCGCGTCGTCGTGCCCGGCGGGCCGAAGACGGCGGGGAGGTGCACGGCGTTGCTCGCGCCCACGAGCCACGCGCCGTTGCCAGGAGCGGCCAAGGAGGCCGCCTCCGTCGACGGGGCGATGTCCGCGCAGAACACGATCGCGGCGCCAACGCCGACCGACGCCGCGGGGCTCGGGAAGTACGGCCCGCCACACCTACCCGGGTTGATGTCGTTCGGCCCGGCGAGGTGGTGGACCGGCCACTTCGGCGGCACCTCCATCGACACCATCCCGTCTGACACGAACTGCCAGCCGCTCGGGACGGCGACCGGCAGGTGCGCGGCGAGCAGACGGGCGAGCGACGACGGCTCCTCGGTGGCGACCACGTGCACCCCGGGCTTGCCGAATCCGTAGAGGGTCACGCCCTTGGAGGGAATGGTCAGGATCTCGCTGCCGGCGTCGAAGGCGAGCCTCCTGCGCGTGGTCGCGCCCTTTTGACCCGTGGGCACGACCCACACCGAGTTGCGGCGGAAGTTGAGCGGGCAGTTGAGAAGTGGTGGAAACGTCGAGACGTAGACCCGCTTGTTGTAGCCGGGGGCGCACCGGCGACGACAGGACCCGTGCCCGCAGACCTTTTGAGCGACCGTGACCACCCAGGACCGAGGGACGTGGAGTCGCACCTGACCGATGTCGAGGACCTTGACGCTGCTCGTCGTGCGCGACGTCGCGGCCGCCCCGGCGAGCGAGGCACCTGCCGACATCGTCGCGGCGGCCGCGAGGAGCGCGAGGGAGAGACGGATCGATCGACGAGCACGAGGTTGCACTGCGGGCCTCCTTGGTGCGCGAATCGTAGATCGGGGATGGCAAACCGTTCGGGCGTCCCCGTCCGGGCGCGGGACGGCCGAACTCGACGCACCGGCAGGTACAATGAAGGGTCCCCTCAAGCCCGCCGGTGACCCGCTCCGTCCCGGCGCAGGAAGGCTCAATGACTCGCAAGTTCAAGAAGGGCGACAAGGTCGTCTATCCCCACCATGGTGCCTGCATCGTCGAGAAGATCGAGAAGCGCGAGGCCTTCGGCAAGAAGCAGGACTACCTGAAGCTCCGGGTGGCCTACTCGGACCTCGTGCTCATGGTGCCCATCGACAACACCGACGTGGTCGGTCTCCGCGACGTGATCAATGACGAGGAGGTCGAGGAGGTCTTCGCCGTGCTGCGCAAGAAAGAGGCGAGGATGCCCACCAACTGGTCGCGCCGGTTCAAGAACCACTCCGAGAAGCTCCGCAGCGGCGACATCTACCAGGTCGCCGAGGTCGTCCGGAACCTCTCGATCCGCGACAAGGACAAGGGGCTCTCGGCCGGCGAGAAGCGCATGCTGACGAGGGCGCGGCAGATCCTCGTCTCGGAGCTCACCTTCGCGCTCAACGTCGACGAGCCGACCGCTGAGGAGCGGCTGGCCTCGGTCCTGCCCTAGCCGTGGACGTCGCGGCGATCGTCGTCGCGGCGGGCGAGGGTGAGCGATACGGCTCGCGAAAGCAGTTCTGCGACCTCGCGGGACGGTCGGTCGCGTCGAGGTCCGTGGACGTGGCGCGAGCCGTCGCTGAGTTCGTGGTCATCGTCGTCCCGCCTGACGCGACCTCGGAGTCCCACGGCGCAGACGCGGTCGTCGCGGGCGGACCGTCGCGCGCGGCGTCGGTGCGTGCTGGACTCGCCGCGATCGCGGGCACGGCGCGTGTCGTCGTGGTCCACGACGCAGCGAGGCCCCTCGCCTCGCCGGCCCTGTTCCACGCCGTCGTGCGAGCGCTGGACGACACCTCGCTTGCTGGCGCGGTGCCCGGGCTCGCGATCGCTGACACGGTCAAGCGCGTCAACAGCCCCGATGACCCGATCGTGGTCGAGACGCTCGATCGCACGACGCTGGTCGCCGTGCAGACCCCGCAGGCCTTCGTCGCTGACACGCTCCGCCGCGCGCACGACGAGAAGCGCGAGGCGACCGATGACGCGTCGCTCGTCGAGGCGATCGGCGGGAAAGTGGCGATCGTGCCGGGTGAGCCCGGCAATCGAAAGCTGACCACTCGCGACGACCTCGAGTCGATGCTCGCTGTGCTCGAGGCACGATGAGGATCGGGCTCGGCAGCGACGTGCACCGATTCAGTGACGACGCGAGCCGGACCCTCGTGCTGGGCGGGATCGAGGTGCCCGGGCACGTCGGCCTCGCGGGTCACTCCGATGCCGACGTCGTGACCCACGCGGTCTGCGACGCGGTCCTGGGCGCCGCGGGGCTCGGTGACCTCGGACGGCACTTCCCCGACGACGACCCGACGACCGCAGGTGTGTCGTCCCTCGTGCTCCTCACTCGGTGCCGCGACCTCGCCCGGGACGCCGGCTACAGGATCGGCAACGCCGACGTCACGGTCGCCGCGGAGCGCCCACGGCTCGCGGGGCTCCTCGAGGCGATGTCGAGCACGCTTACCGAGGTGCTCGGGGCGCCGGTGTCGGTCAAGGCGACCACGACCGAGGGGCTGGGAGCGATCGGGCGCGGTGAGGGCATCGCGGCAACGGCCGTCGTGCTGCTCGTGGACGCAGCGGCGCGATGACCGGCACGCCGCGGCGACGTGCGCCTCGAGGTGCGGCCCTTCCCACGGGGCGCTCGCCGCGTCGTGCCCCGGAACGAGGGGCGGCTCGCCCAGCCCCCCGACCTTCTCGGCCGACGCCGCGCCGCGACGAGGGGCTCGGCGGCGACCAGGTCGAAGGGCGTCGCGCGGTGCTCGAGCTCCTGACGGCCGGTCGACGGCGTGCGCGTCGAGTCGTCATCTCCGAGGCGCAGGAGTCCTCCGAGTTGCTGGACGCGATCGAGTCCGCCGCGCGCGACCGACGCGTGCCAGTCGCCTACGTGTCACGCGCCCGACTCGATCGTGAGGCGAGGACCGAGGGCAACCAGGGTGTGTACGCGCTGTGCGATCCGGTGCCCACCTCGAGCCTCGCCGAGCTCTGCGCGGGCGACGGCACCACCCCGTTCCTCGTCGTCTGTGACGGCGTCACGGACCCGCGCAACCTCGGTGCCCTGCTTCGGAGCGCCGAGTGCGCCGGGGTGACCGGGATCGTGCTGCCACGGCATCGTTCCGCACGTCTCACGCCGGCGGTGACCAAGACGGCCTCGGGCGCGATCGAGCGCCTCGACTTCGCCGCGGTTGCCGGCATCCCGACGGCGCTCCGCGACCTCTTCGACGTGGGGGTGCTGAGCGTCGGACTCGCTGCAGAGAGCCGCCGCACCATCTACGACCTCGACCTGCGCGACGTCCCGGTTGCGATCGTCATCGGCGGCGAGGAACGCGGCCTCAGCCGCCTGACGAGGACGCGGTGCGACGAGGTGGTCGCGATCCCCCAGCACGGCGAGATCTCGTCGCTCAACGCCGGTGTCGCCGGCGCAGTGGCCTGCTTCGAGGTCGCTCGACAGCGTGCCACCCGACCTGTGCACTGAAGCCTCGTCACGCGACCAACTGAGCCGCGTGGGAGTGCAAGCCTCGACTCACCAACACAAGTCTGTGGGAGCCCAGGAGGGGAGTCGAACCCCTATCGCCCGCTTACAAGGCGGGTGCTCTGCCATTGAGCTACCCGGGCGTGTCTCTCGCTTGTTGTCGTCGACGCAGATGAGCCGCCGCACGTGCTCCCTTCGAAGACCTGTCCAGATCGTGCCGCGAGGCTAATCCCACACGTCGTCGTCGCAACGATTGTGCACGATGCGCGTCGAGGCACGCAGAGGTAATCACCGCGCAATAGGCTCGACCGATGGCTGCATTCGACGACGAGGACACCACGCCGAGAAGCGCAGCTGGCGGCGTGCACCTGGTGCGCGCGGGCGCGGTCGTCGTGTGCTTCCTCGTGGCCCTGATCCTCCTGCTCGGGCCCGCGAGCCACGGCATCCTGGCGTCGCCGGGCAAGCCGCACCATCCGAAGCACCCGACCCAGTCGGTCAACAAGTCAACGACGAGGGTGCAGGTCGCGAACGGGACCACCAAGCAGGGAGCCGCAGCGACGGTGACCCATCAGCTGTTCGTGCTCGGCTGGGACGTGTTGCCCGCGGAGTCGGCCTCGGTGCACCCGGCTCACACGATCGTCTACTTCGCGCGCGGACACCAGCGGGCCGCGCAGGACGTGGCCGGCATCCTCGGCGTCCCGCATGCGCACGTGATCGTCCGCATCAGGCACTCGGGCGTCAAAGGAGCGCTTCAGGACGACGTGATCGTCGTGCTCGGTGCCAGCACCAGGTAGTCCTGGATACCGGTCAGCACGCCCGCGCGATCGAGCGCGACTCGAAGCACGTCGCGCGACATCGATCCCAGCTCGTTGAGCGGACGGTTGCGATGCGTCCGACGACCGAGGTCCACCTGGGCGATCGACGACGCGCCATGACGGCGAGCCACGTCGATCAGCAGACCGAGCTCCGCGCCGTAGTCCGGCTCGATGCCGACCTCGAGGATCGTTGAGCGCCGTGCGGCCGTCTCGCCGGCGAGCGGCTGCAGCACGTCGGCGAGGTCGGGGAAGAGGAGCGAGAGGATGGGACGGGCGGCGAGCTCGGTCACCCTGCCCCCACCCGTCGGCCGCCCGTTGAGCGGACGCTCGTAGAAGGCCTTGACGAGGGCGACCTCGTCGTCGAGCAAGAGGGGCCCTAGGAGCTGGGGGATCCAGATCGGCTCCATGTCCACGACGTCGGCGTCGAGGAAGATGACGAACTCCCCGGTGGCGACGAGGGCGCCCTCGGTCATCGCGAGGCCCTTCCCGAGGCTGCTCGTCAGCCGATGGACCCGGGCCCCGGCCCCCCTGGCGATCCGTGCCGTCGCGTCAGTCGAGCCGTCGTCGACCACCACGACCTCGTCGACCAGGCCCGAGCCCGATGCCGGCCCATGGGCGGTGACGAGCGGGCGGACCACGCCCGCGACGGTGGCAGCCTCGTTCCTGGCCGGGATCACGACGCTCACGCGGCGGCCCTGCTTGCGTGCCAGGGCGTCCCCGGTTGCGAACGACCCCGCAGGCCACAGCCCACTTCCCCTCGCGCTGAAGCCACGTCGCACGTCGACGGTCTAGCGCCCCGAGGCGACCCCGGGCACAGGGCTCTGGCACTCCATCGATCCGTCTGCTAGCAGTCTCGGTACCTGACTGCTAATGTGGAGCCCTGTAGATGACGCACCACGTCCAGGAGGAAGCATCGTGTCGAAGTTGATTGCGTTCGACGAGCAGGCCCGACGGTCGCTCGAAACAGGGATGAACAAGCTCGCGGACGCCGTCCGCGTGACGCTCGGCCCGAAGGGCCGCAACGTCGTGCTCGACAAGAAGTGGGGCGCCCCCACGATCACGAACGACGGCGTCTCCATCGCAAAGGAGATCGAGCTTGAGGACCCCTTCGAGAGGATCGGCGCCGAGCTCGTGAAGGAAGTCGCGAAGAAGACTGACGACGTCGCCGGTGACGGCACGACGACCGCGACCGTGCTCGCCTGGGCGATGGTCCGCGAGGGGCTGCGCAACGTCGCGGCAGGCGCGAACCCCATGTCGCTCAAGAAGGGCATCGAGGCGGCTGTCGAGACCGCGGTCACGTCGCTGCACACCATCTCCAAGGAGGCGAACACCAAAGAGCAGATCGCTCAGGTGGCCTCGATCTCCGCGGCGGACACCGAGATCGGCCAGATGATCTCCGAGGCGATCGACAAGGTCGGCAAGGACGG
>PMON01000079.1 GCA_003162395.1 Acidimicrobiaceae bacterium
ATCCAGCAGTACGCCGGGTTCGTGTTCTTCACCGAGGACCGTCAGTCCCTCGCCGAGGCGATGGCCCCCGCGTTCGGCGTGACCCCCGACGTGGCGCTCGAGACCCCGATCGCGATCGTCGGCACCGTCGAGCAGATGGTCGACGACCTGATCGCCCGGCGCGACCGATGGCAGATGAGCTACGTCGTCGTCGACGACTCGGTGGCGGAGCAGTTCGCCCCGGTCGTCGACCGGCTGGCCGGGACCTAGCGAGGCGAGATGGCCCACGATCACAAGTTCCGGTTCGGAGTGCAGGCCGGCGGGACGCACGACCCCGCGGCCTGGAAGGAGCTGGCCCGCAAGATGGAAGGGCTCGGCTACTCGACCCTGTTCATGCCCGACCACTTCATCGACACCGAGCTCGCCCCCATGGTCGGCATCTCGTTCGCCGCCGCGGTGACCGAGCAGCTCCGCGTCGGCATGCTCGTGCTCGGCAACGACTACAAGCACCCCGCCGTCACCGCCAAAGAAGCCGCCACGGTCGACGTCCTCTCCGAGGGCCGCCTCGAGTTCGGGCTCGGCGCAGGCTGGATGCAGACCGACTACGAGGCACTCGGCCTCGCCTACGACCCGCCGGGTGCCCGAATCGAACGCCTCGCAGAGGCCCTGGCCATCGTCAACGGCGCCTGGGGCGACGGCCCCTTCGACCACCACGGCCCGAACTACACGATCCGCTCCTACAACGGCCTCCCGAAACCGACCCAACAGCCCCGCCCGCCGATCGTCATCGGCGGCGGCGGCCCCCGCCTCCTGCGCCTCGCCGGCCGTGAGGCCGACATCGTCGGCATCAACCCCAACCTGCGCGCCGGTGCCATCACCGCCGACGCCATCCAGTCCGCGGTCGCCGACCAGACCGTCCAGAAGATCACCTGGGTGCGTGAAGGCGCCGGCGATCGCTTCGACGACCTCGAGCTCCAGATCCGCTACTACCTCTCCGCCATCACCGACGACGCACGAGGCCTCGCCGACGCGCTCGCCCCCGGCTTCGGGCTCACCGCCGACGAAGCGCTCGCGTCCGGCACCGCCCTCGTCGGCACCGTCGACCAGGTCTGCGACACGCTCCACGAGCGCCGCGAAACCTGGGGTGTGTCCTACATCGTGCTCGGCGACGACAACTTCGAAAGCTTCGCCCCGGTGGTCGCCCGCCTGGCCGGCACCTAACCCGCGCCTCGCCCGTCCCCCGCCGGCGCAGCGGCGGCGGCATTCGAGGCCCCGTGGGCTATCCTGCCCGTCCGCGCGGACGTGGCTCAGCTGGTAGAGCATCACCTTGCCAAGGTGAGGGTCGCGGGTTCGAATCCCGTCGTCCGCTCCATCGCATCAGAGCAGGTCAGGGCTACGAAGTAATGCCCGAGTAGACCCGTCGAGTTGCTGCCAAGCCGGGCAGAAGCGTCCGCGTGGACCCTATTGCAACACTTGGCATCGTGCGTAGGTTGCACCGCTTGGAGAGTCTGCCAACGCGCGAGGGAGAGGGACGAGGCGACGATGAAGGCATCAGAAGTTCCGCGTGCGGTGGCTGCGGGTATGTCCACGGCCTCAGCGCTTGACCTGAGGGTCGATGACGCGGTTGTCCTTCACGACTCGAACCGGCTGGCTGTGCGCCTGCTTCCTTGTGACGTTCTAGCTCGGGTCGCGCATGTAGCGCATCAGGCAGGCGCCGAGTTCGAGGTCGAGGTCGCGCGGCGGCTCGCCGAGACCGATAGCCCGGTGGCCGAGCTGGAGCCTCGGGTGGAGCCGCGCGTCTACGTGCGTGACGGCTTCGCGGTCACGCTGTGGACCTACTACAAGCCTGTGCCGTCTCGAGACGTCGCGCCACCCGAGTATGCGCAGGCGCTCGAGCGGTTGCACGCTGGCATGCGGAAGGTCGAGGTGACGGCGCCGCACTTCACGGATCGAGTCGCCGAGGCGCAGTGGCTGGTTGGCGACCGCGCCCAGGCTCCGGAGCTTGCTGACGCCGAGCGGGAGCTTCTCACCAACACGTTGCGAAGCCTGAGGCGCGCGATCGACGACCGCGGCGCCGACGAGCAGCTGCTGCACGGCGAGCCGCATCCGGGCAACTTGCTCAGGACGAAGAAGGGGCTGCTGTTTGTAGACCTCGAGACATGTTGCCGCGGACCTGTCGAGTTCGACATCGCCCATGCGCCCGAAGAAGTCAGCGAGCACTATCCGACCGCTAATCAAGACCTGCTTCGCGAGTGCCGGATCCTCGTGCTTGCGATGATCGCAACGTGGCGCTGGGATCGAGACGACCAACTCCCGAACGGGCGCCAACTGGGCACAGTGTGGCTCAGCCAGATCCGAACAGCGCTCGATCGCTACGGACTGGATGCCCATCGCTGATCGCGGGACGGAGTCACGTCGCGCGCAGCTACGACGGCCCAGGGCGTCGAATTGAGGTCATGGCCGACTGGCCGTTGATGTCGGGTCCTGCGGTGATGCCGGCCGGTCGATGGGACAGGTCTGACCAGGGCGTATCTCGCCAACACGTCGCCGAGTCGCAGGCTCCTTTCGGCGGCAGAAGAGCCAAGCAGATGGGAACCCGTGGTGATGTCGCATTGGCGTCGGCCCTGATCTGATCGAAGTTTCGTTGCCGATCGGGGTTCCACGGCCTTCGGTCCGGTGATGTTGGGGTTCATGCCACTGGCAGGGCATGCGGTGCATCCCCAGGTGCCGGAGCTCACCCATCGTGACGCAAGCGCAGGTCGACGGGCCTGATTGGCTGATCACGCCGTCGCGACGATGAACTGGCTGCGTACCTGTGCAAGTTGCGAGTTGACAAGCTTCGAGAGCTCGCTGGGCACGCCGTCGATTTCATCGGATGCCGCCGCGACGGCGCTTGGAGTGCGGTCGAGCACGTCCTCGATGATCTCGGCTGCTCGCCGCCGCGTTAGTCCCCAGCGCGTTGCCTCGTTGATGAGGCAGAGGGCCGTCACCCGATTGGTTCGGCGGACGTCGTCGACGTACATCGCGAGTGTGTCGTCCCCATATAGGAGCGTCGACATCAGGTCGTACAGCGGCGCGAGGCGCAGGGCTCCGGAACGCTCGTGAAGGAGAGAGTAGTTCTTGGCATGCGCGTCACCGTTTCCGATGAGGACATTGAGCGTGACAGCTCGTACGAGTGTCTCAACCGAATCGCGATTGTCGACCGCCTGCAGGATGCCGGCGATCCTTCGCAGCGAGGGGCCGCCGTCCTCCTCATACTTTCGGTCGGGTGGCACACCTGCCGCCTGACAGAAGTCCTCTTGATGGAGGCGCTCGACCGATCCATCATCGTGCACGACGCGGTCGTACCTTTCGACGACGATGAGTTTTCGCCGTAGGACATCGGTCGTCTCCACTGGAGCGACGTCGAGGCCAACGTGCTGCGCGACGCGCATACAAAAGGCCTCGTTCTCGACCGCGTTCGGAAACGCAGCGATCTCGGGCTTGAGGATATGCGTGGAGGGTGTGTTGTCCACGGGTCGACCCCACGCGCCGTCGGGCATCCGCGTGAGGAGCAGCTTCTCTTGGACGCCCGCGAGCGAGATGCGGACCCGTCCTCCTGCGCCTAACGGGGAGTTCGGCAGATTTGCGACGAGTTCGGCGATCTCGTCGTCGCTTAGGCGCTCAGCTGTCCGTGTTGTCGGTTGCGTCGGCGCCGGCTCGTCGATCGGCTGGATGACGAGCGCTCCCGCGGAGTCGCGTCCGAGGGCTTGGATGAGCCCAAATGTGTCGTTCTCGCGGACACCGAAGTCCCTCGCAACGGTTCTCCGCGCTGCGCCTTCTGGAAGCAGCCCGTCGAGGAAGGCACGGACGACGCCCTGTGGGTACGGCTCGTCTCTCAACGGGAGGGACAGGCACAGCAACGGGACGCCGAGCTGATTCCGCTCAAGGGCGTCATCCGTATATGCCATGCGGAGGCGGCGTTCGATCACAGCGATTCGGACGCCGTTCAACCAGACGGCGAGCTCGCCAGCCATCTACCAGTCCGCCTTCTCAACCGTCATCCGGACTCCGAGTTGCTTCAGTATCCGGATGATGCGCTTCACTTGCTCGGTCTCCCGTCCCTGCTCGAGCTCCGAGAGATAGCTGCGGTGGAGGCCAGTGCGCTCAGCCAACTCCGCCTGGGAGAGGCCCGCCTGGCGCCGGTAGTGGCGGATGGCCGCGCCCAGGGATGCTGGCGTGTAGATACGGAATGGCTTGTCCCCGTGAGACGGGTTTGATGTCGGCATTTCCCGATGTTCTATCATGTCTGGAGATTGAGACAAGCCTCGATGTCTGGTTTTTCAGATATCGGCTTGTGTTGGGGATATCGAGACGGCCCGCCCGAACAGATACTGCAAAAACGCTCAAAATTGAGGTATATTGCAGTAGTGGTACGAGGACTTAATCTCAAGCGGCTGTCCGAAATAGCCCAGGACCAATGGGGCCTCGTCACGCGCCGCCAGGCAGCCGACCTCGCTGGGGTCCCTCGGGCGACCCTCGATCGGCTGACGTCTGCCGGCGGCCTCCTCGAGCGAGTCGCTCACGGCGTCTACCGCCTTATCGGTGCGCCCATTCCTGACCATCTCGATCTGCGAGCTGCCTGGCTCCAGCTCGCACCTGATGTCCCTGCCTGGGAACGAACGCCGATCGAGGGGATCGTCTCTCACCGATCAGCCGCCTCGCTCTATGGCGTCGGAGACCTTCCCGCCGATCGCCACGAGTTCACGCTGCCAGTCCGGCGCCAGTCTCGCCGACTAGACGTCCGCATCCACAAGGGCGCGCCTGCCGAGGTGGGCTGGATCAGTCTCCGCGGCCTCCCTGTAACGCGTCCCTCGCAGATCGCTTCAGATCTCCTCCGAGACAACGAAGAACCCGAAGCCGTTGCACGGGTCGTGACGGAGTCGCTTCATCAAATCTACGACTATCCCGGTTCCTTCGCCCGGGCGCTTGCGCCCCATGCGGCCCGTCTCGGGCTGCGGACGGGCGATGGCGTTGCGGTCCTCCGTTGGCTCCTTGACCTCGCCGGCGAACCCGACGCGAAGCGATGGATAGAGGTCGCGCGGGCCGACCCGGCACCGCCGGAGCGGTCTTCGATCACGGTTGACCCGATTTACGGTCGACCCCCGAGCATTCAAACCTGATGGCCGCCGACCGCACATATGCGACCCCACAGGCGTTCCGCGCAGCGCTGACGGCCCGACTTCGAGCCGAGGCCGAGACGAGCCGATGGTCGCTCCCGGAGCTTCAGCGACAATTTTCCTACGACCGGCTCCTCGAACGGCTCTACCGGATCGACCAGGGCTGGATCGTCAAGGGCGCCACCGCACTTCTGGCGCGGCGACTCTCGCTTCGGGCGACTGTCGACGTTGATCTCTACCGGCAAGCGGCAACCGACGCCGCCGAAGAGGACCTCCGTGGCGCAGCCGATCTCGAACTCGGCGACTGGTTCCGCCTCGAGGTCGGCCGGGGGCTGCCTCTGACTCGTGGAGGCATCGCACTTCCAGTCACGGCATACATCGGACAAACCCAATGGGCGCGATACAAGGTCGATCTGGTGGGCAGCGACTTTCGCATGACCGCCGAGCCAGAGCCGATCCCACCCTTGGCGGATATCGACATTCCGGATGTCGAGCAACATGGTTACCGCGCCTATCCGCTCGTCGACCACATCGCCGACAAGATCGCGGCGACGTTCGAACGCTACGGGCCGACCGAGTCACCGTCGAGCCGGTACAAGGATCTCATCGACCTCGTTGCAATCGTGAAGGGAGCCTCGGTCCCGGCTCAAGCACAATTGGCGGCGGTCGCGTCTGAAGCGGCACGGCGAGGCATCGCGCTCCCTAACCACTTCATCGTCCCCGATCCCGCGGGTTGGCAGAAGGGCTACGCCGCGGCGGCGAAGAGGTGGCGGCTTGAGGAAGCCAAGACCGTTGACGAAGCGCTTGTGATAGTCAGGCCGTTTATCGACCCAATCCTCGAGGGCACGGCCACGGGTCGGTGGCGTCCGGCCTCAGGAGGGTGGGCATAGCAGTTAGGCGTCAAGCGCGCCCGCTCGAAGTCCCCTCCCCAGCTGCAAGGTTAAGAAGATCGGAGTGCCCACCGGTGACGGTCGTAGCCGGATGCAGTGAGGCAAGAAGGCTGGTCAGGCGACGTCGCGCTGCATCGTGGTGCGGGCCGCTAGCAAGCTGGTCAGCGCGGCTACTCCAAACAGCAGTATCGCTGAAGCTGCCAAAGGAAGCGCTGAGCCGCCATAGCCTGCACCGGTGCCCGACGCCGACCGACTGGTGTCGGCGCCGTTCGAGAACAGCGAGATGCCGAGACACCCTGAGGAGCAACCATGGAGATCGCGGGCAAGGGGTCGATCGTGGTCGGGGGTGCGTCCGGGATGGGACGGGCCACCGCCGAGCGGCTCAAGACTAGAGGTGCGTCGGTCGCGATCCTCGACCTCGAGCGCTCCGCCGGATCCGAGGTGGCGGCCGAACTCGGCGGTTCCTTCCACCCCTGTGACGTCACCGACGAGGGCCTCGTCGAGCAGGCCATCGACGATGCGGTCGCGGCGCTTGGCGGGGCGGTCCACATCGCGGTGAACACCGCCGGGGGCGGCATCGCGCGTCGCACCCTCACCAAGCAGGGACCGCACCCGTTGGACGAGTTCCGACGGGTCGTCGAGTTCAACCTCGTTGCCACGTTCAATCTCAATCGGCTGCAGGCCTCCGCGATGAGCCAGAACGAACCCGTCGACGAGGAACGTGGCGTGATCATCGACACGGCCTCGATCGCCGCGTTCGAAGGCCAGATCGGCCAGGTCGCCTACGCCGCGGCCAAGGCCGGGATCGCCGGGATGATGCTGACGATGGCCCGCGACCTCGGCGGTCTCGGGATCCGCGCCGTCGCAATCGCTCCGAGCCTGTTTTCGACCGGCCTCACCGCCGGCATCCCCGACGAGATGGCCGAGTCCCTCACCCGCGACGCGGCGTTCCCGAAGCGTATGGGGCGGCCTGACGAGTACGCGCGGCTCGCCGTCGCGATCGTGGAGAACCCGATGCTCAA
>PMON01000064.1 GCA_003162395.1 Acidimicrobiaceae bacterium
TCGCCGCGGCGAGCTTGGAGGCCATGCCGCCCGTTCCGACCGCGCTCGAGCTGCCGCCCGCGGCGGCCTCGAGCTCGTGATCGATCTCGGTCACCTCGTCGATGAGCCGGGCCGTCTCGCTCCTTGCGGGGTCCTCGGTGAACAGCCCGGGCGTGTCGGTGAGCAGCACNNCCGAAGCGGATCTCCTCGTCGGCGACCGCGTCGTTCTCGTTCACGACCGCGATGACGCCGAGCTCGAAGAGCGCGGCGAAGGTCCTGCGGGCGAGCAGGTACTGGCGCCTCGAGAACAGGTCGGCCGGATCGAGCAGGACCTGGCCGACGTGGATCCCGTGTGGCGCGAGCGAGTCCTGCCAGGCGCGCACCACCCGGGGCTGCCCCACGGCCGACGCCGCCTGGAGCACGGCCATGTCGCTCGGCCGCGTTGCCCGCCCGAGCGTGCTGAGCCCGGTCGCGACCGCCCCCGAGCTCACGACGACGAGCCGCGTGCCCCTCGAGCGCAGGGCCGCGAACTGGCTCGACAAGGACGCGAGCAGCGCCACGTCGGGCGCGCCGTCGAGGCCCGTGACCGACGACGAGCCGAGCTTGACGACGAGCACCCGGTCGGCCACGCGCTAGTGCCCCTCGGAGCGCTTCATCCGGCGCGCGCGGCTGGGACGCCCCGGCTCGAGCTCTGCGTCAACGCCATGGCCCGCGGCCCAGGTGAGCGCCACCCCGCCGATCAGCACGTCGTCGCCGTCGCGGGCACCGGCGCGCGCGAGCGCACGATCCACGCCAAGTCGCTCGAGACGGCGGTGCAGCTCGTCGAGCGCACCCAGGTCGGTGAGGTCGCTGAGCCCCACGGCTCGCACCGCGGCGCGACCGGTGACCTCGAAGGAGCCTTCCGTGAGCCGGTGCACCTCGACCTCCTCGGTGCGCGGGCGATGGACGCGAGGCGTCGCCGCGGCGACCGCTGCCTCGGCGTGGCGCGCGGCGACCACGAGCTCGGCCAGCCGGCCCACGAGCACGTCGAGGTTGTCGCCGCGCTGCGAGGACACGGCGAGCTCGACGAACGACGCCGTGGCCGGAGTCGCAGCCACGTCGCACTTGGACCCGATCACGACCCTCGGTCGGTCGGCGAGCTCGGGCAGGTGCGAGGCGAGCTCGGCGAGGAGCACCTCGTGCTGGCGCTCCGGGGACGCCGCCGCGCCCTCGGAGAGGTCGACCATCACGCACAGCACGCGCGCGCGCTCGACATGGCGGAGGAACTCGTGGCCGAGTCCGCGGCCCTCGGCGGCCCCTTCTATGAGCCCGGGCACGTCGGCCATGACGAACTCGGTTGCCTCGGAGGGACGCCCGGGGCGCTCCCCCACGCGCACGACCCCCAGGTGCGGGACGAGCGTCGTGAAGGGGTAGTCGGCGATCTTGGGCTTGGCCGCGGACACCCGCGAGAGCAGCGTGGACTTCCCGACGTTCGGGAAGCCGATGAGCGCCACGTCGGCCGCGAGGCGCAGCTCGAGGTCGCACCAGCGCTCCTCGCCGCGCTCGCCTTGCTCGGCGAACGAGGGGGCGCGGCGCCGGTTGGACCCGAACCGGGCGTTCCCGTGGCCCCCCTCGCCGCCCGCCGCGACCAAGAACCGGTCGCCCGCGACGGCGAGGTCGCAGAGCCGCTCGCCCGCCAGGGTCGCGACCGAGGTCCCGACCGGCACCGGGACCACGAGGTCCTCGCCCCTGGCCCCGTGCTTGCGCTTCCCCTGCCCGTGGACCCCGTCGGTGGCCCGCCGGAAGGGGTGGTCGGTGAACCCGAGGAGGCTCGAGTGGTTGGTGTCCGCCAGGAGCCAGACGTCCCCCCCGCCCCCGCCGTCGCCGCCGTCGGGGCCGCCCCTGTCGACGTGGGCCTCGCGGCGGAACGACACCGCCCCGGCACCCCCGTCGCCGCCCTTGGCGTGCAGTTGGGCCCTGTCAATGAAGCCCGACATGCCCGCGATCCTACGAGTGGGACCACGCCGTCTCGGTCCGAGAAGGATGGAGCCCGCACTCCCCGGAAGCGGGATCACCGCGCCCTGCCTGAGAAACGGGCATGATTGGGCCTCGATGGCCCGGAACCTTCCGGGATTCCAACCACAAAGGAGAGTCCACCCGGTGAACAAGACCGAGTTGGTAGAGACAGTCGCGACCCACACCGGCATCGCCAAGAGCACCGTTGCCGAGGTGCTTGGCGGCTTCGAGGACGTCGTCCTCGACGCAGTTGCGAAGGGTGAGAAGGTCACCGTCACGGGCTTCATGTCCTTCGACCAGGTGCAGCGCAAGGCCAGGACCGCGCGTAACCCCCAGACGGGCGAGCCGATCCAGGTGAAGGCGTCGAAGGCGCCCAAGGTGTCGATCGGGGCCTCGTTCAAGAAGGTCGTGAAGGGCGAGGAAAAGGCGCCGCGGATCAACCGCTAGAGCCTGCCCGCAAGGGCGAGCGTGAAAAACCCCCGGGGTCGGACCCGGGGGTTTTTTGTGTCGCTGGCTCGGGTCGTCGCTAGCTCTCGAGGACGTCGACCAGCTTGCGGCCGTTGCGGCTCCCGAACTTCACGAACCCATGGCGGGTCGCGAAGAGCGTGTCGTCGCCGCCGCGCGAGACCCCGATGCCGGGGTGGAACTTGGTCCCACGCTGGCGCACGAGGATCGAGCCGGCCGTGACGGCGGTGCCGTCGAAGGCCTTGACGCCCAGTCGCTGGGCGTTCGAGTCCCTGCCGTTGCGGGTGGACCCGCCTCCCTTGGTCTTTGACATCTCGCTCCTAGCCCTTCGCCGAGATGCTCGTGATCTCGACGGTCGTGTACTGCTGGCGGTGGCCCCAGCGACGGCGCTGGCGGGTCTTCGGCTTGTAGGTGAGGCCCCGGATCTTCGGGCCCTTCTCCTCGCCGATCACCGTCGCGGTGACCGCCGCGCCCTTGAGCGCAGGACCCGTGAGGACCTGGTCGCCGTCGACCAAGAGCACGGGCGCGAACGAGATGCTGGCCCCGACCGCGTCGGGGCGCTTGTCGATGCGGACGCGCT
>PMON01000034.1 GCA_003162395.1 Acidimicrobiaceae bacterium
TCAGCGGTCACGAGCCAAGCCACCAGGGGCAATACGGTTCGCGTGCCATCCTGACTGCGCTCAGTGACCCAATCAGTCGCCGGAATAATTGCGAGTCGATTCGCTAGCACTCTCGGTCGAGTTGGCCTCTTAAATTCGTCTACGGCGCTCTCAGGTGCCTCTCGTGGCATTGTGGCGACGCTCTTCGCCTTGTGTTTGAACTTCACTCTTGTCTGTCCTTCGCGCTCATTTTGTGGGCTGGCAAATTGCGCCCGGAAATAGAGCGCCTAAATCGCGAATCAATCGTCTTCGCATCCTCATTTTTGAATAAGTACCCCGGGGTCAATTTGCAACTTGCTAGTCGTCGTCTACTGACTCCGCTTCGATTGCTTCCTGTCGCTTCGCTCGGATCGCTGCGCCAGTGGCGCTGAGGTCGTCCAGGTTGCGTGCTGAGACTTCGGTACTCGTCGTCAGTGCCGCGAGTCGTGCTCGTGAGAGTGGCGTCAAGCCAAGATCGTTGGCCGCTCGTGACGCTGCGTTATCGCAAGCGACGCTTGATTCCCATAGACGAACCGGCACCCTGGCGGCGCCCTGGTCCTCACAGACTCTGAGAATATGGTCAGCGAGTAGACGTGCCTTGGCTTCTGATCGCGCGTACCGTTCGAGACTGTCAGCGAAGATCGGTTCCAGTAGCCACGGAGCTTGCTCAGTGACTTCGGAGCGGACAATCCTGGCGACTGCCTCGATTACCTTCGGTGAGTTGCCGCCGTGCACCATGTTCTTAACGTGGTCAGGTAGGAACGGCGACCACGAGTAGCCGCGCGCTGGCAAGCTCTCAGAGCCGTCCTTGCGCCGAACGGGCGTCAGCTCGTGCTCTTTATTCATGTTCGTCCTCGTGTCAGAATGGGCGAGAAGTCAGTCGGAATCTCTGCCTGTTTTGGCGATCGCTATTGCACGTGCTATTGCACGACGATCCGACAAGCGCAAGATCGCTGGCAATCACTGGCGATTACTACCGAATGTCCTCACCTATGGAAGGTGACGACCGCACAATCCGTGCTCGCTCCAGTGCGCATCATTATGCGGTCACAGTGGCTAATTATTCACAATTGCTTCGCCGCGACATACGCTCTCGTATGAACAGTGGGCGCACGTACAGAGAATGGGGACGGCGCGGTCCGGCACAGTGGGTCTATGTCGCACTGATCGTCGCAGTGGCAGGAACGATCATCGGCCTACTCGTGACAGGCGGGAAGTGACGCTCGGCTTTGTCTCTGCCGACGCACGGCGAGCCGCCAACTCAAACATCTGAGCATCGGGTGACGCTGACTCCAAAGCTTCTGCGATTACGCGAGCCTGGTTGTTCTCGTCGGTGAACGGCGCTCCGTCAAGCCAATAGCAACTGCCGTCATTGGCCGTCTCGTAGAACGAGCCAAGATTGACAAGGTATCTCTCACAGACCGGTAAGCCGTCCAACACGTCGGGATACGCGATGTATCCGCCGAGTTCTTCGGAGAAGCCGTCCAACTGCTCGCCAGTGCCCCCGCACCGCTGGCAGCCGCCTTTCTCTGGATCGACGCCCATGCAAAGACGACACGGCAAGTAACTCTTGCCGCCGCGGTAAGTGGGCTGCCGAGCGCCGACGTTGCGTTGGTCGACTTGCGGCTTTCCGTTCACATCGAAGTCAGCAAGCTCGGCAAGATCGCTCGTGCCGAGATTGTCGGCAATGAGCGATCGAACTCTGTCCATTTCGTTGCTTCTGATGCTCATGCGAACTTGCGCCTTGTAGCGCGAAGCACGCTCGGGATTCTTGATCCCACCTTCTCGGAGCTTCTTCTCGTACCGCTTGTCCGCCAGGTGTGCGATTAGCTCTGAATATTCATCTTCGTCGTGTCGAGGTTCAGATGATGATTCAAGTAACGGTTTGATTGATGGTTCATGTGACACCTCTCTGTCATGACAGAACTCGCTTTTTGTCACCACAGAAGCGACTTTTGTCACCACAGAGTCTGTTTCTGTCATGACACCCGTGTCACCACAGGATTCACGGACGATCACATAGAGATTCGGTCTCTTTTGCTTCGGGCGGTCATACTGCGGCGCCCCGTGTTCAGAAATCTGAAGTTCGCCGCTAGCACGCAGGGCCTGAACCGATCGCTGAACCGTGCGCGTGGAGACGCCTCCGCACATTCGAGCGATTGTCTCCAATCCGGGCCACGCCTGAAACGTCTCGGCGTCAGCGTGAGATGCGATCGCAAGCAAGACGTTTCTCTCAGTCTTGACGGACTTCGAGTTGTTCAGAACGTAATCCGTCGCTTGCCAGCTCATGAAATGCCCGACAAAACGTTGACAGGGGAAACTGTCCGACTGATACAATGCATGTCAGAACTCCTCGTCAATGACCTTGACGTAGGTGATTAGGAAGCGCTCGGACCTGCGAAGTCCGGGCGTTTCTGCTTTCTATGGACTACTGCGCGTGCCGCAGTTGAATGACCGTTGCGAGTTCGCTAGGAATCTCGACTCCGTATAGTTGACCGATCGCAGCGACTTCCTCTTCGACGGGATCGACGTGCGACTGCGAGGGTACGGACGCGGCAACGCGAATCCAGAAGTCTGCCACAGCGTCGGATGGACCAGTCGTGCTGACTGTGATTTCTCTGGCCGGACTGGTCATTGTAGTCTCCTTAGGAGGGTACAGATAGAGACGAAATAGTGCGAGACGGACTCGCCAAGGAAGTCGATCAGTACGTCGCTGGAATTCCTCTAGGAGCGATGAACACTTGCCGCTACTCTCATTATACTGGACCAGGGACAATGCCTCTCGGGAATGCCTTATATCATAAGGGTTTCGGCCGTTTTGCAAATGTGACTGGCGTTCGATTCTCGCGAGCTTGACACGCACTTGACGAAGGAATATCTTGCAGTCATCTCCGACCGGTCGTCCCGCATCGCGCCACAATTCATGGCATCGTTCACAGAGCCACTTATTGTGCCATAACTCGATGTGATCTTCGGAGTAGAGGCTACTGGTGAATTCTTGGGCGCTGAAGCAAGCGACGCACGCGAGTCGTGTTCGCGTTAAGTCAATCTCTCTGACTCGCTCCTCTTCCACCTTGCGCGCGTTGATTCGTCCGCCTTCGAGTACCCATCCGTGCATGATCGCCAGTTGCCCGCGCACCGTGAATATGTGCTCGTCGGCCAGCACCCGCCAGACCGTCATTGAGCCAATCTTGGGAAGAGACTCGATCGTGTTCTTGTGGAATGTGAGAGCGCGGCCAACGAACGGACCGCGCAGACGCCAGAGCTTCTCTTCCCACTGTTCCCACTGTCGGATGGTTGCGAACGGTTCGGCGCGAAGACGGCGAAGCCACGTCCGCTCCCGTTCCCGCTGACGCTCTCGCTTCAGCGCAAGAGTCGGATTCCGCGCTCTCAGGTCAAACTGCGAAGGTGGCTCGAATCGTTCGGTCGGCACCCGTCAGGAACTGTGAGGTCTAGCGGGGCACCACTCGTCGTGCACGTCATCGGGACCGGCCCCGCACTCCGGGCAAGACCGTTGCACGGGCGAAGACCATATTTCGCCTGGCTCAAGTCCCATCCTCGCGGCGAGCGCGGCGATGTCGGCGCGAATGGCATCCTGCAACTCTTCGCGAAGTTGGATGGAGTGGCGACTGCAAAGCGGCCATCGGAACGCAGCGACTCGCTCGCCAAGTTCCGGCAACTGAAAGCCGACTCCCGCGACGTAGACGCACTGAGAGTCGTCGACGCCAGCGCCTGGGTACGTCGCCTTGAACTTGCAGCGATTGTGATTCGTCTCTTCACCGACCGCGCTCACTACTTGACGGCCTCGACAAGACAGGAATCGACGTAGCGGTCCAGATCGGACTTGCGAAATTTCACGAACTTGCCAAGTTTTCGATATGACAGTTCACGCCGCGCTTGCAATCTTTCGATGTGCCGAATGGTCGTCGACAGGTACTCCGCTGCCTCTTGCTTGCTTAGGAGGACTTCACTTTCATTGAACTTTGCCATTGCAACTGAGCCGTTTCCGCGCATCCCGAATGAGTGGGTGAGCGCGCGTGCTCACGTCGCGGCGATGGCGATTGCCGAGGGTTGCGCTGTTAAGCGGCAATGCCTGTCGTCACGTCGTCTCTACGGAGCACGACGGACAGGCACGGTGGAGCATGGGCGACTTTGGGATTACTGAGAGCCGGTCGCTTCGGCGGACTGGCGCGACCTTCGTGAGCCTGTCGCCACTGACGGCGCATTATGAGCATCGCGTCACGACGGACACGACGAACACGACGGCGCAGGGGCTTGAATCGACTTGCGATTGCCGCGAGTAGTGCGGCGATCGCGTCACTCAGGTTGCCACGAGCACTGACGGCCGTTGCGTGCAGGTCATCGCCAAGATTAAAGATGGGTCCGTCGTATCCGAAATCGGAGTGACCGTCGTCGAACTGCCAGAGCTGAGCGGACGCGGTTCGAAGAGAGTCAGCCGCCGTCGCTACCCGTCCAGATCGTCTCAGCGCACGATTGCGCCGCGAGTCGTCGTACGCCACTTCTAAGTCGTCGAGCGCCGCGATAAGGTCGCCGTACTCAGATTCGTCCGCGTACTCCGGTAGCACGTCGCACGTCGCGTAGGGGTCCGTTCGCGACATTGTGCGGGACCGTACTTACGCAAGCTTGCCGTTGTCAACGTTTCCTGAAGGCTTTTTGTTGCGATTATTTCCGAGAAGTCAGGCTCACTTAATATCGCAAAATTGCGTGTCGGCATTGGCAGCACCTGAGGTACTCGGATTGCTTTGCAAATTGTCTACCGCGAAGTAGGCGGAGCCTCGATCCAGTCCAGGTGATCCCGTCAGGGCGATCCGTGTCCGACCCACGGGGGCGCCTCCCTGCCACGGTGCCCTCACCTTTCTCGGGTGAGGGTCTGGGAATCGTCGCTCTGTACAATAGCCGTGCAATAGGTATTGGCGAGTATGGGTGCCGAGCGGTTGCGAAGTGATCCGAAGTGCAGACGTAAAAGCCCTAGTCAGGGGCTTTTTTCTTGGAGCGGACGACGGGATTCGAACCCGCGACCCTCACCTTGGCAAGGTGATGCTCTACCACTGAGCCACGTCCGCGTGAGCGCCAAGCCTAGACGCTGGGGTCCTAGGCGTCGCTCTTCAACAGCGTGACAGCCTCGTCCTCGAGCAGCGTGCGCAGCTCGGTGAGATCGGGGAGCTTCTTGGCACAGGCGAGCACGCCGAACTCGAGCAATCCGCCGTAGCCGAGCACCGTGATGTTGAGGGCGATGCCCGCCATGAGCGGGCCGAGTGGCGCGGCGGTCGCCACGTGGCGTCCCGCCATCCACAGAGGGATCGGGGGTCCGGGTACCGACGACACCGTCACGTTGGCGATCGGCGGGAGCTCGTCGAACAGCTCGAGGTCATAGAGCGTCTGGCCCGCGATCGACGCGAGGGTCGGACCGACGGCGGCGGCGAGCCCCGTGAGGAACTTCGAGCTCTGCGCGTCACCGTGCTTTCTCGCCTGGCTCGCCTCGCGGATGGCGTCAAGACGAGCCAGGTGATCGAGCTCGAGGGCGTGCAGCTCGACCAGCACCGCCGAGATGTGGTTGCCGAGCTCGCCCTCGGCGCCCTTCTTTCGCACGTTGACCGGCATGAAGGCCACGAGGTCGCGCTCGAGCGGCTCGCCTCGTGCGTCGAGGAGGCGTCGCAGCGCGCCGCCCACCGTGCACATCACGAAGTCGGTCACCGTCGCCCCGTGGCGCTTCGCCACCTCTTTCACGTCGGCGAGGTCGAAGTGCAGCCTCGTGAAGCGCCGAGCGTGGCTCGGCGTGCCATTGAGCGACGTCCGTGCGGCAGCGAACATCGAGACGGCGGGCTCGGCACCAGGCCCGGGCGGGCGAAGCGCGCGCTCGACCGCCGAGCCAGCCTGCTCCATCCCTGCGGTCACCGCGTCAAGGAGTGCGTGGGGCCGGCGCAGCAGCTCGCCTGCAGTGCGTCCGAGCAGCTCGAGGGGTGTCGGCAGCGAAGGTGGCGGGGTGTCGGGCTCTCGCTTCGGACGCGGTGCGCGCACCTCGTGGGAGATGTCGAAGAGCCCCGCGAACGTCGCCGCGCCCGAGACCCCGTCCGCGAGCGCGTGGTGGAGCTTCAAGATGAGCGCGGTTCGGCCATCGGCGAGGCCCTCGACGACCGACAGCTCCCACAGCGGGCGATCCGGTGGCAGCTCGGTCGCCATGATGCGCCCGACGAGGGCGTCGAGCTCCGCCTCGCTGCCGGGCGACGGACAGCTCCGGCGCAGCACGTGCTCGTCGATGTCGAAGTCGGGGTCGTCGACCCACACGGGCCACGCGAGGTCGAAGGGGACACGAAGGATCCGCTTGGTCAGCTTCGGCACCTCGTGCAGCCGCGACGCCACGAGCGCTTTCACCTCGTCGAAGGTGGTGATCGGATCGACGGGTCCGCCAGCGGGATGGTCGAGCTCGAGGATCGCGGCGATGTGCAGCGGTGCGCCCGGCGACTCGAGCGTGATGAAGGCACTGTCGAGCGGGTCGAGCGGCGTGGGGATCACTGCGAGACCCCGGTCGAGCCGAAGCCGCCAGCCCCTCTCGCCGAGCTCGTGAGCTCGTTGGTCGGAAGGAAGGTGGCCTGCTCGACACGCTGGATGACGAGCTGGGCGACGCGGTCGCCGACGTCGACGACGAACGGCGTCTCCGGATCGGTGTTGACCAGCACGACGCGCAGCTCGCCTCGATAGCCGGCGTCGACGAGCCCCGGTGCGTTGAGGCAGGTCACGCCGTGGTGGAGCGCGAGGCCGCTCCTCGGCAGCACGAAGCCCGCGTGCCCCTCGGGGATCGCGACGGCGATGCCGCACCCGACCGACGCGCGCCCGCCGCGAGGAGCCAGCTCGACTCGCTCGGCAGCCACCAGGTCGCACCCGCCGTCCCCAGGGTGGGCGTAGCGGGGCATCTGCGCCCGTTCGGTCATCGCGACCACGGGGACGGAGACCACGGTCGCAGGCTAGTCAACGGCCGTCTTGTCATTGCTGGCGACGCAGCGCCGCCACGGCCGCGCAGGGGTGCTCGGCGCACGACCTAGATTCGTCGCGATGCTCGTGTGGATGGACCTCGAGATGACCGGACTCGACCCGGCCCACGACGTGATCGTCGAGATCGCGACCATCGTGACCGACGACGACCTCGAGCTCATCGCCGAGGGCCCGGACCTCATCGTGCACGCGACCGACGAGCAGCTGGCCGCGATGGTCCCCGTCGTCCAAGAGATGCACAAGGCATCCGGGCTCACCGAGGCGATCCGGGCCTCGACGACCACGCTCGCGCAGGCCGGTGCCGCCACCCTCGCGTTCCTCACCGCGACGGTGCCCAAGGGCGAGGTCCCCCTCTGCGGCAACTCGATCGGGACGGACCGGCGCTTCCTCCAGGAGTACCTCCCCGAGGTGGAGGCCTGGTTCCACTACCGCAACGTCGACGTCTCGACGATCAAAGAGCTCGTGCGGCGGTGGCGACCCGAGGTGCTGTCGGGCGCCCCCGAGAAGCCCACCTCGCACCGCGCGCTCGACGACGTGCGCGCCTCGATCGACGAGCTTCGTCACTACCGCGCCGCGCTGTTCGGTCCTCGCAGCGAGGACGCCCCGTGAGCTCCGAGCCGCTCGGGCTGGCCGACGCGACCGCACAGCTCTGCGCGCCGGGACAGCCCTTCGAGATCGGCACGGCGACGATCCGGGGCATCGAGCTGCGCGTGTGGAAGAACGCGCCCGCGACGCTCCGCCCCGTGCTCGACCTCTCTGCCCTGCACGCGGACAAGGACTTCGTCGTCTACGAAGACGAGCGCCTCACGTTCGACGGCCACTACCGCGCGGTCTCAACGATGGCCGCGCGGCTCCTCAAGATGGGCGTCGAGCGAGGCGACCGCGTCGCAATCGCGATGCGAAACCTGCCCGAGTGGGTCGTGGCGTTCTGGTCCGCCATCGCGGTCGGGGCCGTCGCGGTGCCGCTCAACGCGTGGTGGACCGGCGACGACCTCGCCTACGGGCTCTCGGACTCCGGCGCGCGCGTGCTGTTCTGCGACACCGAGCGACTCGAGCGCCTCGCGCCGCACCTCGGCGAGCTCGAGTTCCTGAGCCACGTCCTCGTCGTGGCTGAGGACCGCAAGGCTCGGCCGGAGCTCACCGGGGAGTTCGGGGCGACGGACGTGCGCGCGTACGCCGACGTGCTCGGCGACGTCTCGAGCGACGCGACGCCGCCCACCGTCGAGGTGGAGCCCGACGACGACGCGACGATCTTTTACACCTCGGGCACGACAGGCCGGCCGAAGGGCGCGGTCGGCACGCACCGCAACGCGTGCACGAACCTCATGAACCTGTTCTTCATCGGCCAGCGCGCGCAGCTGCGCTTCGGCGACCCCGACGCCCTGCCGTCGGGCGTGCAGAACTCGTTCTTGCTCTCCGTGCCGCTGTTCCACGCGACGGGCTGCCTCGCGAGCATGATCGTGAACGCGGCGGCCGGCGGCAAGCTTGTGCTCATGCACCACTTCGACGCCGAGCGAGCCCTCGAGCTGATCGAGCGCGAGCAGATCACGACCTTCGGCGGGGTCCCCACGATGGCGCTGCAGATCCTCGACTCCCCCGACTTCGCGAGCCGCGACACCTCCTCGGTGCGCAGCGTCTCGTACGGCGGGGCGCCCGCTCCCCCTGACCTCGTCCGCCGCATCAAGCGGGCGTTCCCCGACGGACAGCCCGGCAACGGCTACGGGCTGACCGAGACGTCCGCGGCGACGTCCATGAACACGGGGCCGGACTACGTGGCCCGGCCCGACTCGGTCGGCACCGCGGTGCCCGTCACCGACGTCGCCGTCGTGCCCGAGGACTTCGAGGGCGCCGAGCCGCCGGCGGACCGCGAACAGGGACCTGAGGCGACCGGCGAGCTGTGGGTCCGCGGTCCCCAGGTCGTCCGCGGCTACTGGAACCGGCCCGAGGAAACCGCGCTCGTCTTCACGAACGGCTGGCTGCACACCGGCGACGTCGCCCGCATCGACGACGAGGGCTTCATCTACATCGTGGACCGCGCGAAGGACGTCATCATCCGCGGCGGCGAGAACGTCTACTCCGTCGAGGTCGAAGCGGCCCTCTTCGAGCACCCCGACGTCGCGGACTGCGCCGTCATCGGCATCCCGCACCCGACACTTGGCGAGGAGGTGGGCGCCGTGGTCATCGCGCGGGGCGGGCGGCCGATCGACGAGGCCGCGCTGCGCGACCACGTGGCGGCCAAGCTCGCTCGCTACAACGTCCCGACGAGGATCTGGTTCCGAGACGGGCACCTGCCGAGGAACCCGGCCGGCAAGGTGCTGAAGCGCCAGCTGCGCGACGAGCTCGTCGGCAGCTAGCGAGCTGCGAGCGCGTCGAGGACCTGCAGCTGGTCCGCGGGAAGGTGCAGCTGCGCGGCGGCGCAGTTCTCCTCGAGGTGCACGACCGACGAGGTGCCCGGGATGGGCAGCACGACCTCGCTTCGCTGCAGCAGCCACGCGAGCGAGACCTGGGCGGGCGTCGCGTCCAGGGCGCTGGCGACCGCGGCGACGGCGGCGCGAGGTCCGGTGAGCTCGCCGGCGGCGACGGGGAAGTAGGGGATGAACCCGATCCCGGCCGCCTCGCACGCGTCGAGGACGACGTCGCTGCGCCGCTCGACGACGTTGTAGTGGTTCTGCACGGTGGCGACGTCCACGACCTCGCGCGCCGCGGCGAGCTCGGCCGCGGAGACCTCGGAGAGCCCGACGGCGCGGACCTTGCCCTCCTCGAGGAGCGCCGCGAGCAGCCCGAACTGCTCGTCGCGGTCGACGCCGGGGTCGATGCGGTGCAGCTGGAACAAGTCGAGGGCCTCGACCCCGAGGCGCCGGAGTGACAGCTCGCACTGCTGGCGCAGGTACTCGGGCCGCCCGCACGGATACCAGCGTCCGGGGCCGGTGCGCAGCAGTCCGGCCTTGGTCGCCACGACCACGTCGCCGTAAGGGTGCAGCGCGGCGAAGATCAGCTCCTCAGAGATCGAGGGCCCGTACGAGTCCGCCGTGTCGATGAAGTCGACGCCGAGCTCGACGGCGACGCGAAGCACGCGGATCGCCTCGTCGCGGTCCGCGGGCCACCCCCAGATGCCCGGGCCCGTGATGCGCATCGCCCCGTAGCCAAGCCGGTGCACCGTGCGGTCAGCGATCGAAAAGGTCCCGGCGGCGTGGGCGGGGAGGGGCACTCGTTCCTCTCGGTCGGGGATCTCGGCCGCCGCGCGGCCGGGCGTCCTAGCGGTTCGGCTGCGGCGTGGTCCGCAGGTAGGGCTTGACCGCGGTGAATCCCTTGGGGAACCGCTCCTTCGCCTCGTCGTCGGACACGGCGGGCACGATGATCACGTCCTCGCCGTCCTTCCAGTTGACCGGCGTCGCGACCTTGTACTCAGCGGTCAGCTGCAGCGAGTCCAGCACGCGGATGATCTCTTCGACGTTGCGCCCCGTCGAGGCCGGGTAGGTGAGCGTGAGCTTGACCTTCTTGTCGGGACCAATGACGAAGACGCTGCGCACCGTGAGCGTGTCGTTCGCGTTGGGGTGGATCATGTCGTAGGCATCCGCGACCTTGCGGTCCTCGTCGGCGATCAGCGGGAAGTTGAGCGCCGTGCCCTGGGTTTCTGCGATGTCGCCCTTCCAGCCCTGGTGCGAGTCGACCGAGTCGACCGACAGGCCCAGCAGCTTGGTGTTTCGCTTGTCGAAGTCGCCCTTGCGCGCCGCGAAGGCGCCCAGCTCGGTGGTACAAACCGGCGTGAAGTCCTTCGGGTGCGAGAACAAGATGCCCCAGCTGTCGCCGAGGTAGTCGTAGAGGCTGATCGTGCCCTCTGTCGTCGCCGCGGTGAAGTCCGGGGCCTGGTCGCCGAGTCGAAGTGCCATGAGTGCTCCTTGCGGGTCAGTGCGTCGCGGCCAGTGTAGCGAGCGGCGCGCGCGTCGCGCCTATTCCGGATCGGTTTGCTCCGGATTTCGGCGCCGCGGGACGACGGTGCGAGACTGGGCCGAGGTCATGGCACCGAGCTCCCCCCACGACCCCGCGCCGGCCGTCGCGGCGTTCGACCTCGACGGCACGCTGACCGAGGGCGGCAGCGTCGTGCACTGGCTGAGCGCGGTCGCGTCGCGCAGCGTGGTGCGCACGAGCATCGCGCGCCACGGTCCCGCGCTCATCGCGGGAGCGATCCGCTCCGGGCACGCCGCCGACACGGCCAAAGAGTCGCTCTTCTGCTCGGTGCTCGAGGGCCGCGACCTCGCTGACGTCGCCGCGGTCTCCGAGCAGTTCGCCGAGGAGCACCTGCGCACCACGGTGCGACCCGAGATCGCCGCGCGCCTCGGCGCGCACCTCGACGCGGGCCACGTCGTCGTCCTCGTGTCGGCCTCGCCGTCGCTCTACGTGACGAGGATCGCCGCGTCGATGGGCGCGCACGGCTGTGCGGCGACCGAGCTCGCCGTCGACGCGGGCGGCAGGCTCACCGGCCGCTACGAAGGTCGTAACTGCCGGGGGACGGAGAAGCTTCGCAAGGTCCGAGCGCTCCTCGAGGAGCTCGGCGCGGCGGACACGGGCGAGCATCGTCCGCTCTACGCGTACGGGAACTCCCGGGGCGACCTGCGGCTGCTGTCGGCCGCGGACCGGCCCGTCGACGTGTCGCGGCTCGGGCGCTTCGGGCGCCTCGGGCGCTTCCCGGGGCTCGACGCCGTCGCGGTCAGCGGCGCCTAGTACCAGGGACGCGGCTCGACCGCGACCGTGGGGACCATCGCGAGCGTGCCCGCGGCGCGCCCCTCGTAGGTCACCTCGATCGACGTCGCGCACTCGAGCCAGTCGTAGATCGCCGTGCCGTGCGGCCCCACGATCCCGACGTTGACCTGGTAGGCCCCGTCGAGCACGTCGAAGCTGTCCACGTCCACGGTGACCACGCTCTCGCCACCGGGGATCTCGACGCGCGACCGTGCGTCGTCGGGGTCCGTGCGCACGAGCAGCTCACCGTTCAGCTTGTGGATCTCGAGCACGAGGCCGGCAGCAACCGGCTCTTTGGTCCGCAGCCCCACACGCAGGTGCAGCGCGTCGCCAGTGTGCACCCGAGCGCCGCCGACGACGTCGACACCGAGGATCTCGACGTTGCGCACGGCGCGCTCCTGGCGGTTGGGCGCGCCCAGCTCGTCGGCGGCCGGCACACCGCCCAGGCTCTCGCGGAAGACGCGCACCGCCTCGCCAGGCGACGCGTCGGTCAGCATCAGACCGCCGTCGAGCACCACGGCACGGTCACAGATCGCGCGGATCTGGTCGGCGTTGTGCGAGACGAACAGGATCGTGCGACCCTCCTCTTGGAACGCCCGGATCCGGTCGAGGCACTTGGCCTGGAACTGCTCGTCGCCGACCGCGAGGACCTCGTCGATCACGAGCACGTCCGGGTCGACGTTGACCGCGATCGCGAAGCCGAGCCGCACGTACATGCCAGAGGAGTAGAACTTCACCTGGGTGTCGATGAACTGACCGAGCTCGGAGAACTCCACGATCGCGTCGAACGCTCGGTCGACCTCGCGGCGCGAGAGCCCGAGCATGGAGCCGTTGAGATAGATGTTGTCGCGACCGGACAGCTCGATCTGGAAGCCGGCACCGAGCTCGAGCAGGGCCGCGAGGCTGCCACGCACGAGGATGCGGCCCGACGTCGGCTGGAGCACCCCGCAGATGCACTTGAGGAGCGTCGACTTGCCCGAGCCGTTGCGCCCGATGATGCCGACGGTCTCGCCCGCGCCCACCGTGAAGTCGACGTCGTGCAGCGCGGTCAGATCCGAGTACGTGGAGCGGCCCGGATGGATGATGCGGTCCTTCAGCGAGCTGTGCCGCTCGCTGTTCAGTCGGAAGTGCTTGGAGACCTGCTGGACCTCGACGGCCGGGACCCCCATCACAGCTCCTCGGCGAAGTTGCCCTCGAGGCGGCCGAACACCCAGACCGAGACGACCATGAGCAGGACCCCCGCGCCGAGGATGATGCAGTCGAGCTCGGCGTAGGTGCCAAGCGACCACGTGGGGAGCACCGGCAGGGTCTTCGGGAGGTTCGGCGGGTAGTTGGTGGACGGCACGGCTTGGTGCGGGTACAGCACGCGCTGGAAGGTGAGCACGATGGGCGTCATCGGGTTGGCGAGGTAGAGCCACGAGAGCCCGCGGAGGTGCGGCGCGAGCTTCTCGTAGGGGTAGACGATCGGCGTCAGCCAGAACCACAGCTGCATCGCGACCTCGATGAGGTGGCGCATGTCGCGGAACTTCACGTTCAGCGCGGAGAGCAGCACGCTGAACCCCGAGGCGAGGACGAGCAGGGCGGCGATCGCCGGCACGAGCAGCCAGACGACGCCCCAGTCCGGCGAGCTGCGCAGCGCGACCAGGATGACGGCCATCGCGACGGCCTGCATCGAGAAGTAGAAGATCTGGGCGCCGACCGTCGACAAGGCCAGGATCTCGCGGGGGAAGGACACCTTCTTCACGATCCCCGCCCGCTCGACGATGATCCCGGTCGACGTGTTGAGGGCACCGGAGAAGAAGTTCCAGGCGATCAGCCCTGCGAAGAGGAAGACGACGAAGTGGGGGTACCCGTTCTTCAGGATGAAGCCGAAGACGAGCCAGAAGATGCCCAGCTGCATCAGCGGCGAGACCATCGACCACAACAGCCCCAGCGCGGAGTTCTTGTACTTGACCTTGACGTCGGATCGCGTCAGGTAGAGGAGCAGCTCTCGGGTCCGCCAGAGCTCGGTGAAGCGATGGGTGAGGCTCGAGCGCGCCGAGACGACCCGGACGTCGCGCTGCTCAGGCGGGCGCCGCCCGGGCGGCGAGGCCGTTGGTGTCTCGATCACCTAGTGCGTGACGGCCTGCGCCGTGTGTCGCGCGATCACCTGGTCGATGAAGCCGTACTCCATGGCCTCCTCGGCGGTGAACCACCTGTCGCGGTCCGAGTCGGTCTCGACCCGCTCGATGGTCTGGCCCGTGTGGAACGCGATCCGCTCGGCGAGCATCCGCTTCATGTAGACGATCTGCTCGGCCTGGATCGCGATGTCGGAGGCCTGGCCCTGCATCGTGCCGGTGTGGGGCTGGTGCATGAGGATCCGGCAGTGCGGCAGGGCGAAGCGCTTTCCCGGCGCGCCCGCGCAGAGCAGGAACTGGCCCATGGAGGCGGCCATCCCGAGGCAGATCGTACGGACGTCGCAGCCCACGTACTGCATCGTGTCGTAGATCGCGAGGCCGTCGGTGACCGAGCCACCCGGGGAGTTGATGTACAGGCTGATGTCACGATCGGGGTCCTCGGCCTCCAAGAGCAGCAGCTGGGCGCAGATCGTGTTGGAGGCTGTCTGGTCGACGACCGACCCCAAGAACACGATCCTCTCGCGCAAGAGGCGCTGTGTGAGCTCCATCCCCCCGTCCATCCCGAGCGACTTCATCTCCGCGAACGTGCTGTCAGTCATGCGAACGAGGCTACCAACGCAGGCCTTCGTCACTGTCGCTCTGGCGCACTGGACCTAGGCTCGGCTCGTCCCCGTTCGATCCGGGACGATGCGGGCGTGGCGGAACTGGCAGACGCGCCGGGTTTAGGTCCCGGTCCCTTCGGGGGTGGAGGTTCGACTCCTCTCGCTCGCACTGAGGAGCGACGAGGGCCCCAAGACGGTGGCGTGACGTTGACGGCGGCGGCGATGCCAGTTGGCTGGCTTCAGTCGGACACCCTGTCGTGTCCTGCGGCCAACGCTTGGATGACGACCGGTTCGCCCACGAGCGGCGGGCCCCGCGTCGCGACGCTCGGCAAAGCCAGCGCGCGACTCGTCGCACGGATCACAGAGCGCCACGACCCCCCCTTCTAGCATTGGACCATGCCTGAGGACACCAAGCCATTCGTCGAGCCCCACGTCGGCAGCGCGCCAGACGACCTGGTCACCGAGGACCTCATCGTCGGTGACGGTGACGAGGCTCGAGCGGGCACAAAGGCGACCGTGCACTACGTCGGCGTCGCGCACTCGACCGGCGAGCAGTTCGACGCCTCCTGGGACCGCAACGAGGCATTCACGTTCGCAGTCGGTGCCGGCCAGGTGATCGCCGGGTGGGACAACGGCGTTGCGGGGATGCGCGTCGGCGGGCGACGGCGCCTGGTGATCCCGCCGCACCTCGGCTACGGCGAGCGGGGCGCGCCAGGTGCGATCGCGCCGGGCGAGACGCTCCTGTTCGTGGTCGACCTCCTCGCCGTCGCCTAGTTGCCGCGACTTGTCGCCGCCCCCGACAAGTTCCGGGGCACGGCGACCGCCCACGAGGCCGCCGAGGCGATCGTCCGCGCGGCGACCTCCAGGGAGTGGACGGCCGCGACTGCGCCGATGAGCGACGGCGGCGAGGGCTTCGTAGAGGTGCTGGGCGGTGACGTGCGCACCGCCGTCGTGCGCGGCCCGCTTGGCGCGCCCGTCCACGCACGGTGGTCGATGCTCGAGGACCTGACCGCGATCATCGAGTCCGCAGAGGCTGCCGGCCGCGCGCTGCTTGCCGCCCCCGTCGGCGACCAGCCGCTTTCGGCCTCCACCTACGGCGTGGGCGAGCTCGTGGCGACCGCCCAGCGCGCCGGTGCGGCGCGGATCGTGGTGGGCGTCGGGGGCACGGCAAGCACCGACGGTGGACGCGGCTGCGTCGAGGCCCTCGAGGATCGCGGTGTCACGATCCGCGTCCCGCTCGTCGCGGCCTGCGACGTCCTCGTGGCGTACGAGGAGGCGCCGTCGCGATTTGGGCCACAAAAGGGTGCGAGCGCCGGGCAGGTTGGGGTGCTAGAGCGCCGGCTTGCCGTGACCGCCGACTGGTACCGCGACCGCTTCGGCGTGGACGTGACCGCGATCGACGGCGCGGGCGCAGGAGGAGGGCTCGCGGGCGGGCTCATCGCCCTCGGCGCGACCGCGGTGAGCGGTGCGAGGTTCGTCGCAGAGGCGATCGACCTCATGGGTGCGGCACGCGACGCGGACCTCGTGGTCACCGGCGAGGGTGCGCTCGACGCGGGCACCTTGGAGGGCAAGGTCGTGCGCACCGTGCTGGACGTCTGTGGCGCCGTCGCAGCCCTCGTGCTGGCTGGTCGCGTCGACGACGACGCGGGACGCTTGCTCGGTGGCGCCCGCGACGCATTGACCCGCGTCGTGGTCCTGACCGACGGGCAGCCGGGTCACACCGCCGCGGCGATCGAGCGCGCCGTCGCCGCGTACCTCGACGAGCCGACATCGCTCAGCTCGACCACGCGCTGAGCGTCCAGGTGCGCCGGGCCCTCGTCGAGGGCGCGGGGTCCGCGAGGAAGCCGCGGCGCTCGAGGATCGCCTCGGACGCGGGGCTCACCGCCGCGGGGTTGCCGTCGACCACCTCCCACTCGGTGCGAACCACCACGTGCGCCGACGGGAAGCGCGCCCGCACCGCGGCGAGGAGGAGGTCGACCGCCTCGCCGCCGACGCCCGCGCCCCGAGCAGACTCGACGAGTCCCCAGCCGAGCTCGAGCGCGCCGTGAGCGAGCGGTCCGTGGGTCCCGCAGGTCCCGACGACGGTGCCCTCGCGGTCGACGACGAGGAAGCCCATCGCACCTCGCTCCCACGCGGCCAGTGCCTCGAGGTCTTCGGTGCGAGGGAACCCCGCGGCGTGCGCGCGCGACGGCGGCACCGCCCCTCGGACCTGCATCGTGAGCGCGTCGTCGAGCTCGAGGAGCGTGGCGCGGCGCTCGCTCACCCCTGGTCGCTGAGGCGGAGCACGTCTTCGAGGTCCTTGCGCTTCGCGTCGCACCGTTCGCGAAGCAGCGAGAGCCGCGAGTAGTCGTCGGGGACCTCAAGCAGGACCTGGAGGTCCGACAGCGACAACGGGCTCATCGCGCAGAGCATCCACGGCGCGGTGTCGCGCGAGTCCTCGATCTGCAGGTCGACGCACGGGCTCGCCCAGCCGTCGGTGAACTCGGACTGGAGCCGTCGCAGCGCCTTCACCGAGCGGAGGGCCGCGCCAATGAGGTCACTCGTCGCAGCCCCGCCCATGACGGGCATGGGCTCGACGAGCGCCCTCGGGTAGGGGTCGTCGTCCAGCCAGTCGACGACGCGGATCCGCTCCACGCCCCTCGTGACGAGGATCCAGCGCTCCTCGTCGAGCGGTGTGGCGAGCTCGACGTGCACCTTGGTCCCGACCGCGACGCGCTCGTCGCCGCCGCCGACCTCGCGCCCCCTCGAGATGAGGCAGATCCCGAACTCCTTGGTCCCTGCCAGCACGTCGCGAGTGAGGCACTGGTAGCGGCGCTCGAAGACGTGCAGCGGCAGCTCGGTGGCCGGGAAGACAACAGCTGCGAGAGGGAACATCGCGAGCGGCTCGCCGGGCACGGCCCGAGCCTACGCAGGCCCGCCATTCGAGGTGCAGCCGCGTCGGGGGCCGTAGAGTTGTCCCGTGACCACGACGGTGGCGCCGACAAAGCCGCGCCTGCGCGGGTGGCTCCACCTCGGCACGCTCCCCTTCGCGCTCATCGCGGGGCTCTGGCTGACCGCGAACGGCACCACGTACGCGAACCGCCTCGCGATCGCCTTGTTCGCGTTCACCGCGTGCCTCCTGTTCGGCACGTCGGCGGTGTACCACATCGGCACGTGGACGCCCAGGGTCCACGACAAGCTGAAGCGTCTCGACCACTCGAACATCGCGCTCATCATCGCGGGGACCTACACGCCGATCGCGGTCGCGATCCTGCCGTCGGGCCAGGCCACGGTGCTGCTGTCGATCGTCTGGGCGACCGCCTTCACCATCGTCGGCTTCCGGGTCGCGTGGCCGAGCGTGTGGCCGAGGGCACCTCGATGGGCCTTCACCGGGCTGTACATCGCGCTCGGCTGGGCCGCCGTGTTCTGGATGCCCGCGCTCTGGCACTACGGCGGCGTCGTGAACTTCGCGCTCATCGCCGCGGGCGGCCTGCTCTACACGATCGGCGCCTCCTTCTACGCCCTCAAGCGACCTGCCCTGTCACCCAACTGGTTCGGGTACCACGAGCTGTTCCATGCCTGCACGATCGCGGCGTTCGCGTGCCACCTGCTCGTCATCGCGCGAGCGGCCGCGTAGCCGCCCGCTCAGTCCGCGTCGTCGCGCGTCGGCGCCACGACCAGCTGGCGCGCAAGCGCGCGCAGCGCGCGGCCGCGATGGCTGAGCGCGTGCTTCTCGTCGGCGTCAAGCTCGGCGAGCGTGCGGCCGCCGGCGCCGTCGGGGATGAAGACCGGGTCGTAGCCGAATCCCGCGGTGCCGCTCGGTGTCCGAGCGATCGCGCCGTGCAGCTCGCCGGTCGCGACGAGTCGGCGGCCACTTGGCTCGACGAGCACGACCGCGGTTCGGAACGTCGCGCGCCGCGGTGATCGCACGTGCTCGAGGGCATGGAGGAGCTTGGCGACGTTCTGTACGTAGGTTGCGTGCTCGCCTGCGTAGCGCGCCGCGTAGATGCCCGGCGCGCCGTCGAGCGCCTCGACGAACAGCCCGGTGTCGTCGGCAACCGCGGCGCTGCCCGTCGCGCCCGACACCGCCGTCGCCTTGAGCTCGGCGTTCTCGACGAGGGTCGTCCCCGACTCGGCGACGTCGGCGAGATCCTTCGGGCGCTCGAGGAGCTCCACGCCGTCGACCGCACCCAGGATCGCGGCCATCTCGGCCGCCTTGTCGGGGTTCGCCGTCGCGAGGACGACGCGCATCAGCCGGGCGGTGGCCCCGGGGGCACCGCGAGCGCGGCGCGCTGTGCTGCCAAGAGCACGTCGATGCCCGAGGTCGCGAGCGCGAGGAGCTCGTCGAGCTCGCCCCTCGAAAAGGCGAGCTTCTCCGCGGTCCCCTGGACCTCGACGAAGCGCCCCGCACCGGTCATCACCACGTTCATGTCGACGTCGGCGCGGCTGTCCTCCTCGTAGGGCAGGTCGAGCATCGCGACGGTGTCGACGATCCCGACCGAGATCGCCGCGACCTGGTCGAACAGCGGGTGCGCGGCGATGCGCTTTTGTTCGACCAGGCGCGTGCACGCGTCGTGAAGGGCGACGTAGCCGCCGCAGATCGACGCGGTCCGCGTGCCCCCGTCAGCCTGGAGCACGTCGCAGTCGACGGTGATCTGCAGCTCGGCGAGCCCGGTGAGGTCCGTCACGGCGCGAAGCGAGCGCCCCACCAGGCGCTGGATCTCCTGGGTGCGGCCCGATTGCTTGCCGCGGGCCGCCTCTCTCGACGCGCGCTCGGCGGTCGAGCCCGGGAGCATCGAGTACTCCGCGGTCACCCAGCCCTTGCCGGATCCCCGGAGCCATCGAGGCACGTCGGACTCGACCGACGCGGTGCACAGCACCTTGGTGCGGCCCATCTGGACCAGCACCGAGCCCGCCGCGAAGACCGTGTAGTTGCGCTCGAAGGACCAGTCGCGCAGCTCGTCGAGTGCGCGGCCGTCGCGACGACGGGTGAGGTCCTCAGCCACGTCGCTCCACGCGGCGAGTGTAGGTGCGGCTCAGAAGTAGATGGTGCGGCTGGCCCGGTCGACGACCTCGTCGAGGTCTCCGCCCCAGATGTCGCCCGACAGGTACTTCCACCCGTCGTCCGCGGAGATCACGACGATCGAGGCCTCCACGCCCTCTTCGATGCCCGCCGCGCACTTGCTCGCGCCCGCCATCGCGGCCCCGGTCGACACACCGACGAACAGGCCGAGGTCGGCGAGCCGCCGCGTCCACTCGACCGACTCCCTCGGGCGCACCACGACACGGCGGTCCAAGAGCGCCTCGCCGTCGGCGTCGGTGAACACGGGCGGCACGTACCCGTCGTCGAGGCTGCGAAGGCCGTCGACGAGCTCGCCCGCGGGCGGCTCGACCGCCCAGACCTGGACCGAGGGGCGCTGCTCTTTCAGGTACGAGCCGACGCCGACGATGGTGCCCGTCGTGCCGAGCCCCGCCACGAAGTGGGTGATCTCGGGGCAGTCCCGCAGTATCTCCGGCCCCGTGGTCTCGAAGTGCACCGCGGGGTTCGCGGGATTCGCGTACTGGTACAAAAAGACCCACTCGGGGTTGTCGATCGCGAGGCTCCGCGCACGGCGCACCGCCCCGTTGGAGCCCTCGGCACCCGGTGAGTCGATGATCTCGGCGCCGAAGACCTCGAGCAGCTGCCGTCGCTCGGGCGAGACGTTGTCGGGGAGCACCACTTTGAGCGAGTAGCCCCTGAGCCGGCACACGAGGGCGAGGGCGATCCCGGTGTTGCCGCTCGACGGCTCGAGCAGCACCTGGTCCGGCTTGCCGGGCACGAGCACGCCGTCTGCCTCGGCGGCGTCCACGAGCGCGAGCGCGACACGATCCTTCACGGACCCTGCCGGGTTCTTGCCCTCGAGCTTGAGCCAGATGCGGACCGACTCGGTTGGGCTGAGCGCGCTCACGTCGACCATCGGCGTGTCCCCGATCAGGTCGAGCACCGAGGCGTAGCGCGCCATCAGCGCGACCCTCCCGCGACGGCCGGCAGCAGCGTGATCTCGTCACCGGGGCCGACCGCGGTCGTGAGCCCGCCCGTGTAGCGGACGTCGTCGTCGTTCACGTAGACGTTCAAGAAGCGGTGGATCGACCCGTCGGCGGTGAAGACCTGCTCGCGCACGCCCGGGTGGTCGTCGGCCAACCGACCGAGCACGTCACCGACGGTCGCCCCGTCGAGCGAGACGGTCTTCGCGCCTTCGGTCGCCCCTCGCAGGACGCCCGGGATACGAACGGTGACCGGCACGCCAGACCTCCCGTCTGATTCCTGACCCAACTGGTCACATATTACCCAGGTGGGCGCGGGCCGTGACCTCAGGCGGCCGGTTTTGGTGGCCGCCACACGGCGAGCAGCTGCAGGGCGGCGCCGCCGACGCCGAGGATGAGCGTGGTCACGAGACCCACGATCCTCGAGTGCGGCCAGACGTCGAAGGCGTGGTCGAGCGACCATGACCCCGGTCCGAGTGCGCCCACGACGCCCGCGACCACGGCGATCATGAGGCAGTACTCGATGCCCTGGCCCGGCCGGAAGACGAAGAACCCGTTGTTTCGGTGCACCGTCACGATCGCGACGACCATGAGCGCCATGAGCGCGCCCGCGGCGAGCGGCGTGAGCAGTCCCAGCACGAGCAGCGTGCCGCCGCCCACCTCGGTCGTCGCCGCGGCGAGCGCGTTGAGGCGCCCTGGCCGCATCCCGATCGACTCGAACCACTTGGCGGTGCCCTCGATGCGGCCGCCCCCGAAGAACTTGTTCAGGCCGTGAGCGGCGATCATCGCGCCGAACGCCCCGCGAAGCGCGAGCAGCGCAAGATTCGTAACGGTCGCGTCATGGCTGGCTCCGAACATGTTCATCCCCCTGTTGTTCGTCGAGACCGCGAGCTGCGGCACCGACCGCTAGGCCAGCGCCACCGGTTCTTGGTCGACGTTGCCGTCGACGATCCGGAACGACCGGACCACCGGCTCGAAGTGGCGGAGCGAGATCACGACCCAGTGCCAGCCCGGATCGACGGCGGTCGCGACGTCGGTCGGAGAGGGCCAGGCGTCGGTGTGCGTGTGGGAGTGGAACGCGCCCACGACCTCGAGGCCCCGCTCGCGCGCGCCGCGGTCGACCGCGAGGTGATCCTTCGCGTCGACCTCGTAGAGGACGGCCGAGTCCGCGGCGTTCGGCGTGCCGACGACGTCGACGACCGAGTCGCCGTCGGACCCGAGCAGCAGCCCACAGCCTTCGAGCGGCAGCGCGGACAGGCAGTGCGCGACCATGCGGTGCCGCACGTCGACAGTCAGCGTCAGCACGTCCAGAGCGTACCGACGGGTCGAGCGAAGACCCGGCTCTACCATGCGGGCATGGCAAGGGCCAAGCGGACGATCGCACGTCGAGAGGCCGCGAAGGAGGCCGCCCGCGGGACGGACCGGACCGTCGCGACCAACCGACGTGCGCGTCACGAGTACGAGATCCTCGAGAGGATCGAGTGCGGCATCGTGCTGCAGGGCAGCGAGGTCAAGTCGCTCCGCGAGGGGACCGCCCAGATCGCCGACGGGTACGCGCGGGTCGACGACGGCGAGCTGTGGCTGCTGGCGACCCACATCCCGCCATGGAAGACGGGAGTCGGCTTCTCGGCCCACGACCCCGACCGGCGCCGCAAGCTGCTCGTGCATCGCCGACAGGTGGACGAGCTGCTGGGGCGAACGAAGGCCCAGCCGCTCACGCTCATCCCGCTGCGGGTCTACTTCTCGGGAGGCAAGGTGAAGGTCGAGCTCGCCGTCGCCAAGGGCAAGAAGCTCTACGACCGGCGCCAGGACCTCGCCAAGCGCGACGCGGAGCGCGACATGGCCCGCGCCCTTCGGGGCGCCGAGCGCGCCGGGCCGTGAACCCTCGTGCACGACCGACGTCTACGTCTCGCGGCGCGGTCGCGAGCTGAGTGACTCGACCGCACCTCTGCACGCACCTTCCCCGGTCACCATGCAGGTCGCAGTTGACGCATCTGGCGCCCCTGACTGCGAGGGCGCCCGATGCGTCAACTCACCGCTCGCCGGCGCCCGAAGGAGGTGATGAACCGTCGGATGGGTAGGATGACGTCGCGGTGCGGAACCGCACGACACGGGGGTGAATGGTCTCGACGTTGGTCGTCGATGTGGGAGAAGCGAGCCGTGGTCTCCGGAGCCACGTAAAAGAGCCGGAACAAACAAACAAACGCCAAGCCTCAGCTTGCGCTCGCTGCCTAGAGCAGCGATGTCCACCTGGTCCCAGCCCTACGGACCAGCTCACGGGCATCATGAAGTAGGGCTTACCTCGAACCGGTGCCGATGGGGTTCGAGGGACAACTAAGTCGGATACGGGGCGTCGACGCCGTCGACAGCAGCGACGCCCCCGACAATCCCCTGTCGACTGCGCTCGGAGAAGGCCCACGGAGAACCCAGCGGACGCGGGTTCGATACCCGCCACCTCCACCACGACGAACCCGTCCGAGTCCACCTGGCTCCGGACATGCGCTGATTGCTCAGGAGCCCTCGAGGTCGACCTCGAAGGGCGGCTCCGTCGCGCCGCGGACGTCCTCGAGCGTCACGCCCGGGGCGAGCTCGCGAAGCACGAGCCCGGACTCGGTCACGTCGAGCACCGCGAGGTCGGTGATGATCCGGTGCACGCACGCCCTTCCCGTCATCGGGAGCGTGCAGCGCTCGACGATCTTGGCGCCGCCGTCCTTCGCGACGTGCTCCATCATCACGATCACCCGCCGCGCGCCATGGACGAGGTCCATCGCCCCGCCCATGCCCTTCACGACCTTGCCGGGGATCATCCAGTTGGCGAGGTCCCCGGACCGCGACACCTGCATCGCGCCGAGGACCGCCACGTCGACGTGGCCCCCACGGATCATCGCGAACGAGGTCGCTGAGTCGAAGAACGACGCGCCCGGAAGGACCGTCACGGTCTCCTTCCCCGCGTTGATGAGATCAGGGTTCACCTCGTCCTCGGTCGGATACGGCCCGACCCCGAGCACGCCGTTCTCCGAGTGCACCACGACGGTGATGTCCCGTGGCACGTAGTTCGGCACGAGCGTCGGCAGCCCGATCCCGAGGTTCACGTACTGGCCGTCCCCGAACTCGAGCGCGACCCGCGCGGCAAGCTCCTCGCGTGTCCGTGGCGTCATGAGCGCACGGTCCGTCGCTCGACGCGCTTCTCCGCGCCCGGGGTGTGCACGACGCGCTGCACGAAGATCCCCGGGGTGTGCACGCACATGGGGTCGAGCTCCCCGGGCTCGACGAGGACCTCGACCTCGGCGATCGTGACACGACCGGCAGCCGCGCAGAGCGGGTTGAAGTTCTGCGCGCTCATCTCGTAGACGAGGTTTCCCAGCCGGTCCCCGTACCGAGCGTGCACGAGGGCGAAGTCGGTGCGGATCGCCTGCTCGAGCACGTAGACGGCGCCGTCGAACTCGCGCGTCTCTTTGGGAGGTGACGCCACGGCGATGCCGCCTGCGCCGTCGTAGCGCCAGGGCAGGCCGCCCGTCTCGACGTCGGTCCCCACGCCCGCCGGCGTGAAGAACGCGGGAATGCCAGCCCCACCGGCTCGTAGGCGCTCGGCGAGCGTGCCCTGGGGCACCAGCTCCACCTCGAGCTCGCCCGCGAGGAACTGTCGCTCGAACTCCTTGTTCTCCCCGACGTACGACCCGGTCGTCCGTGCGATGCGCTTGGCGAACAGCAAGATCCCGAGCCCCCACTCGTCGACCCCGCAGTTGTTGCTGACCGTCTCAAGCCGAGTGACGCCACGGGCGTGCAGCGCCTCGATGAGTGACGACGGCACGCCGCACAGACCGAAGCCCCCGACCGCGAGCGACGCGCCGTCGACGACGTCCGCGACCGCCTCCGCGGCTGACGACACGACCTTGTCCATCTAGCGAACCGGGCAGCGGGCCGACTGCGATGCGCGCGGGAGCGTCAAGGACGCGACCTTACTGCGCACCGTGCGCCGGCTCGCTGGGGCTAGCGTGCCCGCGCGACGCGGGTGCGGCGGCGGCGCGGCGTGCTCGGCTCCCCGCTCGACCAGGGAGGACCAGATGCGCATAGCCAACGTGGACGGCCGGCTGAAGCTCCTCGTGCACGGCGGCGCCGTCGACGTGGCGTCGGCGAGCGACGGGCGCTTCGACTCGGACCCGGCTCGCTGCTTCGAGCAGTTCAAAGAGCTGGGCCGATGGGCCGCGGACGTCGACGCGCCACTCGAGCCGTTTGACGAGACGACGGCGGGTCCCCCAAGCCCGGCTCCCCGGCAGATCTTCGGCATCGGCCTCAACTACGTGGACCACGCCGCGGAATCGGGACTCGACCTGCCAACGGCGCCGCTCGTCTTCCCGAAGTTCGCGAGCTCGCTCATCGGCGCGTCCGCACACGTGCAGCTCCCCAATGGCTCCGTCGACTGGGAGGTCGAGATCGTCGTGGTCATCGGCGAAGCTGCGCGATTCGTCAGCCCCGCGGACGCCTGGGACGTCGTTGCCGGGTTGACCGTCGGCCAGGACCTGAGCGAGCGCGAGCTCCAGTGGAGCGGACCGGCCCCGCAGTTCGGCCTCGCAAAGTCGTTCCCTGGCTTCTCCCCGATGGGTCCCTGCCTCGTCACGCCGGACGAGCTCGAAGACCCGAACGAGCTCGCGCTCGGCTGCGAGCTCAACGGTGAGTCGGTGCAGCTAGGAAGGAGCACCGACATGGTGTTCTCGGTTCCCGAGGTCATCGCCTACCTCTCGGGCATCGTGACGCTGCTGCCCGGTGACGTCATCTACACCGGCACGCCGGCCGGCGTCGGTGCGGGGCGCACGCCCCCGAGGTTCCTGCGAGCAGGCGACGACCTGCGCAGCTGGGTGGAGGGAATCGGGGCGATCACCCAGACCTTCGCCGCACCGTCGAGCACGTCTGGGTGACCCGTCGGCCCCGCCGCCGCCCGGGCCGTCAAGAACGACGTTGTCCGCCGTGCCATGTTGGGGGTCAGAGCAGGTGCGGTGCCGCTCACGTCACGAGAGGTCGAGTGCCCCGACCCTGTGACACCTCGGCACGTCGGCGCTGTCGCACGGCTGACGGCGCCTGAGCTCAGGCGAGCGCGACCTGGTACGGCACGACCGGGGCGGGCAGCTCGCTCGTGCCCATGAGCGCCCGGTCGACCGCGACCGCGCACGAGCGACCCTCGGCGATCGCCCAGACGATCAGGCTCTGGCCGCGCACGGCGTCGCCGCACGCGAACACCTTGGGAGCCGACGTGGACCACGCCGCGTCGACCGCGATCGTGCCGCGAGCCGTGCGATCGATGCCGAGCGCATCGAGGACCGCGACCTCTGGGCCCACAAAGCCCATGGCCAAGACGACGAGCTCCGCGGCGATCGCGCGCGGGGTCGAGGAGAACCCCTCGCCCTCGGTGGCAGGAAGGACCTCGAGGCCCATGACCTTGCCGCGCTCACCCACGAAGCGGGCCGTGCGCAGGCCGTAGCGACGCAACCCGCCCTCCTCGTGCGCCGAGGAGGTGCGCACGATCACGGGCCAGGTGGGCCACGGATTGTCCGCGGCACGCGCCGACGGTGGCGACTCGAGGATCTCGAGCTGGGTGACCGAGCGCGCACCCTGGCGGTGCGCGGTGCCGAGGCAGTCCGCACCGGTGTCCCCCCCGCCCACGATGATGACGACCTTGCCGGCCGCGTCGTGCGGCACGGCGTCGAGCCTCTCCTCGCGCACGAGGTTGCTCGGGCGCAGGAAGTCCATGGCAAAGGTGATCCCACTGAGCTCGCGACCGTCGATCGGGAGGTCTCGCGGCACCGTCGAGCCGGTCGCGAGCACGACGGCGTCGAACTGCGCGGCCAGGCGGCGCGCGGGCACGACGTCGACGCCGTCGGGTGCGGCCGTGTCGGACGAGGTCTCGACCGAGGTGCGGCACCGGAACGTCACCCCCTCTGCGACGAGCTGCTCGAGTCGCCGGTCGATGACCGACTTCTCGAGCTTGAACTCCGGGATGCCGTAGCGAAGGAGCCCCCCCGGCGCCTCCGCACGCTCGAGGACCGTGACGTCGTGGCCCGCCCTCGCGAGCTGCTGGGCACAGGCCAGCCCCGCGGGCCCCGAGCCAACGACCGCGACGGTGCGACCGCTCCTCGTCGCGGTGATCGGGACGATCCAGCCCTCCGCGAAGCCGCGCTCGGCGATCTCGAGCTCGACGCGCTCGATCGTCACGGGCTCGTCGTCGATGCCGAGCACGCACGCCCCCTCGCACGGCGCGGGACACAGCCGACCGGTGAACTCGGGGAAGTTGTTGGTCGCGTGCAGCCGGCCGTCGGCCGCCGCCCAGTCGTCGCGCGACACGAGGTCGCTCCACTCGGGCACGAGGTTGCCGAGCGGGCACGCGTCGTGGCAGAACGGGATGCCGCAGTCCATGCACCGGCCCGCCTGGGCCCGCATCGCCTCGGCGCTGCGCGGCTCGTAGACCTCGCGCCAGTCGCGCAGCCGCACCTCGACGGGCCGCCGCCGTGCGTCCTCGCGTCCGTGCTCCAAGAAGCCCGTCGGCCTAGCCATGCGCGAGCTCCATCACCGCGACGTCCGCCGATCGACCCTCTCGGTGCGCCGCGGCGATCGCCTCGGTGACCCGGCGGTACTCACGCGGCATCACCTTTTTGAAGCTCGACACGCTCGCGCGCCAGTCCGCGAGCAGCGACGCAGCGGTGCGCGAGGCGGTGAGCGAGGCGAACCGGCCGATCCGCCCGACCAGCCACTCCTCGTCGGCGTCGTCCAGCGGCTCGACGTCGACCATCTCGCCGTTCACCTTGCGGACGAGGTCCCCGGTCGCGTCGTGGACGTACGCGACGCCGCCCGACATGCCCGCGGCGAAGTTCCGCCCGACGTCCCCGAGCACGACGACGCGCCCACCGGTCATGTACTCGCACCCGTGGTCCCCGACGCCTTCTACGACCGCCGTCGCCCCGGAGTTGCGCACGCAGAACCGCTCGCCCACCAGTCCGGCCAGGTACAGCTCGCCCGACGTCGCGCCGTAGCCGATCACGTTGCCGGCGATCACCTGGCTGGACGCGTCGAACCCCGACTCGGGTGGGGCGGCAACGACGATGATCCCGCCCGACAGCCCCTTGCCGAGGTAGTCGTTGGCGTCGCCGGTGAGCCGCAGCGTGAGGCCCGCAGGGATGAACGCGCCAAAGCTCTGGCCCGCTGACCCGGTGCACTCGAGCGTGATCGTGTCGTCGGGGACCCCGCCGCTGCCGAAGCGGCGGGTGATCGCGGCACCGAGCTGCGTGCCGATCGCACGGTCGGCGTTGGTCACGCGGAGCGCGAAGCTCGCCCGCTGGCCGGCCACGGCGAGCGCGATCGCCTCGTCCAGGATCGTGCGCTCGAGCGCGCGCTCGACGCCGTGGTCCTGGTCACGGCGGTGCCGTGACCACGTCCCGTGCGCAGGCTCGACGGCGGCCAGCAGCGGCGCGATGTCGAGGGAGCTCGCCTTCCAGTGGGTCGCGGCATCGTGTTCGTCGAGCAGGTCGACGCGCCCGATTGCCTCGTCGATCGAGCGCAGGCCCATCGCAGCCAGGATCTCGCGGACCTCGTGGGCGAGGAACTCGAAGAACGTCTCGACGAACTCGGGGGTGCCGGTGAAGCGCGCGCGCAGCTCGGGGTTCTGCGTGGCCACGCCCACGGGGCACGTGTCGAGGTGGCAGACGCGCATCATCACGCAGCCCGCGACGACGAGCGGCGCGGTGGCGAAGCCGAACTCCTCGGCGCCGAGGAGGGCCGCGATCACGACGTCGCGCCCGGTCTTCAGCTGGCCGTCGACCTGGACGACCACGCGATCGCGGAGCCCGTTCAAGAGCAGCGTCTGCTGGGTCTCGGCGAGCCCGAGCTCCCAGGGGATGCCGGCGTGCTTGAGGGAGGTAAGGGGGGCGGCGCCGGTCCCCCCGTCGTGACCCGAGATGAGCACGACGTCGGCGTGCGCCTTGACGACGCCGGCGGCCACGGTGCCCACCCCGACCTGGGCGACGAGCTTCACGTGGATGCGCGCCTCGGTGTTCGCGCTCTTGAGGTCGTAGATGAGCTGGGCGAGGTCCTCGATCGAGTAGATNNTCGTGGTGCGGCGGCGGCGAGATGAGCCCCACGCCTGGCGTCGAGAGCCGGGTCTTGGCGATCCAGGGGTACACCTTGTTGCCGGGGAGCTGCCCGCCCTCGCCGGGCTTGGCGCCCTGGGAGATCTTGATCTGCAGGTCGTCGGCGTTGACGAGGTACGACGAGGTCACCCCGAATCGCCCCGACGCGACCTGCTTGATCGCGCTTCGCCTCGAGTCGCCGTTCGCGTCGGGCACCAAGCGCGACTCGTCCTCGCCGCCCTCGCCCGTGTTGGACCTCGCGCCGAGCCGGTTCATGGCGATCGCGATCGTCTCGTGCGCCTCGGCGGAGATCGACCCGTAGGACATCGCCCCGGTCGCGAAGCGAGCGAGGATCGACGAGGCCGGCTCGACCTCGTCGAGCGGCACGGGCGCGCCGGCGGGCACGAGGCGCAGCAGCCCGCGCAGCGTCGCGAGCGTCTCGGACTGGTCGTCGACGAGCGTCGTGTACTCCTTGAAGATCTCGTAGCGCCTGGACCGCGTCGCGTGCTGCAGCTTGAACACCGTCCGCGGGTTGAAGAGGTGGTACTCGCCCTCGCGGCGCCACTGGTACTCCCCGCCCACGCCCAGCTCGCGGTTGGCGTGCTCGGCGGGCCGCGTCGGGTGCGCGTCGCGGTGCCGTGCACCGACCTCGGCCGCCAGCACGTCGAGGCCCACGCCGCCGAGGGGGGACGCCACGCCGGTGAAGTACCGGTCGATCACCTCGCGGGAGAGCCCGAGTGCCTCGAAGATCTGCGCGCCGGTGTACGACGCGACCGTCGAGATCCCCATCTTGGACATGACCTTGAGCACGCCCTTGCTTGCCGCCTTGATGTAGTTCGCGTGGGCGCCCAGCGACTCCACGCCGACGAGGACGCCCGACGCGATCAGGTCGTCGATCGACTCGAGCGCGACGTACGGGCTGACGGCGGCGGCGCCGAAGCCGATGAGCAGCGCGAAGTGGTGGACCTCCCTCGCCTCGCCGGACTCGACGACGAGGCCGACCTGGGTTCTCGTCTTCTCGCGGACGAGGTGGTGGTGCACGGCGGCGGTCAGCAAGAGCGAGGGGATCGGCGCGAGGCTGTGCGTGGAGTTGCGGTCCGAGAGAACGATCAGGTTCGCGCCCTGCTCGATCGCCGCCGAGACCCTCCCGCACACGTGTCCGACGGCGGCCTCGAGCAGCGCGGCACCCTGTGCCGACGGGACAGCGGGGTCGCCGTCGGGCAGCAAGAAGAGCCCGTCGACGAGGACCGCCTTGAAGCCCGCCGACGCGTCGGTCGCGTCGACCATCAAGAGCTTCGCGAGGTCGTCGCGGTCGATCACGGGCGACGGCAGCGAGATCTGCCGACAGCTCTCGGGCCGGGCATCCAACAGGTTGCCCTCGGGTCCGATCGTGCCGGCGATCGAAGTGACGGTCTCCTCTCGGATCGCGTCGAGGGGCGGGTTGGTCACCTGGGCGAAGACCTGGGAGAAGTAGTCGAATAGCAGCCGCGGGCGAGCCGAGAGCACCGCCGCGGGGGTGTCGGTGCCCATCGAGCCGACTGGCTCTGACGCGTTGCTCGCCATCGGGGCGATGATGAGCCGGAGCTCCTCGTTCGTGTAGCCGAACAGCCGCTGGTGCCAGACGATGCTCGTGTGCGGGAGCTCGGACAGCGTCCTTTTCGGCAGGTCGTCGAGGTGGATCGACGCCGACGCGAGCCACTCGCCGTACGGGTGGGCGCCGGCCAGCTCGGCCTTCACCTCCTCGTCGTCGATGAGTCGACCCTGTGCGGTGTCGATCAGGAACATCCGCCCTGGCTGGACGCGGCCCTTGCGCACGATCGTCGCGGGGTCCGCGTCGACGACACCGACCTCGCTCGCGAGCACGACCAGCCCGTCGTCCATGACCCAGTAGCGCAGCGGCCGCAACCCGTTTCGGTCGAGCGACGCGCCCGCGGTCGTGCCGTCGGTGAACACGACCGCCGCGGGCCCGTCCCAGGGCTCCATCAGGCTCGCGTGGTACTGGTAGAAGGCCCGCAGGGCCGGGTCCATCGACGCGTCGTTCTCCCAGGCCTCCGGGATCATCATGAGCAGCGCGTGCGGCAGCGACCGACCGGCGAGGTGGAGCAGCTCGACGACCTCGTCGAACGACGCCGAGTCGCTGACCCCCGGGGTGCAGATGGGAACCACCTCGTCGAGCTGGTCGCCGAAGAGCGGCGAGTCGAGCAGCGCCTCGCGGGCGCGCATCCAGTCCCGGTTCCCCCGGATCGTGTTGATCTCGCCGTTGTGCGCGATGAACCGGAACGGGTGCGCGAGTGACCACGAGGGAAACGTGTTGGTCGAGAACCTCGAGTGCACGATCACGATCGAGCTCTCGACGCACGCGTCGCTCAAGTCGGAGAAGTAGCCGCGCAGCTGCCCCGAGGTCAGCATGCCCTTGTAGACGATGGTGCGAGCCGACAGCGACACGAAGTAGCACTGCGGCAGCTCTTTCGCGAGCACCTTTCGCAGCACGTAACCGAGCCGCTCGAGCGCCATCGTGTCGGGCACGGGCTGGCCGCGACGCTCCACGACGAGCTGGTGGATCGCCGGCTCGGTCGACAGCGCGCCGGGGCCGAGGCCGGTCGCGTTCGTCGGGACGGCTCGCTGCCAGGTGAGCTCGAAGCCCCTGGAAGCGGCGACCCGCTCGATCGCGGCGAGCGCCTGGGCTGCCGGGGCGCCTCGCTCCATGAAGACGAGGCCGGTGAGATAGGCGCCCTTGGGCCCGAGCTGCACCCCGTCTCGGGCCGCCTCGGCGCGCAGGAACGCGTCGGGGATCTGCAGCATGATGCCCGCGCCGTCCCCGGAGGTGGGGTCGGCACCTGACGCCCCCCGGTGCGCGAGGCGCTCGAGCACGGTGAGCGACTGGTCGACGAGCCCGTGGCTGGCGGTGCCGTGCAGGTTCGCGAGGAGGCCCATGCCGCAGGCGTCGTGCTCGAAGGACGGGTCGTAGAGATCCCGCCGACGCGGCGGCTGGTCAGCGCGGGAACTCACGGTCCGTGTGCGAGCCTCATCGTGCCCGCTCAAGCGGGGGGCTGACGGCTCGGTCCCGCGAGGGAGGGTGCCATGGAACAATCTACACCGGCTGCACAACCATCCCGGGGTGGCCGACGCGTGCCGACTCGGTCCGACATGATCGCTCCATGAACGGCGCGCCCTACGTGCCGGTCGACGGCGGTCCCTGGCACCTCTCGATGGGCCTGCACCGTCTCGACCCGGACCGGTGGCTGGAGGTCGACGCGCACCGCGCCCATGAGCTGCGTCGAAAGGCCAGCCTCCTCGAAGTGGCGCGCGACGTGGTCGTCGCGACCCATCCCGGCAGCGAGCGAGCCTCGACCGAGCTCTTGGACCTCGTGGTCGCGTACCTCGTCACGCACCACGCCGAGCTGCTCGAGGTCGACGGCCACCGCGTGCACGAGCTGGCGACCGGGGCCGTCCTCGACCGCAGGACCGGTCATCCTGTCGTCATCGCGTCGATGCTCGTTCAAGAGGACCTGTGCGTCCTCGAGCGAGATGACGAGACGTGGCGGCTCACCGCGGCGTGCGTCTGCTTTCCGAGCAGGTGGTCCCTCGCCCAGAAGCTCGGCCAGACGCTCGGGGAGATCCACGGGCCGGTCCCGGGGTTCCAGGACGCGCTCGCGGGGCCGGCGGGCACGTTCTTCGACCGCCTCACCACGGACCGGCCGGTCTGGCGCGCCAACTGGACGCTGCTCGACACCGACGAGCCGCACCTGCCCACGGCATCAGGCCGGGTCGCTCGATGGACCTCTGGCGAGGTGGGCAGCTCGCTGTGGTTCAGAGTCGAGCGCCAGACGCTTCGGCGGCTCCCCGAGAGCGGCGCGATCGTCTTTTCGATCCGCACCTACGTGCGACCGCTCGCCGACGTGGTCGACACGACGCCAGGGTTCGCCGCCGCACTTCGCGCCACGATGCGAACCGTGTCCCCCGACGTCGCTGCCTACAAGGGATGGGTGGGCCTGCTCGAGCCGCTCGACGCCTGGCTCGACGAGCGCTCGTAGGGCGGCTCAGGCCGCGCACGGCGCCCGTGACACGCGGCGCGCATTGATAGGGTCCGAGCCGACTCGAGGAGCGCTGATGCCTGACGTCGAGACCACGACGAGCGGACGGATCCGCGTCGTCACCATCAACCGACCGGAGCGGCGCAACGCAGTCGACGGGCCGACCGCGGCGCTGCTGGCCGGTGCGTTCCGATCGTTCGACGAGGACGACGACGTCGACGTCGCGGTGCTCACCGGAGCCGGCGGCGTCTTCTGTGCCGGCGCGGACCTGAAGAGCGTGGCCGAGGGCAGGGGCAATCGCGTCGACAAGGAGGGCGACGGGCCGATGGGGCCAACGCGGCTCCGGCTCGGCAAGCCCGTGATCGCGGCCATCGAGGGCATCGCGGTCGCCGGTGGCCTCGAGCTCGCCGCGTGGTGCGACCTGCGCGTCGCGGGCGAGCATGCGGTCTTCGGCGTCTTTTGCCGACGCTTCGGCGTGCCGCTGGTGGACCTCGGCACCATCCGGCTGCCGAGGCTCATCGGCCAGTCACGCGCGCTCGACTTGATACTCACCGGCCGCGGCGTCGTCGCGCCGGAGGCCCACTCGATGGGCCTCGTCAACCGGGTCGTGCCCGACGGCGAGGCGCTCGCGGCCTCCCTCGAGCTCGCCGGATCCCTCGTCGCGCTCCCCCAGCGGTGCCTGCGGCACGACCGCGCCTCGGTGCTCGAGCAGTGGGACCTCGCCGAGCCCGACGCGATCCTCAACGAGGTCGACCACGGACTCGAGGTGATCCGCTCGGGCGAGACGCTCGACGGTGCCGCTCGGTTCGCGTCGGGGGCCGGACGCGGCGGCACGCCGCGTAGCCGGACGGTCAGCGAGCACTGACGCGGACTAGCGAGACAGGACGCCGACCAGCTCGACGTGCTCGGTCATCTCGAACAGGTCGAGCGCACGCAGCGAGTCCAGCTGCCAACCCCCGTCGAGCAGGACGCGGAGGTCCCTCGCGAAGGTGGAGGGTTCGCACGAGACCGAGACGCATCGGCGCACCCCTGACGCCACGAGCGCGTGCAAGCCCCCGCGGTCGACGCCGCGCCGGGGCGGGTCGAACACGGCGTGCGTCGCGTCGCGCGACGATCGCTCGACGGAGCGTCGATCGACGCGTGAGGTCTCGACGCGCCCCCAGGGGTGGTCGCGAAGGTTGTGCCGTGCGTCGGCGATCGCCTCGCGCGACGCATCGATGCCCCAGACCGAGCCGGTCGGCCCCACCTCACTCGCGATGGCCCTCGTGAAGAGCCCGGCCCCGCAGTACAAGTCGCAGGCGCGATCTCCCGCGCTCAGCCCGAGGCCGTCGAGGACCGCGCCGACCAGCACCTCGGGGCCTGCCTCGTGGACCTGCCAGAACACGCCGGGCGACACGTCGTAGCGATGCGGGCCCACCGTGGTCGACTGCCGCGCCGAGAGGCCCGGCCCGTCGAGGACGACGACGCGGCTCGTGCCCCGGTGCGCAGCGTCGCGTCGTGGCGTGGCAACCACGACGCTCGGCGGGGCACCGACGTCGAGGCAGACCAGCTCGACGTCGGCGTCGCCGGGCCAGCTCGTCGTCGAGCGTGACACCGTCACGAGCGGCGACACCCCGAGCGCACAGGCCCTGACCGCGACGAGCTCGTGGCTCCGGTTGCGCCGCATCGAGAGCTGCCCGTCGGGGTCGGTCGCGTAGCGGACCCGGGTCCTCGTGCCGAGCCCGCCTCGTGCTGGACTAAGCCGCTCAACGCGGACGTCGAGCTCGACCCGTGCGATCGCCCGGAGCTGCTCTTCGACGCGGTGCTGCTTCAGCTCCAGCTGCGCGTCGAGCGCGACGTGCTGGTAGTCACAGCCGCCGCACGCTCCTGGTCCCGCGTACGGGCACGGTGCGCTCACCCGGTCCGGCGACGCGGTGAGCACCTCGACGGCGTCCGCGCGAGCCCACGTGGCGTGGGATTCTGTGATCACGGCGCGCACTCGCTCGCCGGTGATGCCGTGGCGGACGAAGACGACGCGTCCGTCGTCGGCGTGGGCGATGAAGCCGCCACCCGCCGCGGGACCGCCGAGCTCGAGCACCAGCTCGGCCGGCGCCGAGTCGTGCCCGCCGCGATCCTCTGGCACGCGACCCTCAGCGACTGACGTCGGGCGCGTCCGCCAGCGCTTCAAACCGGTCACGGTTGAACGCGTACGTGAACAAGGACGTGGCCACGATCTGGACGTAGCGTGCGTCGCTGGGCGTCTCCACGAAGTCCTCGGGGGTGCTCCCGCTGTAGACGTCGGACCAGTAGTGCGAGATGCCCGAGGCGTCCTCGGTCGCGCCACGGATCACGCGCGCGCGGCCGTGGACGAACACGCCGACGTCGTCACCGATCACGTGGGCCGCGCTCAGGGCTGGGCGTCGCTCGAGGTGCCGGGACTTGAGCGCCGTCGCCGACGTCGAGAACCAGAAGCTCCCGTGCAGGAACAGGCCGTCGACGGCCGAGCACCTGGGCTCGCACTTCGAGGTGACCGTGGACACGACGAGGTGCCGCACGCCGGTCAGGTACCGGCACAGGTCAGCAGCGCTCAGTCGTCGCTCCGGCGAGATGATCCCGGTCAGGTGTTCGCCGGCGCCCTCGAAGGACGTGGCAAGCAGCTCGTCGAGCGCGGTCAGTTCCTCGGTGGTCTCGAACATCGCTGCAGGCTCTCGCGACCTCGCGTCGGCGTCAAGCCCTCGATCAGTCCTCGCCGAGTGGCAGCCAGCGGAACGTCCGGAAGCACAGCACGAGGCCGACGACGGACCACGCGGCCATGATCAGTGCCACCTGGCCGAGGTGGAACCCACCGCCCAACTCCTGACTGCCGAACCTGGCAGGGAGGAAGACCGAGCGCATGCCCTGGCACAGCCAACGGAGCGGGAAGACCGAGGCGATTGCGCGCATCCAAGCGGGTTCGCTCGTGACGATAAAGAAGACGCCCGAGGTGAACTGCAAGAACAGCACGAGCGGCGTCGCGATCGCAGCGGCTGCCTGGCCGGTCTTCGCGAGCGAGGAGAACGCGATGCCCAGCGAGGTGAACGTGATGAGTGCGAGTGCGCTCAGCCAGATGAACGTGATGATCGCCGTCGGCGACGTCGGGATAGTCACGTGGAAGGCGATCGCGCCCAGGCCCAGCATCAGGACGATCTGGATCACGTAGATGACCACGACGTTCATGATCTTGCCCGCGAAGTACGCCGAACGCGGCATCGGCGTGCCGTAGAGGCGCTTCAGCGTCCCGTTGCTGCGCTCCTCGGGGATTGCGATCGACAGCCCCTGGAACCCGCCGTAGACGAGGCCCGACGCGATCATCCCCGCCGTGAGGTACTGGGCGAACGAGACGTACTTGAGGCCGATGGGGTGGACCAGCGATGACAGCACGAGCAGGAGGATGAGGGGCAGCAGCACGGTGAACGTGATGGTTCGACGGTCGCGGAACGTGAGCATGACCTCGATACGGCCCCGACCCGCCCAGGTCTTGAGCAGCGACGTCACGCCTCTGCCTCCCCCACGAGGCGCAGGTAGACGTCCTCGAGCGTGGGTCGGCGCACCTCGAGTCCCTCCAGCTCGCCGCCGAGCCGCGCGTGCAGCTCGGCGATCAGCGCCGTCGGCGTCGTCGTGTCGCGAGTGACGGCCGCGCCGGCTTCTATCCACTTGACGACGGCCAGGTCGTCGGCGCGCTCGCCGAGCGCACGCGGTGGGGCGTCGGCGACGACGACGCCGTGGTTGACGACGATCGCGCGGTCCGCGAGGGCGTCGGCCTCTTCCATGTAGTGCGTCGTGAGCAGGATCGTCGCACCCTCGGCCTTGAGGGCCCCCACGAGCTGCCAGAACGCGCGTCGCGCCTCGGGATCGAATCCCGTCGTCGGCTCGTCGAGGAACACCAGCTCGGGATTGCCGACGATCCCGAGTGCAACGTCGAGGCGCCGTCGCTGGCCGCCGGACAGCGTGCTCACCCTCGAGCCCGCCTTCTCGACCAGTCCCACGAGCTCGAGCACTGCCTCGGGCCCGCGCGGCGCCGGGTAGAGCGACGCGAAGTGGGTGACGCACTCGCCGACCGTGAGCTCGAGGAGATCGGCGCAGTTCTGCGGGACGATCCCGAGTCGCTGGCGCCACGAGCGGTCGCCCTTCGCGGGGTCGGTCCCGAGGACCGTGACGTCGCCGCCGTCACGGTGGCGATAGCCCTCCAGGATCTCGACGGTCGTCGTCTTGCCCGCGCCGTTCGGGCCGAGCAGCGCCGTGCAGGAGCCCTGCTCGATGGCGAAGCTGATGCCATTGACCGCGAGGAGGTCGCCGTAGGACCTCTTCAGCCCGGACACCTCGATCGCCGCTGGCACGCCGACACTGTTGCAGACGGGCGGAACGACGCGCGACTCAGCGAAACGCACGCGAGAGGAAGCCTTCCACGAGCAGATCCACCCGAGCTGACGCGTTCGCCTGCATCGACTCGATCTCCTTCAAGAGCAGCGCACCAGACTCGCCGTGGGCCGTCGCCTCTTCGTCGGCGCCAGCATCGAGCCATCTCGCGAACTGTGCGGCGTCGATCTCCGGATGGAACTGCACGCCGAGGTGGCGACCGATTCGGTACGCCTGCACGCAGACCTCGTTTCGCACGAGCACCCGGGCCGCAGGCGGCAGCACGCAGCGGTCGGCGTGGAACTCGAACCACGGGCCGCCAGGAAGTCCCTCGTCGGGAGCGCCCTCGAGCTCGGTCCAGCCAAGCTCGGTGACCCCGGCAGGCTCGACGCTGCCGCCCATCGCGACGCACAGCGCCTGGGCGCCGAAGCAGATCCCGAGCACCGGAACGCCTCGTTGATCTGCACGGCGGATCGTGTCGAGCTCGGCGTCGATCCATCCTCCGACGCGCTCATGGTCGTAGACGGACCACTTTGAGCCGAGTACCCCCACCATGTCGACGCCGTCGAGGTCGACGATCGGGCTGGCGTCCGTGACGAGGACGACGTCGACGCCGACACCACGCCGCTCGAGCGCCCGACCAACGAGTCCAGGGTCGTCCTCTTCGTGGTGGCGAAGGAAGCGGGCCAGCCGTCGCGACGACGCGTCGGTGGGCACGCGGCCAGACTACGGGACCGCCGTCAACAGGTCTGAGGTGAGCGGTTCGAAAGGTGTAGAACCTCGGTCGCGACCGTGCGAGGGGAGACCATGACATCGACATCGAGCGCCCTCGAGGGCTTCGCGCGAGACAGCTTCGCTGCACTCGGCGTCAGCCGAGACGTCTGGCGCCTTGGCGACGGCCCGGCGGTGATCGTGATCGCCGAGATCCCCGGCATCACGCCGCTCGTGCTCTCCTTTGCTCGCAGGGTCGCCGCCGAAGGGATGTCGGTTGCCTTGCCCCATCTGTTCGGCGATGACGGCAGGGAGCCAAAGGGGTCGTACCTCTTGGGCTCATTCGCGCGGGCGTGCGTGTCGCGGGAGTTCACGGTGCTGGCGACCGGCAAGTCGAGCCCGGTCGTCGAGTGGCTGCGCGCACTCGCACGCGCCGAGCACGCGCGGGCGGGCGGCCCAGGGGTCGGCGTCGTCGGCATGTGCTTCACCGGCGGGTTCGCGCTCGCGATGATGGCAGGCGCCCCGGTCGTCGCCCCAGTGCTGTCCCAGCCATCGTTGCCGTTCTCGATCGGCGCTCGTCGAGCGGCCGACCTCGGGTGCTCGGCGACCGAGCTCGCCGCGATTCACGCGAAGGTGTCGGACGGGGCCCAGGTGCTCGGGCTCCGGTTCACGGGGGATCCGGCGGTCAAGGCTGCGCGATTCGAGTCGCTTCGCCGCGAGCTCGGCGACGCCTTCCTCGCCGTTGAGATCGACTCGTCGCCTGGCAATCAGTTCGGCCACCGCAAGGGCGCGCACTCCGTGCTCACCGAGGACCTCGTCGATCGGGTGGGCTCCCCGACGATGGCGGCGCTGCACCGGGTGCTCGACTTCTTGGCATCCAAGCTCGAGGTGGTGCGCGACCCGTGAGCGAGGCGGCGCCCGGCGCTGCGTCGAAGAACCGGCCGCCGCTGGCGCAGGGCCGTGACCCGACGACGCCGCCGACGGCGGACCAGCCGATCCGAGTCGCGATCGTGGGTCTCGGCAGGATCTACGACCTCAACGTCGTGGCCTACCTCGACTACCCCGACGTCGACGTCGTCGCGCTCGTCGATCCCGATGGCGCACGCCTCGACGAGCGCGGCCAGGACTGGCCGACGGCCCATCGATTCACATCGATCGCTGAGCTCGCCGCGAGCGGCATCGCCGTCGACGCTGTCGAGGCCTTGCTCCCGATCGCCTCGCACGCAGACAGCGTCGTCGAGCTGCTCGGTCACGGCTGGCACGTCAACCTCCAGAAGCCGATGGCCACGGGCATCGAAGACGCCCAGCGGATGCTCGCGGCCGCCGCTGACGCCGGCGTCACCCTCCGCGTGATGGACAACTATCTCTTCTACGAGCCGCTCGTCCGCCTCAAGGCACTCGTCGAGGACGGCGCGATCGGCGACGTCGTGGGGTACCACCTCAAGATGGTCGCGAGCGGTCGGGGCGGCTGGGAGGTCCCGTGGGACACCTACCGCGCGCAGTTCGAGCAGGCCGCACGTGGCCGCGGCATCCTCGTCTTCGACGACGGCTGGCACAAGCTCTCAACGGCGATCTGGCTGTTCGGCCCCCTCCGCGAGGTGCGCGCCTGGGTCGGGGCAACCGAGATCGTCCCGGGGATCACCCTCGACGCGCCGACCACGGTCGCCTGGGAGCACGAGAACGGCATCCGGGGGTCATGGGACATCACCTTGGCGGTGGATCTGTACCTTCGATCCGACTACTACACGAACGACGAGCGCTGGGAGGTGACGGGCCGCGCAGGTTTCGCCCGTGTGAACCGGTGCACCGGGCGCGGGATCCAAGAGCCGAGCCTCGAGGTCTACCGAGACGGCGAGCTGCGGAGCTTCCACGCCCTCGACGACGACTGGGCGAGCAGCTTCAGGGACTCGGGACGCCATTGGCTCCGATGGCTCCGCACGCGCGAGGGGCCGCTGCTGTGGAGTCCGGATCAAGCGCTCGAGGTCCTGCGTGTCGCCTTGGCGATCTACGAGAGCAGTGCGCAAGGCGGGACCGGCGTCGATCCGCGCACGATCGAGGCGCTCGCCTCGCCGCGGGCCTGACCCGGCGCGATCGGAACGATCGCCGCGCTCGTGCAGCGAGCGAACGCCGAGGAATCGGCATCGTCGAACTACGATTTCCCGAGTCGAGCGGCGCGAGGCCGCGACTCGAGGCGGGGGGCCACACGTGCCACGGACTGAGCCGGTCACCGACTGGGCGAACGACTTCGACGTGCTCGACCCCGGCTACGTGGAGGACCCGTTCGGAGTCTGGGACGAGCTGCGCGCCACGTGTCCCGTGGCGACGACGCAGCGTCGCGGACGAGCGTGGCTGCCCATGCGCTACGCCGACGTCACCGCGATCGCCCACGACACGACCACGTTCAGCTCGAGCGACGTCGCCGTGGTCGCCTTCGACCAGGACGAAGACGAGGACATCCTTCCGTATGGCCTGCCGCCCATCACCTCTGACCCGCCGCTGCACACCTGGACACGACGACTCCTGCTGCCGTGGTTCTCGCACCGACGCGTCGAGTCCTACGAGACCCTGACCCGTGAGATCTGCAGGTCGCTGATCAAGGAGTTCTTCGACAGCGGGCGGGCCGACGCCGCGGTCGACTACGCCCAGCAGATCCCCGTGCGCGTTATCTCGCACATCCTGGCGGTGCCCGACGACATGTCCGAGGCCTTCACGGGCTGGGTGCGCGACTCTCTCGAGTTCGCCGACGACCCCGAGCGACGGCGGCGCGGCAACTACGGGATCGGTGAGTTCCTCTGGTCGAAGCTCCAAGAGCGTAAGGAGAGTCCCGGGGACGACCTCATCAGTGACCTGCTGGCGGCGCGTCACGAGGACCAGCCGCTCGAGGACTCGATCGTCCTGGGCATGGCGATGCTCACGCTGATCGCAGGTGTCGACACGACATGGAGCGCCATCGGGGCGTCGTTGTGGCACCTCGCCACCCACGACGACGACCGAGAGCGCCTTGTGGCCGATCCCGCGCTGATGGACACGGCCGTCGAGGAGTTTCTGCGTGCCTACGCCCCCGTCACGATGGCGCGACTCGTCACGACCGACACCCAGGTCGCGGGCTGTCCCATGAATGCGGGCGACAAGGTGATGATGAGCTTCCCGGCGGCCAATCGCGATCCCGAGGCCTTCGAGCGTGCGAACGAGGTCGTCATCGATCGGGCGGCGAACCGGCACGTCGCGTTCGGCTCTGGGATCCATCGGTGTGCCGGATCTAACCTCGCGCGGATGGAGCTGCGTGTCGCCATCGAGGAATGGCTGCGTCGGATCCCCTCGTACCATCTTGAGGAGGGCGCACGCGTGACATGGGCTGGCGGCCAGGTCCGCGGCCCTCGTTCGATTCCGGTTGTGCTCCGTTGAGGCTGCGAATCGATCCCGATCGCTGCCAAGGACACGCGAGGTGTTTCGCGATCGCCCCTGATCTCTTCGATATCGATGACTTTGGGCAGTCCTCGGTGCGATCCGACGGGGTGGTGCCCGCCGGCCGCGAGGACGCGGCACGGCTCGCGATCGCCAACTGCCCAGAGTTCGCGATTGAGGCAGTCGAGGACTGAAGTCCAGCGTCGGCTGACTGTCGCCGCGACCCGCTCCAGAACGGCCTTTCGGGTGTTGCGTCGTGGCGCCACCTTGATCCCTCCGGTCCATGGTCCAAGAAATCTCCTCTCAGGCCTTGACAGGTGTCATTCTGACGCTATGATGACATCATGTTGACTTCACGACTTACACCAGAGCAGTTCCGGACCTACCTCGGACCTCCCCTCACTCCGAGCAGGACGATTCACAGCAGCACGATTCGGATTCCCCCACGATGGCGCCGCCGCAGGCGGTCCGCATGACCACCCCAACGGCTCATTGCAGCGCCAGTTCGGCACTAGGTTGACGTCATGCAAACGTCATGGTTCACCGAGACACTGCGTTCGGACCTCGAGGCCGTCGGATCAATGGGATCTGACAAGGCCATGAAGGTGGCGGATCGCATGATCACCGTCACGCTGCCCCTCGCCAAGGCACGGATGCTCGAGGCAATGTCGATGGCCCTCACGGAGCTCTCCGGGGTGCTCGGCATCGAGCGGATCGACCTGCGAGTGAGCGGCGACGACGTCACCTTCGTGCCGACTGAGCCGACCGTGGTCACGAGGACCGCCGAGCAGTCCTCCGACCAGGCACGATTCTCGCTCCGCCTCCCTGATGACCTGAAGGCCCGCATCGACGAGCGCGCGGCTGCGGAGGGCGCGTCCACCAACACCTGGATGGTCCGCGCACTCGAGTCCGCCGTCGGCCGCGGCGCCCACCACGCCCCTCGCAACCGGCGACTCTCCGGTTACGGTCAAGCCTGAGGAGATCCTTGCGATGCACACCTTTTCGACGCCGGGCAAGACCCGCGTCCTCATTTACAACCCCAACGACACGGTCGATCTCGTGGCAGAGGGCGATGGCACCACGACCGTCGAGCTCGTCGCACGAGGTCCCGACGCCGACGCGCTCGTCGAGGAGGCGACCGTCACCTGCGCCGAGTTGAACGGTGTGTCAGTCGTCACCATCACGCTGCCGGGCGGTCGATCCTTTCTCAAGCGACGCAGCGGCGTCGACGTGCAGGTCGCGGCACCTCGAGACGCGGACGTCATCGTGAGCACGACCGGCACGGAACGCTCCGTGCTGTCGCTTGCACGCGGTTCGGGCGGGGACATCCGGCTCCGTGGCGAAGTGGGAGACGTGGACGTGTCGCTCCCGAGCAGCGATCTCACCGCCCAGACGATCCTGGGCTCGCTCAACGTCAAGACGGCGAGCGGGGACCTCACGGCGGGCAAGGTCTCCGGGCCGGTCAAGGTCCGGACCGTGAGCGGGGATGTGGACATCGACCAGGTCGCCGACGACGTGTCGCTCACGGTTGTCTCGGGCGATGTCTCGATCGCCTCTGCGGCGTGCCACGTCGACATCACCTCGATCAGCGGCGACGTCACGGTGACCGATGCCCGAAGTGGCGCGTCAGTGAAGTCGACCTCCGGTGACGTGACCGTCCGTCGCGCGTGGTCCGGGAGCGTCCGCGCAGCGACGGTGAGCGGCGACGTGATTGTCGGCGTGCCGCCGGGCAGGGGCGTCTCGGTGGACGCCCGATCGATGTCCGGCGACCTCACCTCGGAGATCGACCTCGGGGACCGCTCGGGCTCCGACGCCGGCGACGGCACGGTGGTCAAGATCACCGCGCACTCGGTGAGCGGCGACGTCGAGATCCAGCGGGCGCCCGCGACCGTCGGCTGACCGCGCCTACGCCCCGGGGATCCGCCAGCCTCGCGACGCCGCGATCTCCTTGCAGCTCGGGCACACGGGATATCTGGTGGGGTCCTTGCCCGGCACCCAGGTCTTGCCGCACAGGGCCACGACCGGCGTCGAGCTGATCATGCCTTCGACGACGGAGTTCCCCGCTGCGACGAAGTCGTCATCGCTCACGTGGAAGCCCTCGAGGACAATGTGGGAGAACCGCTCGTGGTCACCTTCCTCGGTCTCGGCGACCCGTGTGCGCTCAAGGATCGCTGGTGCGCGCTCGTCCACGACCCGAGCGTAGTGATCGCCAGCCGTCCGACCCGGCAGACTGTCGGCGTGGCGAAGCGACACAACCGCCGACCGGCGCCGATCCGGACCGCACCCTCCCCTGGGCACGTCCGCCGCGACGGCGCACCGAAGAACCGGTACCCAACCCAACAGGAGGCAGCCGACGCGGCACACCTGCGATGGGTGCTCGACCGCGTCGAGCTCGATGTCTACCGATGCGACGTGTGCGACGGCTGGCATATGGGGAAGCGGTTCCGCGACCCGTGAGGCGACGGGCCACCGTCGCGCGGCGAGTGCCCTAGCCGAGCGCGCCCGTTGCACGAAGCGACGCGATGCGGGCCGGGTCGAGCCCCCAGCGCTCGAGGGCCACGTCGGTCGAGCGCCCGGGATCTTCCGGCGGGGCCGAGATCGAGCTCGGCGTCCGAGAGAATCTCGGTGCCGGCCCGGGCTGAAGGACCCCCGCGACTTCGACGAACGTCGAGCGCGCGCGATTGTGCGGGTGGTCGATCGCCTCGAGGGGCGAGAGCACGGGTGCGACGCACGCCTCGGTGCCGTGGAATCGCGCCTCCCACTCGTCGCGCGTCTTCGCGCGGAACTTCGCGGCGAAGAGCCCCTTCATCTGCGGCCACGTGGACCGATCCATCTGGGGCGGCACGTCGCCCGTGCGGAGTTCGAGGCCATCGAGCAGGGCTGCGTAGAACCGGGGCTCGATCGCACCGACCGCGACGAACCGCCCGTCGGCAGTCTCGTAGACCTCGTAGAAGTGCGCGCCGGTGTCGAGCAGGTTCGTGCCGCGCTCCTCGGTGGACAGCCCTGCGGCAAGGAAGGCGTGCGCCATCGTGAGCAGCGACGCCGAGCCGTCCGTCATCGCGGCGTCGACGACCTGGCCGGTGCCGGAGCCGCGAGCCTCGAGGAGCGCCGCGGTGATCCCGAAGGCGAGCAGCATCCCGCCACCGCCGAAGTCGCCGACGAGGTTGAGTGGGGGCACGGGGCGCTCGCCCGCCCGGCCGATCGCGCCGAGCGCGCCGGAGATGGCGATGTAGTCGATGTCGTGGCCGACGGCGTTCGCGAGCGGCCCGTCTTGTCCCCAGCCCGTCATGCGGCCATAGACGAGACGGGGGTTGCGCGCGAGGCACGCCTCTGGACCGACCCCGAGGCGCTCGGTGGTGCCAGGACGCATCCCCTCGATCAGGGCGTCGGCGGTCGCGACGAGGTCCAGGACGATCCCGGCGGCCTCAGGATGCTTGAGGTCGATGCCCACCGATGGCCTCGACCGGTTGAGCAGGTCCCAGTGCGGCTCGTCGCTCGGCGATGCCTTGGGGCGCTCGAGTCGCAGCACGTCGGCTCCCGCGTCCGCAAGCAGCATGCAGGCATACGGCGAGGGCCCGATGCCGGCGAGCTCGATGATCCTGATCCCCTGCAGCGGTCCGGGCACGACCCTCCTTTCGGACCATCGTCGCATGACGCCCGGGACCCAGGCCACCACCTCGGCGCGGACGTTCCGAGGCGGGCCACCGCGTCGTACGGTCACGGGGATGCCTGTGGCACTGACGGGTCGAGCGAGCTCGCCCGGTCGCGTCACGCTCATCGGCGAGCACACGGACTACAACGACGGCCGCGCCCTCGCGATCTCGACCCAGCAGCGCACCACGGTGATCGCGACGGCCGGCGACCACGGCGTCGTCGAGGTGGCGTCCTCGGAGCTCGGCGTCGCGTCCACGTCGCTCGCGCGGCCCACGGGTCCGCCGCACGTCCTCCTCGCCGCCGCACTCGCCCGGGCCATGGCGCTACCCGGCGCGCGCCTCTCGGTCAGCTCGGAGCTGCCGATCGGGGCAGGCCTCTCGTCGTCGGCTGCCTATGCCGTCGCCACCGCGCTGGCACTCGGCATGTCCGGTGACCCGGTGTCCGTGGCCACGGCCTGCCAGACCGCGGAGCGCGACGCGGGCAGCGACGTCGGGCTGCTCGACCAGCTCGTCGTCCTTCTCGCGACCCGCGGCACCGTCGTCGACATCGAGTTCGTCGGGCCGACCTGGACGTCGATCGGCCTTCCCGATGCGATCGGCCTGTCCGTCGTCGACTCGGGTGAGCGGCGGAGCATCGCCGGCTCGGCCTACCGAACGAGGCGCGAGGAGTGCGACGCCGCGGCACGCTTCCTTGGACCGCTCGGGCGTGCGACACGTGACGGGCTCGCCTCGATCGACGACGCGGTGCTGCGGCGACGGGCGCGCCACGTCATCTCGGAGTGCGAGCGGGTCGTCGCGGCTCGCGGTGCCCTCGTGGACGCCGACCTCGACGCCCTCGGCTCCCTCGTCGACGCGAGCCACGCGAGCCTGCGTGACGACTTCGACGCGTCGACGCCCGTCGTCGAGGCCGCTCGCAACGAGCTCCGAGGCATGCCAGGGGTCGTCGGGGTGCGCCTCACGGGCGCGGGCTTCGGTGGCTCGCTCTTGGTCGTCCATCACCCGGGCGCCGTCGTCGCCCTCGAGGGCCGCTGGTCGAGTCGACTGGTTGGGTCCGACGGCGCGAGCGTCAGCTCGTCGCGGACAGCTCGATGACGCGCTCGAGCACCCGCGCGGTCGCGCCACTCGAGATGCTCTCTTGTGCAGCCTCGATCCCCTCGTCGATCGTCGCGAACCTGTCAGCTGCCACGAGCGCGGCCGCGGCGTTCACGACGACGACGTCGCGCATCGGCCCGGCCGCTCCGCCGACGATCTCGCGAACGGCCTCGACGTTGCGCGTCACGTCGCCGCCCCGGATCGCGTCGCGTCCCGATCGCGCGATGCCGTGCGAGGTCGGGTCCAGCCAGTAGTCCCGGACCGCCAGATCGCCGGCCCGGCTCGTCGTCACCTCGACGACTCGAGTGCGACCAGCGACGGTCACCTCGTCGAGTCCGTCCTCGCCGCGCACCACGAGCACGTGGCGTGCGCCACGCTGGCCCATGACCACGCCCATGACGTCGTGGAGCAACGGGTCAGAGACGCCGAGCAGCGTGTGTGGCACCCGGGCAGGGTTCGCCATCGGCCCCAGGTAGTTGAAGACGGTGCGAACGCCGAGGGCGAGGCGGACCGGCGCGACCACGGCCAAGGCGGGGTGGAACGCGGGCGCGAAGCAAAAGCCGAACCCTGCCTCCTCGACGCACCTCGCGACGACGGCCGGGCCTGGCGCGATCGTCACGCCGAGCCCTTCGAGCAGGTCCCCAGCACCCACGTTCGACGTTGCTCGGCGGCTGCCGTGCTTGACGACTGGCACGCCGGCTCCGGCGACGACGAGCGCGGCGATGGTCGAGACGTTGACCGACCCCGAGAGGTCGCCGCCCGTGCCCACGACGTCGACCGCCCGGTCGTGCAGCTCTGCAGGCAGCTCGAGGGGGACGCACCGCGAGGCCATCGTGTCGAGGAAGCCGACGAGCTCTTCGGGCGTCGGTCCCTTCGCCGCGAGCGCGACGAGGAAGCCCGCGACCTGCTCGGGCACGCAGCCGCCGTCGAGGATCGCCTCGAGCGCCGTGGCCGCGCCGTGCGCCCCGAGGGAGTGACCGTCGATCAGCTCGGCGAGCGCGTCGGCGAGCGTGGCCCCCATGGGTCAGTCCCACCACAGGTCGTGGTTGAGCACACCCCTCGCGATGAGCCCCAGCTGCACCTGGCTCGTGCCCTCGACGATCGTGAGCTGGCGCGCGTCGCGGTACCACTGCTCGGTTGGGTGGTCCTCCATGTAGCCGGCCGCGCCAAGGAGCTGGACCGCGAGGCCCGACGCGCGGACCGCGACCTCGGTCGCGTGGTACTTGGCCATCGAGAGGTACGGCACGTACTCGCGGGTGAACTTGCCCTGGTCCGCGAGCCACGCCGCGCGGTACGTAAGGAGCCGCGCGGCCTCGATCTCGACCGCCAGCCTCGCGATCTCCCACTGGATGCCCTGGAACGACGAGATCGTGGTGCCGAACGCCTGGCGCTCGGCCACGTACTGGGTGGCGTACATGAGCGCGCCCTCGGCCAGGCCGATCCCGCGGGCGGCCACGATGGGGCGCATCGAGTTGAGGCCCAGCATCGCAAGGCGGAAGCCCCCGACCTCACCGATGACGTTGTCCGGCCCGACCGCGACGTCCTCGAAGACGAGCTCGCCGGTGTCGACGCCGCGCACCCCCATCTTCTTGTCCACGCGGGGCGTGGAGAGCCCCGGTGCGCCGCGATCGACGATGAACGCGGTGATCGAGGTGTGCTCGCGCGACGAGGGGTCGCCGGTCTTGGCGAAGACCGTGTACCAGTCGGCCTGGCGCACGCCTGATATCCAGCACTTGGTGCCGTTGAGGATCCAGCCGCCCTCGACGCCCGGGTCCTTCGTCGCCCTCGTGCGCATGCCCGCGACGTCGCTGCCCGCCTGGGCCTCGGAGAGCCCGAAGGCGCTCCGCGACGTGCCGTCGGCGATCCCCGGCAGGTACCGGCGCTTTTGGTCCTCGGTCCCCGCGATCATCACCGGCCCCGTTGGCAGCCTCGTGAGCAGCAGCATCAGGCCCGCGACGTTCGAGTACTTGGTGACCTCTTCGATCGCGACGGTGAGGCCCACGATGCCCGCCCCCGAGCCGCCGAACTCCTCGGGGATGCACAGACCGAGCAGCCCTGCGTCGCGGAAGGCGTCAAAGAAGTCCTGGGGGTACTCGCCGGTCCGGTCGACCTCGCGAGCTCGCGGCTTGATCTTGTCCTGGGCGAGGCGCCGCACCGAGTCTCGCAGTGACTGCATCTCGTCGCTCAGTTCGAAGTCCACGTGCGCCACGGTAGCCACCTTGCCTGCGTCGCTCCGTGAGCCGTGGGCAACCTCGCACCCCGCGCCACGGTGGCGGGGCTCGTATCGGGCTGTGGCAGGCTGCCTGCGTGACACGGCTCGTCCGCGGTGACCAGCTGGACGCGCTTCGTGCCGGCACCTTCGACGTCGTGGTGGTCGGGGGTGGCATGACAGGGGCGGGCACCGCGCTCGACGCGGCGAGCCGGGGCCTGCGCGTCGCACTGGTGGAGAAGGGCGACCTCGCCGAGGGCACCAGCTCGAAGTCCTCCAAGATGGCCCACGGCGGGCTCCGGTACCTCCAGCAGCGCGAGCTTCGGCTCGTCTACGAGAACCTCCACGAGCGCCAGCGACTGCTCGAGAACGCCCCGCACCTCGTTCGCCCGCTGCCCTTCCTCGTGCCCCTGTTCGGCCGGGACGGCGTCGTGTCGAAGGCCGTCGCGCGCTCCTACCGCACGGCGCTGTGGCTCTACGACGCCACCGGCGGCGTCCGCATCGGGCGCCGGCACCGGCGGCTCACCAAGCACGAGGTGCTCGAGGACTTCCCCTCGCTCGACGTCGAGCGCCTGGTGGCTGGCTTTCGCTACTGGGACGCACGCGGCGACGACGCGCGGCTCACGCTGTGCCTCGCTCGCACCGCGATCGAGCGGTTCGGTGCCGTGGTCGCGACCTACGCCAAGGCGACGGGCGTGCTCCACGACCCGTCGGGCAACGCGAGCGGCATCACCGTCACCCCGGTCGCGCCGGGCGAGGCCCCCTCGTCCTTCGAGGTGGTCGCGCGCGTGGTCGTGAACGCGACGGGCGTCTGGGCCGACGAGTTCACCAGCCTCGACGAGCACCGCGTGGCGCGCTCGATCACGCCTGCGAAGGGGGTGCACGTGAGCGTGCCCAGTGCCCGGCTCGCGTGCCGCTCCGCGGCCGTCGTGCCGGTGCCGAAGGACCGCCGCAGCATCTTCGTCGTGCCCTGGGAGGACGCGCCCTACACCTACATCGGCACGACCGACACCGCCTATGACGGTCCGCTGGACGACCCGCTCTGCCAGCAAGAGGACGTGGACTACCTGCTCGCAGCCGTCAACTCGGTCACGTCGGCGGCGCTCACGCGCGACGACGTGACCGCGGTCTGGGCGGGTCTCCGCCCGCTGCTCGCCGACGCCACGGACCACCACCACCGCGAGCGGACGGCCGACCTGTCCCGACGCCACAGGGTCCGGACGGCCGACGACGGGGTCGTGCACGTGACCGGCGGCAAGTGGACGACCTA